>NZ_JBFTOQ010000050.1:0-51001 GCF_056398045.1 Cupriavidus sp. 05L411 | reverse complement strand
TTTCTTTTCGTTAGTTTTCTTTGCCGGTCAAAGAAAAGTGACCGGCAGCCCCCGCAGGGGGATGTCGTATGGCCCTTGGGTGCAAAAACCAACGCCGATGAAACAAACAGCGACCAACCCCGCAGGCAGATGTCGTACGGCCCTTGGGTGCAAAAACCAACACCGCCAGCAAACACCCCAATACCCCCCAACCCCCTTACCCCCTTCCCCCTAAATCCCCCAAAGTATCCACATCCCGAAACGCCCCCTCATCCTCAGTAAGAATCCTCATCACCGGCTGCGTCTTCAACAACGCCCGCGCGCCTTCATCCCCATCAAGCTTCAGCAGGGCATCCCGCCACGCCGACCCGAATCCAACCGGATGCCCACGCCGTCCGTCGTGCCACGGTGCGGCAATCGCGTCACGCGTCGTGATCGTCAACGCCACCGCGCGCACCAGCTCGGCCGGCAGCCACGGCATGTCGGCCAGCGCCACGACCCAGCCGCTGGCGTCGGGCGTGGCGGCCACCGCGGCAGCCAGCGCGGCGCCCATGCCGGCCTCGGCGGCTGCCGTCTCCAGTACCCGGCAGCCGGCAGCCTGCAATTCGGCTGCCAGCGCGGCATTGCCCGGGCGGATCACGGCTAGCGTGCCGGGCAGCACGGAGACTAGCGTGCGGGCGCTGCGGGCGGCTACGGTGTGGCCGTCGGGCAGCGTGGCCAGGAGTTTGTTGCGCTGGCCGGCGGGGTCAAAGCGGCGGCCGTAGCCGGCTGCCAGCAGGATGCCGGTGGGGGGCTCGGCAGTGTGGATGGCACCGTTGATGGGGCCCGTCAGCGGGCTGGTCACGGGGTGGGGCTGCAGGTGCTGCCTTCGTTGGCGGCCAGTTCGCGCGCGGCCTTGGCGCCTTCTACCTGGAGGATGTCGGGCAGCGAGACGTGGTTCTTGGCGGCGACGACTTCGGCCAGGATCGAGATGGCGATCTCGGGGGGGGTGCGGCTGCCGATGTAGATGCCGACCGGGCCGTGCAGCCGCGCGAGCTGCAGGTCGTTGAGGTCGAACTCCTTGAGCCGCTCGCGGCGCGCCTGGTTGTTGCGGCGCGAGCCGAGGGCGCCAACATAGAAGGCGCGCGTGCGCAGGGCTTCCATCAGGGCCAGGTCGTCGAGCTTGGGGTCGTGCGTGACGGCGATCACCGCGCAGCGCTCGTCGAGCTTCATGTCGGTCACGGTGTCGTCCGGCATGGTGCGCACCATGGTGACGCCGGGGATGTCCCAGGTCTCGGTGTATTCCTCGCGCGGGTCGCATACGGTGACCTGGAAGCCCAGGCCAACCGCGATCTGGCTCAGGTACTTCGACAGCTGTCCCGCGCCAATCACCAGCATGCGGTAGCGCGGCCCGTGAATGGTGAGCAGGGTGGCGCCGTCGAAGGCAAGGCCGTCGGTGGCCTCGGCCGGGCCCAGGGTGGCGCGGCCGCTAGCCATGTCGAGCGTGCGGGCTACCAGCTTGCCGCCTTCCACGGCGGCCAGCAGTTCGTCCAGGTGGCTGTCGGCGCCGAGCGGCTCGGTCACCAGTTCGATGGTGCCGCCGCAGGGCAGGCCGAAGCGGTGCGCTTCCTCGGCGCTGATGCCGTACTTGACGGCTTCGGGGAGCGCGCCGGCAATGCCTTCGCGCCGTACCCGGTCGATGATGTCATCTTCGATGCAGCCGCCCGAGACCGAGCCGACCACCAGGCCGTCGTCGCGCACGGCCAGCATGGCGCCTTCCGGCCGGGGCGACGAGCCCCAGGTTCTGACTACCGTCACCAATAGCGTGCGATGGCCTTCGGCCTGCCACTTCACACTGCTYTTCAGGACTTCGAGATCCACGCTGTCCATGATCGTTTCCGCTTCGTTTCACCGTTTTGTTCATCGGGCGCGCTGCCTTCGCCGGCCGCCGCTCCGTCCTTGGCGACATTGTCATCCGTGCCTGGCTCGTCACCCTGCGCGCCGGACCCGCTCACCGCCGCCGTGAAGCGGTCGAAGAAGGTATCGGCCATCTTGCGCGCGGCGGCGTCGACCAGGCGCGAGCCGATCTGCGCGATCTTGCCGCCAACCTGGGCGTTGACCGTGTAGGTCAGCACCGTCGCGTCGCCTTCGGGGGCCAGCGTGACGGCCGCGGTGCCTTTGCCGAAACCGGCGACCCCGCCTTGTCCGTCGAACTGGATGGTGTAGCTGTCGGGCGCCTGGATGTCCTGCAGGGCCATGCGCCCCTTGAAGCGCGCCTTGACCGGGCCCACCGCGGCGGTCAGCGCCACCAGGTAGGCGTTGTCGCCGTCAGGCTCGATGCTCTCACATCCTGGGATGCATTGCTTGAGCAGCGCCGTGTCGTTCAGGGCTTCCCAGGCGGTTTGCTGCGCTACCGGCAGTTGCCGCGTCTGTGTCATTTCCATGGTTGGGGCGTCTCCTTGGTGTCCTTCATGTTTTTAATGTCTGCGGGCCTCGGCGCGGCGGGGAACACGGGCATGGCCAGGGTCTCGCGCGCGGCCAGCAGGGATTCGAGCGCGAACAGGCTGTCCAGGTTGTGCGCCGAGCGCAGGGCGTCCACATGCGGCAGGATGGCTTGCACGCCACGTGCCTGCGGTACGAAGCCGGCATAGCGCAGCAGCGGGTTGAGCCAGACGATGCGATGGGCGAAGCGGCGCAAGCGCGCCATTTCGGCGTCTAGCAGGTCGATGTCTTCATGGTCGAGCCCGTCGGTGACCAGCAGCACCGTGGCGCGTCCGGACAGCGCGCGGCGTGCCCACTGGCGGTTGAAGGTGGCCAGCGCGGCGCCGATGCGGGTGCCGCCGGCCCAGTCGCGCACCTGGCCCGTGATGGCGCCAACCGCTTCGTCCGGGTCGCGCTCGCGCAGCCAGCGGGTGATGTTGGTCAGCCGGGTGCCGAACAGGAACACAGACAGCCGCTCGCGCGATTGCATCAGCGCATGGCAGAAGTACAGCACCGCGCGCGAGTACTGGCTCATCGAGCCGGAGATATCGAGCAGCAGCACCAGCGGTGGGCGGCGCTCGGCGCGGCGGCGGTATTTCCACCGCAGCCATTCGCCTTGCTGGCGCACCGCCAGCCGGGCGCTGGCGCGCAGGTCGGCGTGCGGTCCGCTGGCGGCGGCGCGCAGGCGGCGCGTGCGCTCGGTGGCCAGGCGCGCGTGGCGCGCGCGGATCATGTGCTGCAGCGCGCGCCATTCTTCCGCGCCGAGGGTTTCAAAGTCGCGTTGCGCCAGGCGCTCCTGCGCGGAGAAGGTGAGCGGCGCGGTAAAACGCTCGACGTGGTATTCGCCACGGCGGCCGGACTCGGGCGGGCGCTGGGCGGCGAGCGCGTCGGCCAGCCGGTTGTTGCGCGGCGGCGGGGGTGCGCCGGCATCCACGCGCGGCAGCAGCAGGGCGCGCAGCTTGCCCTCCCAGTCCGGGTCGCGCCAGAACAGGTCAAAGGCGGCGTCGAACAACAGGCGCTGATCGGGCCCGCTCACCATCAGGGCTGCCATGGCCGCGCGCACTTCGTCGCGCCTGCCGATGTCCACGTATTGCAGCGCCAGCAGCGTATCCACAGCTTGTGCGGGCGACAGCGCAAAGCCGGCATCGCGCAACAGCCGCACGAAATGCGTGACGTTGCGCGCCAGCATGGGCAGCGTGCCGGCGGGTGGCACGGTGGCGAGCGGAGCGTCCGGATGGAGCCGGGGCATGGCTCAGGCTCCCGGCGCCCGGCTGGCGAGCAACTCGGCCACGGTGGGGCCATCGACCCGGGCCAGGTCGTCCTGGTACTTGAGCAGCACGCCCAGCGTGTCGCGTACCGATTGCGGATCGAGCTCACAGACGCCCAGCGCGGCCAGCGCGCGGCACCAGTCGATGGCTTCGGCGATGCCGGGCGACTTGAACAGGTCGATGCCGCGCAGCCGGTGGATGAAGTCGATGGCCTGGTGCTGCAGCGCGGCGGCGGCCTCGGGAGCGCGCGCGGCCACGATCTGCAGTTCGCGCTCGCGCTGCGGATAGCCCATCCATTGGTACAGGCAGCGGCGCTTGAGCGCGTCGTGCACCTCGCGGGTCCGGTTGGAGGTGACGATGATGAGCGGCGGCTGCTCGGCCCGGATCACGCCGATCTCGGGGATCGACACCTGGAACTCGGACAGCACCTCCAGCAGGAAGGCTTCGAAGGGTTCGTCGGCGCGGTCGATCTCGTCGATCAGCAGCACGCGCGGGATGCCGGGCGCGGCCGGGTCGGGCAGCAGGGATTCCAGCAGGGGGCGCTTGAGCAGGAAATCGTCGTGATACAGCGATTGCGTGTCGGGCCGCTCGCCGCGCGCTTCCGCCAGGCGCAGCGCCATGATCTGGCGCGGGTAATCCCATTCGTACAGCGCGCTGGAGGCATCGAGCCCCTCGTAGCATTGCAGGCGCAGCAAGCGCATGCCGAGGGCGTCGGCCATGGCCCGCGCCAGCGCGGTCTTGCCCACGCCAGGCTCGCCTTCGAGGAAGAGCGGGCGCTGCATGCGCAGTGCCAGGTACAGCACGGTGGCGGTTTCGCGATCGGCGAAATACTGCTGTGCCTCCAGCAGGGCAGCGGTTTGATCGATGGACTGGGGAAGCATGGGTGCTAGCCGGTTGGCTCCCCTCTCCCACCACGTGGGAGAGGGGCTGGGGGAGAGGGCGGGCGTGAGCTCGAAGTAAACACGCTCGGCTTGGCGAGTGCCGGCGCTTTCGCTCCGGCTTTCTCCCCTATCCCTTCAACGCCTGCTCCACCGCGCGCGCCGCCAGCACCGGGATGAGGTGCGCGCGGTACTCGGCGGAAGCATGCAAGTCGGTGTTCAGCTTGCTTGCATCCACCACCACCGCGCGCGCTGCCGCCGGCGTGAAGCTGGCTGCCAGCGCCTGCTCCAGCGGTGCGCAGCGGAACACGCTGTCGGCCGCGCCGGTGACCGCGACCCGCACGACCTTGCCGAACTGCGCCACCATCACGCCCACCAGCGCAAAGCGCGATGCCGGGTTGCGAAACTTGATGTAGGCGGCCGTGTCCGGCGTGGGGAAGCGCACTGCGGTGATCAGCTCATCGGGTTCCAGCGCGGTTTCGTAGAGGCTCTTGAAGAAGCTATCGGCGGCGATATTGCGGCGGTCGGTGACCACCGTGGCGTTGAGCGCGAGCACGGCCGCCGGGTAGCAGGCGGCCGGATCGTCGTTGGCGAGCGAGCCGCCCAGCGTGCCCATCGCGCGCACCTGGCGGTCGCCGATGCCGTCGGCCAGCGCGGCCAGCGCGGGAATGCGCTTGCGCACGTCGGCGTTGGCCGCCACGTCAGCATGGCGTGCCGCCGCGCCGATCACTAGCTCATCGTTCTCGACACGGATATCCGCCATGCCGGGAATGTGGGCTACGTCGATCAGCGCGGATGGCGCGGCCAGGCGTAGCTTCATCGCGGCCAGCAGGCTCTGGCCGCCGCCGAGGTACTTGGCGTCGGGGTCCGCCTTGAGTTTGTCCACGGCCGCCTTGGTATCGGCGGCGCGTTCGAAATTGAATGCGTACATGATGTGCCTCCGATCTCAGTTAGGGGCCTGCGCCAGGCGGATGGCCTGCCACACGCGATGCGGCGTGGCGGGCATCTGGATGTCGTGCACGCCAAGCGGCGAGAGCGCATCCACCAGCGCATTGATGAAGGCCGGCGGCGAGCCGATCGCGCCGGCTTCGCCGCAGCCCTTCACCCCAAGCGGGTTGTGCGTGCAGGGCGTGCCCTTGGCGGTTTCCACCGTGAAGTCCGGCAGGTCGCTGGCGCGCGCCATGGCGTAGTCCATGTAGGAGCCGGTCAGCAACTGCCCACTGTCGTCGTCATACACGCACTGCTCCAGCATGGCTTGGCCGAGGCCCTGGCCGATGCCGCCGTGTACCTGGCCTTCGACGATCATCGGGTTGATGATGTTGCCGAAATCGTCCACCGCGGTGAACTTGATCACCTTGCTCTCGCCGGTGTCCGGATCGACTTCCACCTCGCAGATGTAGGCGCCCGATGGATAGGTGAAGTTGGTCGGGTCGTAGAAGGCGTTTTCGTTCAGGCCCGGCTCCAGCTTGTCGAGCGGGTAGTTGTGCGGCACGTAGGCGGTGAGGGCCACCTCGCCGAAGGTCTTGCTGCGGTCGGTGCCGGCCACGCTGAACGTGCCGTTCTTGAACTCGATGTCGGCGTCCGAGGCCTCCAGCAAGTGGGCCGCGATCTTCTTGGCCTTGGCTTCGATCTTGTCGAGCGCCTTCATGATCGCCGAGCCGCCTACCGACAGCGAGCGCGAGCCATAGGTGCCCATGCCGAACGGCACGCGGCCGGTGTCGCCGTGCACCACTTCCACGGCATCCAGTGCAATGCCGAGCCGGTCCGCCACGATCTGCGCGAAGGTGGTTTCATGCCCCTGGCCGTGGCTGTGCGAGCCGGTGAAGACGGTCACGGTGCCGGTCGGGTGGACACGGATCTCGCCGACTTCGAACAGTCCCGCGCGGGCGCCCAGCGCACCGGCGATATTCGACGGCGCCAGCCCGCATGCCTCGATGTAGCAGGAGTAGCCCAGGCCACGCAGCTTGCCGCGCTGCTTCGCTTCTTCACGACGCGCGGGAAAGCCCTTGACGTCGGCGAGTTCCTGCGCGCGTGCCAGGCACGGTTCGTAGTCGCCGGTGTCGTAAGTCAGGCCGACCGGGGTGGCGTAGGGGAAGTCGTGGATGAAGTTCTTGCGGCGGATTTCCGCCGGGTCCATCTTCATCTCGCGCGCCGCGGCTTCCACCAGCCGCTCCACCACATAGGTGGCTTCCGGGCGGCCCGCCCCGCGGTAAGCATCCACCGGCGCGGTGTTGGTGAACACGGCGCGCACTTCGGCATAGATCGCCGGCGTAGTGTACTGCCCGGCCAGCAGCGTGGCGTACAGGATGGTCGGCACGCTCGACGCGAAGGTCGACAGGTAGGCGCCCATATTGGCGGTGGTGTGCACCCGCATGGCCAGGAACTTGCCGTCGGCGTCCAGCGCCAGTTCGGCCTTGGTGACGTGGTCGCGGCCGTGCGCATCGGTCAGGAAGGACTCCGAGCGTTCGGCGGCCCACTTGATCGGGCGCTTGATCTTCTTCGAGGCCCAGGTCAGCGCCACGTCTTCCGCGTACAGGAAGATCTTGGAGCCGAAGCCGCCGCCCACATCCGGCGCGATGATGCGCAGGCGGGACTCCGGCAGGCCAAGCACGAAGGCGCCCATCAGCAGGCGCTCCACGTGGGGGTTCTGGTTCGATACATAGACCGTGTAGCTGTCGTCCTGCCGGGTGTAGCTGGCGTTGACGGCGCGCGGCTCGATGGCGTTGGGGATCAGCCGGTTGTTGATGATCTCCAGCGTGGTCACGTGGGCGGCCTTGGCAAAGGCGGCGTCGGTGGCGGCGCGGTCGCCGTGGCCCCAGACATAGCTGGTGTTCTCGGGCACGTCGTCGTGCACCAGCGAGGTGGCCGAGGCAGCGTGGGCGGTGTTCACCACGGCGGGCAGTTCATCGTATTGCACGTCGATCTTCTCGGCGGCGTCCTTGGCTTGCTGCAGCGTTTCGGCGATCACCAGCGCGACCTGGTCGCCCACGTGGCGGGCCTTGCCCTGCGCCAGCACGGGGTGCGGCGGCTCCTTCATCGGGCTGCCGTCGATGCTGTGGATCAGCCAGCCGCAGGGCAGGCCGCCGACCTTGTCGGCCGCCACGTCGTCGCCGGTGAAGATGGCGACCACGCCGGGCGAGGCGAGGGCTTCGGTCTTGTCGATGGAGACGATGCGGGCGTGCGCGTGCGGCGAGCGCAGGAAGTAGCCGTAGCTTTGCTGCGGCAGCACGATGTCGTCGGTGTATTGGCCGTTGCCGGTGAGAAAGCGGTAGTCTTCCTTGCGCTTGACCGAGGCGCCGATCAGGTGTTGGTTGTGCTGGTTGTCAGGTGCGTTCATGGCGGTCCCCTTATTCAGCGCTGACGCCATGCATCGCGGACTGGCCTTCCTGCACCGCGCGCACGATGTTGTGGTAGCCGGTACAGCGGCACAGGTTGCCGTCGAGCTGCTCGCGGATGGCGGCGGYGTCGGCATTGGGCTGCTGCGTGACCAGGGCGATGGCGCTCATCACCATGCCGGGCGTGCAGAAGCCGCACTGCAGGCCGTGGCAGTTGCGGAAGGCTTCCTGCATGGGGTGGAGCTGGCCCTCCGGGGCGAGCCCTTCGATGGTGGTAATGCTGGCGCCATCCGCCTGCAGCGCCAGCATGTTGCACGACTTGACCGCGCGGCCGTCCATGTGCACGGTGCAGGCGCCGCACTGGGCGGTGTCGCAGCCGACATGGGTGCCGGTCAGGCGGAGTTGTTCGCGCAGGAACTGGACGAGAAGGGTGTGGGGTTCTACCTGCGCGTCGACGGCGCGGCCGTTGACGGTCAGGCGGATAGGAATCGCCATGCTTGTCTCCATGTGGGTGGACACGTGCACGACCAATCCCTGAATCCCGAAAAAACTGCGCGGGACTGGCCACGACGCGTTACTGCCGTTTGTTGGGTACGGCTATTTCGTGATGTTGGTACTGCGGTGCTTCGGTGCTGCCGGTCAATGCCTGACAATGACCTAAGAATGCCGTGCCGCGAACGTTTGGCTGCGACATGCTCTAACAGTTAATCACAAATCTCCGGCGCATGCCATGCGGGTTGCCCCTTCGCCACCTGGCGCTGCCAGAGGGCGCCGACGGCGTCGGGCGCGGGGGCGCAGGATGGCGCTGCTAGAATGGCCCGCCGTCCGGCCGCCACACCGCATTCACCTCGCTCCGGCACCCGATCTCTCAATATGGAAGGCTTCATCGACTGGCTGTTCGAAACCGTTGCCCTGCCCAAGGTGGGCTTGCCGGCTATCTTCGTGGTCAGCCTGGTGTCCGCCACCTTGCTGCCCCTGGGCTCGGAGCCGGCGGTCTTCGCGTATATCAAGCTCAATCCGCATCTGTTCTGGCCGGCCATCGTCGTCGCCACGCTCGGCAATACCGCGGGCGGCGCCATCGACTGGTGGCTTGGCTACGCGGCCAAGCTGGCCGTGGTGCGCTTTCGCAAGCGGCGCCAGCTGCGCGCGCACGAGGAGGAGCACGCCGAACACCGCCGCCATCCCCGCCAGCCGCGCAAGCCGTCGCTGGATGCGCGCTACTTCCGGTGGATGCGTCGGCTGGGGCCGCCGACCTTGCTGGTATCGTGGTTGCCCGGGATTGGTGATCCTTTGTGCACTTTGGCCGGCTGGCTCCGGTTGTCGTTCTGGCCGAGCTTGGTTTACATGGCGATTGGCAAGTTTCTGCGCTACCTTGCCATGACGATTGCCCTGCTCTGGATCCCGGATAGTTTCTGGCACGGCATCGCAGCCAGCCTCAAAAGCCTGTTCTAGCTAGCGCCTCTCACGGCACGGCAAGGGTAAGGCAACCCTTGCCCAAGCAAGGTTCTGCCATGTTGCGGTGCGGCGAAAGCAGGCCTTGAAGTACAATTGCCCTTTAAAGACGATCCGGCGCACCGTCTCCGTGCGCTACAGGAAGCGGTCCCCTCCCCATGAACGCCCCACTCGTGCTCGATGCCAAACTCGCCGCGCAGGATGCGCCTGCGCGCCTGCGAGAGATCCCTTATAACTACACGTCATTCTCGGATCGCGAGATTGTCATCAGGCTGCTAGGCGAAGAAGCCTGGCGCATCCTGGCCGAACTGCGCGGCGAACGCCGCACCGGCCGCTCCGCCCGCATGCTGTACGAAGTGCTGGGCGATATCTGGGTGGTGCGCCGCAATCCCTACCTGCAGGACGACCTGCTGGAGAACCCCAAGCGCCGCCAGATGCTGGTTACGGCACTGCACCACCGGCTCTCCGAGGTGGAAAAACGCCGTGCCGCCGACCGTGCCGAGCACGCCGAGCCGGCCGCCGAGGACCGCTCCCACCGGGTCGAGCAGCTGGTCAGCTTCGCCAAGCAGGCCATCGAGGACTTCAAGCAGGAGTTCGCGGACGCCTATGACCTGCGCAAGCGCACCCAGCGCGTGCTGGGCCGCATCACGCAGAAGGACAACATCAAGTTCGACGGCCTGTCCCGCGTCTCGCATGTGACTGACGCGACCGACTGGCGCGTGGAATATCCCTTCGTGGTCCTCACCCCGGACACCGAGGAAGAGATCGCAGGCATGGTCAAGGGCTGCTTCGAGCTGGGCCTGACCATCATCCCGCGCGGGGGCGGCACCGGCTATACCGGCGGCGCCGTGCCGCTGACGCCGATGAGCGCGGTCATCAACACCGAGAAGCTGGAACATCTCGGGCCGGTCGAGCAGACCGACCTGCCGGGCGTGCCGCACAAGGTCGGCACCATCTTCTCCGGCGCTGGCGTGGTGACGCGCCGCGTGGCGGATGCGGCGGACAAGGCCGGGCTGGTGTTCGCGGTCGACCCGACCTCGATCGATGCCTCCTGCATCGGTGGCAACGTGGCCATGAACGCCGGCGGCAAGAAGGCCGTGCTGTGGGGCACCGCGCTGGACAACCTGGCCTGGTGGCGCATGGTGGATCCGGAAGGCAACTGGCTGGAAGTCACGCGCCTGGACCACAACCTGGGCAAGATCCATGACGTGGCGGTCGCCACCTTCGAGCTCAAGTGGTCGGACGGCAACCGCGCGCCCGGCGAAAAGCCGCTGCGCACGGAAACCCTGGCCATCGAAGGGCGCAAGTTCCGCAAGGAAGGCCTGGGCAAGGACGTCACCGACAAGTTCCTGGCGGGCCTGCCCGGCATCCAGAAGGAAGGCTGCGACGGCATCATCACCAGCGCGCGCTGGATCCTGCACCGCATGCCGGCGCATGTGCGCACCGTCTGCCTGGAGTTCTTCGGCCAGGCGCGCGACGCCATTCCGAGCATCGTGGAAATCAAGGACTACCTCGACGCCGAATCGCGTACCCCCGGCGGCGCCATCCTGGCCGGCCTGGAGCACCTGGACGAGCGCTACCTGCGCGCGGTGGGATACGCCACCAAGAGCAAGCGCAACGCCTTCCCCAAGATGGTGCTGATTGGCGACATCGTCGGCGACGACCAGGACGCGGTCGCCCGCGCCACCTCGGAAGTCATCCGCATGGCCAACGGCAAGAGCGGCGAAGGCTTCGTCGCGGTCAGCCCGGAAGCCCGCAAGAAGTTCTGGCTGGACCGCTCGCGCACCGCCGCCATTGCCAAGCACACCAACGCCTTCAAGATCAATGAAGACGTGGTGATCCCGCTGCCGCGCATGGGCGAGTACACCGACGGCATCGAGCGCATCAATATCGAGCTGTCGATCAAGAACAAGCTCCAGCTGACCGATGCGCTGGAAGCCTTCTTCGCGCGCGGCAACCTGCCGCTGGGCCGCAGCGACGACGCCAACGAGATCCCCAGCGCCGAGCTGCTGGAAGACCGCGTGCAGCACGCGCTGCAGCTGCTGCGCGAGATCCGCTCGCGCTGGACCTACCTGCAGGACCACCTGGATACGCCGCTGGCCACCGCGCGCGCGTCGCTGATCGGCCACGGCCTGGGCCTGCTCGGCCAGGCTTTCGAGGCGCGCCTCGAGCAGCAGCCGGACGCCACCGTGTTCCACCTGCTGCAGGACCGCACCATCCGCGTGTCCTGGAAGAGTGAAGTGCGCGCCGAGCTGCGCAATATCTTCAACGGCGGCGAGTTCAAGCCCATCCTCGACGAAGCGCAGAAGATCCACAAACAGGTGCTGCGCGGCCGCGTCTTCGTGGCGCTGCACATGCACGCCGGCGACGGCAACGTGCACACCAATATTCCGGTCAACTCGGACGACTACGACATGCTGCAGGACGCCCACCGCGCGGTGGCCCGCATCATGGCGCTGGCGCGCTCGCTGGACGGCGTGATTTCCGGCGAGCACGGCATCGGCATCACCAAGCTGGAGTTCCTGACCGAGGACGAGATCGGCGAGTTCCGCGAGTACAAGCAGCGCGTGGATCCGCTGGGCCGCTTCAACAAGGGCAAGCTGTTGCCCGGCGCTGACCTGCGCAATGCCTATACGCCGTCGTTCGGGCTGATGGGGCATGAGTCCATCATCATGCAGCAGAGCGATATCGGCGCCATTGCCGACAGCGTCAAGGACTGCCTGCGCTGCGGCAAGTGCAAGCCGGTGTGCGCCACCCACGTGCCGCGCGCCAACCTGCTGTACAGCCCGCGCAACAAGATCCTGGCGACCTCGCTGCTGGTGGAGGCCTTCCTGTACGAGGAGCAGACCCGCCGCGGCATCTCGATCAAGCACTGGGACGAGTTCTCGGACGTGGCCGACCATTGCACGGTCTGCCACAAGTGCGTGACGCCGTGCCCGGTCAAGATCGACTTCGGCGACGTGTCGATGAACATGCGCAACCTGCTGCGCAAGATGGGGCAGAAGAAGTTCAATCCCGGCACCGCCGCGTCGATGTTCTTCCTCAACGCCACCAACCCGCAGACCATCAACATGACCCGCAAGGTCATGATCGACTGGGGCTACAAGGCGCAGCGCCTGGGCAACGACGTACTCAAGAAGTTCGCCAGGAAGCAGACCGCGCATCCGCCCGCCACGGTGGGCCGCGCGCCGGTGCAAGAGCAGGTGATCCACTTCATCAACAAGAAGATGCCGGGCAACCTGCCCAAGAAGACCGCGCGCGCGCTGCTAGACATCGAAGACAACGAGATCGTGCCGATCATCCGCGACCCGAAGCGGACTTCGCCCGAGACCGAGGCGGTGTTCTACTTCCCGGGCTGCGGCTCGGAGCGGCTGTTCTCGCAGGTGGGCCTCGCCACGCAAGCCATGCTGTGGCATGTGGGCGTGCAGACCGTGCTGCCGCCGGGCTACCTGTGCTGCGGCTATCCGCAACGCGGCAACGGCCAGTTCGACAAGGCCGAGAAGATGGTCACCGACAACCGGGTGTTGTTCCATCGGGTCGCCAACACGCTCAACTACCTCGATATCAAGACCGTGGTGGTGAGCTGCGGGACCTGCTACGACCAGCTTGCCGGGTATGAGTTCGACAAGATCTTCCCGGGCTGCCGCATCATCGACATCCACGAATACCTGCTGGAGAAGGGCGTCAAGCTGGAGGGCGTGACCGGTACGCGCTATATGTACCACGACCCCTGCCACACCCCGATCAAGACCATGGACCCGACCAAGCTCGTCAACGAGCTGATGGGCGGCAATGAAGGCGGCGGCAAGATCGAGAAGAACGAGCGTTGCTGCGGCGAGTCCGGCACGCTGGCGGTGTCGCGCCCCGACGTTTCCACCCAGATCCGCTTCCGCAAGGAAGAGGAAATGACCAAGGGCGCGGACAAGCTGCGCACCGACGGCTTTGTGGGCGACGTCAAGATCCTGACCAGCTGCCCGTCCTGCCTGCAGGGTTTGTCGCGCTACAAGGAAGACGCCACGGTCACGGCGGACTACATCGTGGTGGAGATGGCCAAGCACCTGCTGGGCGAGAACTGGATGCCGGACTACGTGGCCAAGGCCAACTCGGGCGGCATCGAGCGGGTGCTGGTGTGATGGGGGAGGCGAGGGCGGTGCCACTGGTTTTCTCCCCTCTCCCGCTTGGCGGAGAGGGGCCGGGGGAGAGGGGAGCCGACTTTGGACGGCGGGTTGAGGTAGCGGGAGCGCCCGCATGAACCTCGTCCCCAACTGCCCGCTGTGCGAGACGGACGGCGGCGAGCTGGTCTGGCGTGGCGAGCGCGCCCGGGTCATCCTGGTCGAGCATGAGCGCTTTCCCGGCTTCTGCCGGGTGGTGTGGAATGGCCACGTGGCCGAGCAGACCGACCTGCCTGAGGACGACCAGGCCTGGCTGATGCGGCTGGTGGCGCGGGTGGAGCGCGCGGTGCGCGAGACCATGGCGCCCGACAAGGTCAACCTGGCCGCCTTCGGCAATATGGTGCCGCACCTGCACTGGCATATCATTCCACGCTACCGCTGGGATACCCATTTTCCCGAAGCCGTCTGGGCGGCTGTGCAGCGCGAGCCTGATGCTGAGCGCCTGGCTGGCCTTGCGCAGCGCCTGCCGGCGTTGCGCGCGGCCCTGGCGAAACTGGACGAAGCAGGCTGACGCCTGGCGTGGCCGTACCCGTGCCGTGCTGGCGTTGCTGTCGGTTTTTTTGAGTTTCCGGAACCAGCCGGGCAGCGCCGTCTTCTAACACCCGTTGTCTTCATTCCCACAAGAGCGGGGCCGGTGGATCAGCCCTGGCCCGCTTGCGCGAAAGGTGCTATGTCCACACCGACTTCCGTTACCGTTCCAGGCCCGGCCGTGCCGGCCCGTGCCCTCAAGATCCAGAGCCGCCTGCGGGTGGCCGAGACGTGGGACCTGATCAAGCCTTACTGGAAATCCGAGGACCGCAAGGCCGGTCTCGGGCTACTGGCCTTCGTGGTCGCGCTCAATCTCGGCATCGTTTATATCAACGTGCTGCTCAACGAATGGAATCGCGTGTTCTACAACGCGCTGGAGCAGCATGACTACACCTCCTTCAAGGCGCTGCTGATCCGTTTCTCCTGGATCGCCGGCTTCTTTATCGTGGCGGCCATATCCCGGCAGTACTACACCATGATGCTGCAGATGCGCTGGCGTACCTGGATGACCGACCGCTTCATGGACCACTGGCTCAGCCACCAGGCTTACTACCGCATAGAACAGACGCACGCCACGGACAACCCCGACCAGCGGCTTGCGGACGACCTGCGCTCGTTTACCGATGGCGCGCTGTCTCTTTCGCTCGGGCTGCTCAATTCGGTGGTGACGCTGGTGTCTTTCGTCGGCATCTTATGGGCCGTTTCCGGGCCGATCAGCTTTATGCTGGGCGGCACCGAGATCACGATTCCGGGCTATATGGTGTGGTTCGCGGTGGGCTATGCCGTGATCGGTTCGCTGATTGCCCACGTGGTGGGCCGGCCGCTGATCGGCTTGAGTTTCCAGCAAGAGCAGTACGAGGCGGATTTCCGTTTCATGCTGGTGCGCTTGCGCGAGAACAGCGAGCCGGTGGCGCTTTACCGGGGCGAGCCTACCGAGCAGGCGGGCCTGCGCTCGCGTTTTGACCGCATTCGCGCCAACTGGAAACAGTTGATGCGCTATACGCGTCGCCTGACCTTTGTCAGTTCCGGCTACGGCCAGTTCGCCATCATCTTTCCGCTGCTCGTGGCCGCGCCGCGCTACTTCGCCGGCAAGATGACGCTGGGCGGGCTGATGCAGGTGAGCCAGGCCTTTGGCCAGGTGCAAGGTGCGCTGTCGTGGTTCGTTGACAACTATTCCACTCTGGTCGGCTGGAAGGCCGCGGCCAACCGGCTGATCGACTTCCGCGATGCCATCCGCGTGGCGGAACGTCAGGACGAGGAGCACACCGGTGTGCGCGATATCGAGGTGGACCAGGCCGATACCGACGGCATCCGCATCGACACCCTCGCGCTGGCGCTGCCAGTGCGCACCGGTAATGGCGGCGAAATCCACCAGCGGCCGCTGGTGGCGCCGTTCTCGCTGGAGATCGGCGCCGGCGAACGTTGGCTGGTCAGTGGTCCCTCTGGCTGCGGCAAGAGCGTGTTGTTCCGCGCGCTGGCCGGCATCTGGCCCTATGGCAGCGGCAAGGTAGCCATGCCGCGTGCGGCCAGCTTGCTTTTCCTGCCACAACGCAGCTACCTGCCGATCGGCTCGCTGGCTGATGCGCTGGCTTATCCCGACGCCGGCACCGTGCATAGCCGTGAAGCCTTGCAGAAGGTGCTGCGCGAAGCCCGGCTCGGTGCCCTGGCCGAGCAGCTCGATGTGTTCGACAACTGGTCGCTGCGGCTGTCGCCGGGCGAGCAGCAGCGCCTGGCCTTTGCGCGCGCCCTGCTGCAAAAGCCCGATTACCTGTTCCTGGACGAGGCCACCAGCGCGCTCGACGAGGAAACCGAAAGCGCGATGTACCGCCTGATGGTGGACTCCCTGCCCGGCGCGGCGATCATCAGCATCGCCCACCGCAGCACGGTTGCCGCCTTCCATGGCAAGCGCCTGCGCTATGTCGCGGCCGACGGAGCGCACTGGGAGGCGGAGCACGATGGGCAAGGTGAGGCGGCTGCGGTAAGCTATCGGGTCGTACACGAAGCGTAAAGGCCGGTGTGGCCGCAACCTGCGGCTCGCCCACAGCCGCGCGCCACCCATCATGGCAGGCCTTGAAAAAGATACTCCCCATCCCACCGCCCTTACCGTGCACACCCAGTCGCGCGTGCTGGAGGTGGGTTTTGACAACGGATCCAGCTTCCGGCTGCCGTTCGAATACCTGAGGGTGAACTCCCCCTCGGCCGAGGTCCAGGGCCACGGCCCGGGCCAGGAAGTGCTGCAGACCGGCAAGCGCGACGTCACCATCGCCGCGGTGGAGCCGGTCGGCAACTACGCCATCCTGATCCGTTTTTCCGACGGCCACGATACCGGCATCTATTCCTGGGAACTGCTTTACCGGCTGGGCGCCCAGCAGGACGCCATCTGGCAGTCCTATCTGGAGCGGCTGGAAGCGGCCGGCGTCGATCGCGACACCCCCATGGTGGCCCCCGGCGGCCATGCCTGCGGCAGCCATTGAGATTGCGTGCCCCCGCGGGCCATTACTGAGTTCTGGAGCGAGTTATGAGCGAGACCCACTTCGGGTTCGAGAAGGTCAAGGAAGAAGAGAAGGCCGGCAAGGTAGCCGAAGTCTTCCATTCGGTGGCCAATAAGTACGACGTCATGAACGACCTGATGTCCGGCGGCATGCACCGGTTGTGGAAGATGTTCACCATCGCCCAGGCCGGCGTGCGGCCTGGCTTCAAGGTGCTCGACATCGCCGGCGGCACCGGCGACCTGGCCAAGGCCTTCGCACGCCAGGCCGGGCCCACCGGCGAGGTCTGGCTGACCGACATCAATGAGTCGATGCTCCGGGTTGGACGTGATCGCTTGTTGAATAAGGGCATCGTCATCCCCACCTGTCTCTGTGACGCCGAGCGGATTCCGTTCCCGGACAACCACTTCGACCTGGTCACCGTGTCCTTCGGGCTGCGCAACATGACGCACAAGGAGGTGGCGCTGTCAGAGATGCGCCGGGTGATCAAGCCGGGCGGCAAAGTCATGGTGCTGGAGTTTTCCAAGGTATGGAAGCCGCTGGAAAAGGCCTACGACATGTATTCGCTGAAGTTCCTGCCATGGCTGGGACAGCGCGTGGTACAGGATTCCGATAGCTATCGTTATCTGGCTGAATCGATCAGAATGCATCCAGACCAGGCTTCACTTGTACGGCTTATGGAACATGCGGGCCTGGAGAATGTCGAATACTTCAACCTGACGGCGGGCGTGGTGGCACTCCACGTCGGGCGAAAGTACTAGACTGATATAGGCTCAAAGAAAAATGAGCGAACTTAACAGGGGAAGCACTGATATGTCGCTATTTCGCGCAAAATTCATGGCGGGTGTGCTGATTGGCACGCTTGCCCTCGGCATGGCGCTCGACGCCAATGCCAAACGCCTCGGCGGGTCGCGCAGCATCGGCAAGCAATCGTCCGGCGTGACGCAACGCCAGCAAGCACCGGCACAGCAATCGCCGAACCAGACGCCCGCGCAGCAGGCGCCGGCCCAGCAAGCCGCGCCCGCAGCAGCCGGCGCCGGCGCAGCCGCTGCTGCCGCGCCCAAGCGTAACTGGGGCGGCATGCTCGGCGGCATCGCCGCCGGCCTGGGCATTGGCTGGCTGCTGTCGCACTTCGGCCTGGGCGGTGCCGCCATGGGCTTCCTGTCCAACCTGATCCTGATCGCCCTGGTGGCATTCGCCGCAATCTGGCTGATCCGCAAGTTCCGCGGCGGCGCCAAGGCACCGCAGCAACCGGCCTATGCAGGTGCGGCAGCCGGTGCCGGCAGTGGCTCGGGTAACGGATTTGGTGGCAGCAACGAACCGGCCCTGCGCCAACAAGTGCCGGTTGGCGCACCCAACCCGGTGATGCCTGCGCCCGGTTCCGTCGCCTCGATGCAGTCCGCCGCACCGGTGATGGCTGGCGCCGCCGTTGGTGCTGCGGCAGGCGCGGCCCAGCCCTGGGGCGTGCCGGCCGACTTCGACACCCAAGCCTTCCTGCGCAATGCCAAGGTCTACTACGTACGCCTGCAGGCGGCCTGGGACGCCGGCAATCTTGAAGACATCCGCGAGTTCACCACGCCGGAAATGTTCGCCGAGATCAAGATGGACCTGTCCGAACGCGGCGCCGAGGTCAACAAGACCGACGTGGTCACGCTGGAAGCCGAACTGCTCGGCATCGAAGACGGCCCGGCCCAGCATCTGGCCAGCGTGCGCTTCTCCGGCATGATCCGCGAAAAGGCCGGCGATCCCGCCCAGCCCTTCGCCGAAGTCTGGAACCTGGCCAAGCCGGTAAGCGGCCCCGGCGGCTGGCTGCTGGCAGGGATCCAGCAAACTTCCTGAGTGCAGGGAGTGCCTCGCCGGCAGGTTCAAGGCCGGCAGGTGGCATAGAATGGAGGCCCACGTGAAAACGTGGGCTTTTTTTGTTTGTGGGGTGGGGGGATTCTGTTGCTTGACTTGGAAGTTAAAGTCAAAGTCAAAGGCAGTTTCACCACCCCTGCGGGGCGGCGAAACTGCAGTTGCTTTTGATGTTAAGCACGTTGAAGTGCCGTTGAAGTTGACTTTGACTTTAGAACCGATCAACCACTAACACCTCCTGAAAGGCCCGCCCCCAGCCGCACCCAATCATGACCACCCTCCCCACCCCCCTGGCCACCCCCCCGATCACCGCCCTGAACCACCTGCTGGAACAGGAGCCCTGGGCAACCACCATGCTCCAGCCCTTCGCCGGCCGCATCATCCGCTTTGACGCGGCCGCGTTCACGCTCGCCTTGAAGGTGACGGAGCAGGGCCTGACGGAGCTGGCTCCGGTGGATGAAACCCCGGCGGTTACGCTGACCGTGCCGCTGCAGCAGTGGCCGCTGGTGGCCTCGGACGTGGCGGGCGGCGGCCAGGCGGCGGCGATGAAGCATGTGCGCATCGAGGGCGATGCCGAACTGGCCAACACGGTCTCCACGCTGGCCCGCAACCTGCGCTGGGATGCGGCCGAGGACCTGTCGCGCGCATTGCGCGGCATCCTGGGCGGCCCAGTGAGCGACAGCGTGGCGCAACGGGTGGTGGACGGCGTGCAGCAGATGCATGCCCAGGCCACGCGCGTGGGCCGCGCGCTGGTCGATAACGTGACCGAGTACCTGCTCGACGAGCAGCCGACCCTGGTGCGCCACGCGGCGCTCGACGAATTCGGCACCGGTGTGAGCGCGCTGCGCGACGACCTCGCCCGGCTGGAAAAGCGGCTGGAAAAGCTGGAGCAGCGCACCCGCTCCGAGCGTGGCGCCGGCACGCTGCCGTCCGCCCATCGCTGATCGCCCGCGGCCTGCCGCCGCCAGACCCTTGCTCAATTGCGCATCCACGGCTTTATCCATTGCCAGACCGGCCAAGCAGCACGGCCCCAACACTGAAGAACCTGCATGACCCGCTTCCTGCGCCTTTGCAAGATCGTTTTCGTCATCCTCTACTATGGCCTCGACGAGCTCGTGCTGTCTGGCTTCAAGAGCCGCCGCATCCGTTTCCTGGTGCGTGTCATTACCATTGGCCGCAAGCTCGACATGCCCCGCGGCGAACGCCTGCGCCAGGCGCTGACGCGCCTGGGCCCGATCTTCGTCAAGTTTGGCCAGGTGCTCTCCACCCGGCGCGACCTGATGCCCGAGGACATTGCCGACGAGCTCGCCAAGCTGCAGGACCAGGTGCCGCCGTTCGATTCCGTCGTCGCGGTCAAGATCATAGAGCGCTCGCTGGGCCGGAAACTGGCGACGCTGTTCGAGAGCTTCGACCACAAGCCGGTGGCCAGCGCGTCCATCGCCCAGGTTCACTTCGCCATCCTGAAGGGCGGCCCCAACCACGGCCGCGAAGTCGCGGTGAAGGTCCTGCGCCCGGGCATGCTGCCGGTCATCGACAGCGACCTGGCGCTGATGCGGGACCTGGCCGCCTGGCTTGAGCGTTTCTGGGCTGACGGCAAGCGCCTGAAGCCGCGCGAGGTCGTCGCCGAGTTCGACAAATACCTGCACGACGAACTCGACCTGATGATCGAGGCCGCCAACGCCAGCCAGCTGCGCCGCAACTTTGCCGACACCAAGCTGCTCCTGGTGCCCGAGGTGTTCTGGGACTGGTGCAGCAGCGAGGTCTTCGTGATGGAGCGCATGCACGGGATCCCCATCTCGCGCACCGAGTCGCTCAGGGCGGCTGGCGTCGACATGCACCTGCTGGCGGAGGAGGGCGTGGAGATCTTCTTCACGCAGGTGTTCCGCGACGGGTTCTTCCATGCCGACATGCACCCGGGCAACATCCTGGTGTCGGTGGCGCCGCAGAGTTTTGGGCGCTACATCGCGCTGGACTTTGGCATCGTCGGCGCGCTGTCCGAGTTCGACAAGAACTACCTGGCGCAGAACTTCATCGCCTTCTTCCGCCGCGACTACCATCGCGTGGCGCTGCTGCACGTGGAGTCGGGCTGGGTACCGGCCCATACGCGGGTGGAGGAACTGGAGAGCGCGGTACGGGCGTGCTGCGAGCCCTATTTCGACAAGCCGCTCAAGGAGATCTCGCTGGGCATGGTGCTGATGCGCCTGTTCCAGACCTCGCGCCGCTTCAATGTCGAGATCCAGCCGCAACTGGTCCTGTTGCAGAAGACCTTGCTCAATATCGAAGGGCTCGGGCGCCAGCTCGATCCGGACCTGGACCTGTGGAAGACCGCCAAGCCCTTCCTCGAGAAATGGATGCACGAGCAGGTCGGCTGGAAGGGTGCCTGGGAGCGCATCCAGGTGGAGGCCCCGCAATGGGCCAAGATGCTGCCTGACTTCCCGCGCCTGGCGCACCAGTTCCTCGAGCGCCGCGCCCTGGTCGACAATGGCCAGCAGGAGAAGCTGCTGGCCGCCCTGGTCGCCGAGCAGCGCCGCACCAACCGCCTGGTCGGCACGGCCTTGTTGCTGGTTGGCGGATTCATCGCCGGGGTGGTGCTGACCGAGCTGCTGGCCTGGGTTGGCTACTGGTAGCGCACGGGATCGTGCCCCGAATCGCCTGGGTGGCGAGTGCAAGGTTGATGAAATGCAATGCAGTGGAGAGTGGAGGCTAGCTTGACCAAATCCGATAACGCGCCGAACAAGGCCGCGGCCCCGCCAGCCTTTACCACGCGCAACGCGGGGGACCCGGCTTTCTGGGATGAGCGCTTCGAGAAGGGCTTCATGCCCTGGGACCTGGGCGGCGTGCCGGCCGATTTCGAGGCCTTCGCCAGCGCGATGGTGCCGTGCCCAACGCTAATCCCTGGCTGTGGCAACGGCTGGGAAGCGGGGTGGCTCCATGCGCGGGGCTGGCCGGTGACCGCCATTGATTTCTCACCCGAGGCCGTGGCCAGCGCGCGCCGCGCGCTGGGGCCGGCCGGGGCCGTCGTGCACGAGGCGGATTTCTTTGCCTTCGCGCCCGAGCCTGCCTGCCAGTGGATCTACGAGCGGGCTTTCCTGTGCGCCTTGCCGCCAGCCATGCGGGCCGGCTACGCCGCTCGCGTGGCGCAACTGCTGCCGCCGGGCGGGCTGCTGGCCGGCTACTTCTTCCTGGACGAGACGCGCGGCGGGCCGCCTTTCGCCATCCCCGAGGCAGAACTGCGCGCGCTGCTTGAGCCGGCCTTCGAGCTGGTGGAGGCGCGGGCCGCCACTGGCTCGCTGCCGGTATTTGCCGGTCGCGAGCAGTGGCAGGTCTGGCGCCGCAGGGCTTAGGTTTCAGCGTTCAGCCGCGGGCGCAAGCCTTTGCTTCAGCCGCGCACGCGAGCGTTGTGCTTGTCGTGGTAGATCGCCCGGCTGTCGCGGTTTTCGGCGCGCTGGATGCCGCGCTGCTCGCCCGCGCCGACATGGCCGTTGGCGCCGGCACGCGCTTCGCGTCGATCCACGTGGGCCTGGCCGCGTTCGAGGCTGCCGGCCTCGTGGTTGGTGAGCGAGCCGTTGGCCACGCCGTTCTTGATGCGCTGCTCCTGATTGATATTGCGCTGCACGTCGGCCTGCATGCGCTGCGACGAGGCGCTGGCGGGGTTGCCGGTGATGCCGTTATGCGTGTCATGCGCGATGTCGCGGCTCACGTTGTTCTCGGCGCGCTGGATCGACGCCTGCTCGCGCGGCGAGACCGAGCCGTTGGCCAGGGCGTGCGCTTCCATGTGGTCCACCCGTGCGGTCTGCTTTTCCAGGCTGGCCGCTTCGCGCGTGCTCAGGCTGCCGGATTTCAGGCCGTTCTCGATGCGCTGTTCCTGGTTGACGTTGCGCTGCACGTCCTGCGAGACCGCCGCGGTCTGGGCGCTGGCCAGGCCGGCGCCGAGCAGGCCTGCGGCAATCATCAGGGTCTTGAGCATCTTGGTTTGGCGGTTCGACATGGTGTTCTCCTTTTCCTCATTGGGCCGTGTGCGGCAGCGTGGCTCGTGGGCGTGGCGCCCGATATTGCTGCCTTGGCTTCTTTAATGCGCGCCGGGCACGGCGCGCTGACGCAGGGTTTGTAAGCTGTGTAACCGCGCGTAAGCCCACGCGTAAGCCGCAAGCCTTGCGCACCATGGCGGGGCGCCGCGGCCGTGGCGGGCATCCACGGCGCAGTCCACGTCACCTGTGGCGCCGGGGCTGCACCGTCCCGGGCAATTTCCGCGTGGCGGCGGGTTTTTTTCTCGCCGCGCGGCAGGCGTCGCTATAATCCGCGTTTTGATTCGGCTACGACCGCAGGCTAGCTCAGCCACCCATGCGGCCCCGACCGATGAATTGGACTCCGGGCAAGGCTGGCCGCAAATCCCGCCTCACCGGCAACCGGTTTCTCGCCGCAAGGGCACTTTGGGATAGGGCAGCAGCATGCTGATCTGGTTCGTCATCATCTATTGGGTAATCTCCGTCGGCATTGGCCTGTGGGCCGCGCTGCGCGTGCGCAACGCCACCGACTTCGCGGTCGCCGGCCGCAGCCTGCCGTTCTACATCGTCACCGCCACCGTGTTCGCGACTTGGTTCGGCTCGGAGACGG
The DNA here is from genome assembly GCF_056398045.1 of Cupriavidus sp. 05L411. NCBI lineage: Bacteria > Pseudomonadati > Pseudomonadota > Betaproteobacteria > Burkholderiales > Burkholderiaceae > Cupriavidus > Cupriavidus sp. 05L411. Next base: position 27,972 of record NZ_JBFTOQ010000050.1, on the reverse strand, counting down.
TGCTGGGCATCCCCGCGGTTTTCCTCAAGGAAGGCTTGTCCGGGGTGGTGTCCGATCCTTTTGGTTCCTCGCTTTGCCTGATCCTGGTTGGCCTGTTCTTCGCGCGCCCGCTGTACCGGATGAACCTGCTCACCATCGGCGATTACTATCACAATCGCTACGGGCGGCTGGCCGAGGTGCTGACCACGCTGTGCATCGTGATGTCCTACCTGGGCTGGGTTGCCGCGCAGATCAAGGCGCTCGGGCTGGTGTTCTTCACCGTCTCGGACGGCGCGCTGTCGCAGGAAACCGGCATGATGATCGGGGCCGCCAGCGTGCTGGTGTACACCCTGTTCGGTGGCATGTGGGCCGTGGCGGTGACCGACTTCATCCAGATGATCATCATCGTGATCGGGATGCTGTATATCGGCTATGAAGTCAGCGGCCAGGCCGGCGGCGTGGCCGCGGTGGTGTCGCATGCGGCGGCGGCCGGCAAGTTCGAATTCCTGCCCTCGCTGGACCTGATCCAGATCATCGGCTTCGCGGCCGCGCTGTTTACCATGATGCTGGGATCGATCCCGCAGCAGGATGTGTTCCAGCGCGTGACCTCGTCGCGCACCGAGAAGATTGCCGGGCGCGCTTCGGTGCTGGGCGGCGTGCTTTACTTCTGCTTTGCCTTCATCCCGATGTTCCTGGCCTATTCGGCCACCATGATCGACCCGGAGATGGTGCAGAAGTACATCAACACCGATTCGCAGCTGATCCTGCCCAAGCTGATCCTGACGCACGCGCCCATGTTCGCGCAGGTGATGTTCTTCGGCGCGCTGCTGTCCGCCATCAAGAGTTGTGCCTCGGCGACGCTGCTGGCACCGTCGGTCACCTTTGCCGAGAATATCCTGCGGCCCTATTTCCGCCATCTCGACGACCGCCGCTTCCTGCGCGTGATGCAGGCTGTGGTGCTGGTGTTCGCCGTGCTGGTGACGCTGTTCGCGCTGAACTCGCATCTGTCCATTTTCCATATGGTGGAGAATGCATATAAGGTCACTTTGGTGTCGTCATTCGTCCCGCTGGCCTTTGGCATGTTCTGGAAGCCGGCCACGCGCCAGGGCGGCCTTGCCGCGATCATCCTCGGGTTGGTTTCCTGGCTGTGCTGCGAAATCGCCTTCGCCGACGCGGCGGTGCCGCCGCAGATGGTCGGCCTGCTGGTCTCCATTGGCGGCATGGTGTTTGGCTCTCTGCTGCCGCAGTGGATCAACGACCATCCGCGCGTCAAGGAAGTCCATCTGGCCTGAGCGTTGCGGGCATCCGGCGGGTCACGCGTGGCTTCGAAGGCACCCCGGCCTCTTTTTCCGCCGGCCCGGCGTTCTCAGAACGGTTTATAATTCAAGGCTTTGCACCGCAAGGTGCGCGCACGGGAGTGGCAACTTCCCGCTCGGCGCGGCCTCGCGGTTCCATCCAATTTCCGTTCCAGACTCCTTGCGGAGAGCCACTATGCCGATCTATGCCTATCGTTGCGACGCCTGCGGCCACGGGCGCGATGTGCTGCAGAAAATGAGCGATGCCCCGCTCACCGACTGCACATCCTGCGGCGCGAAGGGCACGTTCAAGAAACAACTGACCGCCGCGGGCTTCCAGCTCAAGGGGTCGGGCTGGTACGTCACCGATTTCCGCGGTGGCAACAGTGCCACGCCCGCTGCGCCCGCCACGGCGGCCGCCGGCAGCGCCACCGAGGGCAAGAGCGAAGCAGCGGCACCGGCCTCGTCCGGCGCAGCCACGGAATCCTCCAGCACCGTCAGCACGGCGCCGACCAGTACTGCCGGCGGTTCCGGCAGTGCCGTCGCCAGCCATTGAAGGCAGAACGCATCGTGCCGGCGAAGAAGACTTCCGCCCTCAAGACCTGGTTCCTCACCGGGCTATTGGTGCTGGTGCCGCTGGGCATCACGCTGTGGGTGTTGAACCTGGTCATCAGCACCATGGACCAGAGCCTGGCGCTGCTGCCTGAAGCCTGGCAGCCGGTCCAGCTGTTCAAGGTGCGCATCCCGGGCCTGGGCGCCATCCTGACGGTGGTGTTCATCCTGCTGGTCGGCCTGCTGACCCACAACTTCATCGGCCAGCGCCTGGTGCGCTGGTGGGAAGCGCTGCTGCGCCATATTCCGGTGGTCGGGCCGATCTACACCAGCGTCAAGCAGGTCTCGGATACGCTGCTCTCCTCGTCCGGCAATGCCTTTCGCAAGGCGCTGCTGGTGCAGTACCCGCGTGAGGGTTCGTGGACCATCGCATTCCTCACCGGCCGTCCCGGCGGCGATGTGCAGAATCATCTGCAGGGCGAGTATGTCAGCGTCTACGTGCCGACCACGCCTAATCCGACCTCGGGCTTCTTCCTGATGATGCCCAAGGCCGATACCATCGAACTCGACATGACCGTCGACGCCGCGCTGAAGTACATCGTCTCGATGGGCGTGGTGGCGCCGACCGAGCTGCCGCGCAAGAGCGGCTCGGTGCGCGCCGGCGAGGCGGAGGCAGAAGCCCTCGCCGAGTCCGCCGGCTCATCGCATTCAAATTGATCGCCGGCCGCATCGGCGGCCGCGTTATTCCGGGAATTCTCTTATGTCCTCCATGCGTACTCACTATTGCGGTCTCGTGACCGAACAACTGTCGGGCCAAGAAGTGGCTCTCACCGGCTGGGTGCAGCGTCGCCGCGATCACGGTGGCGTGATCTTCATCGACCTGCGCGACCGCGAGGGCCTGGTGCAGGTGGTGTGCGATCCCGATCGTCCCGAGATGTTCAAGGCCGCTGAGGAGATCCGCAACGAGTTCTGCGTGCGCATCACCGGCAAGGTGCGCCCGCGCCCCGCCGGCACCGAGAACGCCAACCTGACCTCGGGCAAGATCGAGGTGCTGTGCCATGAGCTGACCGTGCTCAACCCGTCGGTCACGCCCCCGTTCCAGCTCGATGACGACAACCTGTCCGAGACCACCCGCCTGACGCACCGCGTGCTGGACCTGCGCCGCCCGCAGATGCAGTACAACCTGCGCCTGCGCTACAAGGTGGCCATGGAAGTGCGCAAGTACCTGGACGCGCAAGGCTTCATCGACATCGAGACCCCGATGCTGGGCAAGAGCACGCCCGAAGGCGCGCGGGACTACCTGGTGCCTTCGCGGACCAACCCGGGCCACTTCTTCGCGCTGCCGCAATCGCCGCAGATCTTCAAGCAGATGCTGATGGTGTCGGGCTTCGACCGCTACTACCAGATCACCAAGTGCTTCCGCGACGAGGACCTGCGTGCCGACCGCCAGCCCGAGTTCACGCAGATCGACTGCGAGACCTCGTTCCTGAACGAGCAGGAGATCCGCGACCTGTTCGAGGACATGATGCGCACGGTGTTCAAGAACGCCATCGACGTCGACCTGGACGCCAGCTTCCCCGTGATGGAATTCCGCGAGGCCATGGCCCGCTTCGGTTCGGACAAGCCTGACCTGCGCGTCAAGCTCGAGTTCACCGAACTGACCGACGCCATGAAGGACGTCGACTTCAAGGTGTTCTCCGGCCCCGCCAACAGCGAGAACGGCCGCGTGGTCGGCCTGTGCGTGCCGGGCGGCGCCGCCATCTCGCGCAGCGAGATCGATGCCTACACCCAGTTCGTCGCCATCTATGGCGCCAAGGGCCTGGCCTGGATCAAGGTCAACGAAGTGGCCAAGGGCCGCGACGGCCTGCAATCGCCGATCGTCAAGAACCTGCACGACGCGGCCATCGCCGAGATCCTGAAGCGCACCGGCGCCAAGGACGGCGACATCATCTTCTTCGGCGCGGACAAGGCCAAGGTCGTCAACGACGCCATCGGCGGCCTGCGCCTGAAGATCGGCCACTCCGAGTTCGGCAAGACCCACGGCCTGTTCGAGGACGTGTGGAAGCCGCTGTGGGTGATCGACTTCCCGATGTTCGAGTACGACGAAGAAGATGCCCGCTGGGTCGCCATGCACCACCCGTTCACCAGCCCCAAGGACGAGCACCTGCAATACCTGGAAACCGATCCGGGCAAGTGCATCGCCAAGGCCTACGACATGGTCCTGAACGGCTGGGAAATGGGCGGTGGCTCGGTGCGGATCTTCCGTGAGGACGTGCAGAGCAAGGTGTTCCGCGCCCTGAAGATTGGCGAGGAAGAAGCCCGTGCCAAGTTCGGCTACCTGCTGGACGCGCTGCAATATGGCGCGCCCCCGCACGGCGGCCTGGCCTTCGGCCTGGATCGCATCGTCACCATGATGGCCGGCGCCGATTCGATCCGCGACGTGATCGCCTTCCCCAAGACCCAGCGCGCGCAAGACTTGCTCACGCAAGCACCGAGCGCGGTCGACGAGAAGCAACTGCGCGAGCTGCATATCCGCCTGCGCGCCGCGGAGCCGAAGACGGCCTGAGCCGGGTTTTCGTCTTGAAGAAAGGCTGCGCGCAAGCGCGGCCTTTTTTGTTTTTCGGGGCGCCTTAAATGCTTGCCGCGGTCGCGGGCAAGCCTGCCTCTCGCGCTCGCCCCACCAGCACCACGCACACCAGCGATAGCGCAGCAAATCCCCCATAGAACACGGCCATCGGCCACCACTGCGGAAAGAACCTGTCCGCCAGCAGCGTCGCCAGCAACGGCGTCAGGCCGCCGGCGAAGGCGCCGCACACCTGGTACGACAGCGAGATGGCGGTGTAGCGGATGCGCGCGGCGAACAAGCCGGTGACAAAGCCGGCAATGACGGCGTAATAGCCCGATTCGCATAGCGTGGCGATGGCGATGCCCAGGAACACCGTGTGGGGCTGCCCCATGCGTACCAGTGGCAGCATGACGAACGGCACGACGATGGCGCATGCGGCAACGATGGCGAGCACGCGCCGGGTGCCGAAACGGTCGGCCAGGTGCGCGGCGCCCAGCTGCACGAAGAACTGCAGCACCGCCACCCAGAACATGCAGTCGAGAATCATCGCCCGGTCCAGCGCCAGGTACTGCGTGGCATAGGAGATCATGAAGATGTTGCTGAAGTACACACCGGCGATGCCGTACACGTTGGCGCCGATCGCCAGCGCGATCAACGGCCACGCGCGCAGCGCTTCGGCCAGCGGCTGACGCGCCACGTCGCCGGTGGCCCGCATCGTCTCGAACTCCGGCGATTCGTTGACCGAAAGCCGGATCACGAAGCCGACCGCCAGCAGCACTGCGCTGGCCAGGAAGGGCAGGCGCCAGCCCCATTGCAAGAGGGCGTCGTGATCGAGCCGGCTGACGGCGCTGAACGCCAGCATTGACAGGATCAGCCCGCCCGCGCTGCCCAGCTGCGCGAACGAGGCGAAAAAGGTGCGCCGGCCGGCCGGTGCGTGCTCGCCTGCCAGCAACACCGCGCCGCCCCACTCGCCGCCGACCGCGATGCCCTGCAGCACGCGCAGCGCCACCAGTGCCACGGGCGCGATCCATCCCGCTTGCGCATACGTCGGCAAGCAGCCGATCAGCACCGTGGCGACGGCCATCAAGGACAGCGTGCCCATCAGCGCGCGCTTGCGCCCGAGGCGATCGCCGATGCGGCCGAACAGCACGCCGCCAATGGGCCGCGCCAGAAAGCCGATGGCGAATGAGCCGAACGAGGCCAGCAGGCTCAGCAGGCGGTTTTCGCCGGGAAAGAACAGTGGCCCGAAGACCAGCGCCGCGGCGGTGGCGTAGCTGTAGAAGTCATACCACTCGATGGTGGTGCCGACAAACGATGCCAGGGCGGCGCGGCGTGGTTGGGGAGCTGGCGGCTTGGCCTGCATGAAGGGTCTCCTGTTTATTGTTCTGGCGAAGGCATCAGGCATCGCGGTACTGGACGCCGGGCAGCACGCACAGCAGTTCGAACGCCAGGTTGGCCCCGAGCAGCGCCGTGGTGCCGAACGGATCGTACGGCGGCGATACCTCGACCAGGTCGGCGCCGACGAGATCCAGCCCGCGCGCGCCACGCACGATCTCCAGTGCTTGCGGCACGGTCAGCCCGCCGATCTCCGGCGTGCCGGTGCCAGGCGCGTAGGCCGGGTCGATGCCGTCTATGTCGAAGCTGATGTAGACCGGGCCGCCCGCCAGGCGCGCGCAGACGTCTTCCATCAGCGGTGCCAGTGACCGGTGCCAGCATGCTTCGGCGGTGATCACGCGAAAACCCTGCTGGCGGCACCAGTCGAAATCCTCGGCGGCATAGCCAGTGCCGCGCAGCCCGATCTGCACCACGCGGCCGCAGTCGAGCAGCCCTTCCTCCACCGCGCGGCGAAACGGCGTGCCGTGTGCGATCTTCTCGCCGAACATGGTGTCGTTCACGTCGGCATGCGCATCGACGTGGATCAGTCCGACAGGGCCGTACCTGGCATGCATGGCGCGCAGGATCGGCAGCGTGACGGTGTGGTCGCCGCCCAGCCCGATCGGGCGGCAACCCGTGGCGATGATGTCGCGGTAAGCCGCCTCGATGCGCGCAATGGAGTCGTGCAGGTTGTAGGGATTGGTTGCCACGTCGCCGATGTCGGCCACGCGCAAGGAATCGAACGGGGCGGCGCGCGTGGCCATGTTGTAGGGTCGCAGCAGCACGGATTCGGCCCGGATCTGGCGGGGCCCCAGGCGCGCGCCGTTGCGGTTGGATGTGCCCAGGTCGAACGGCACGCCGACGAAGCAGGCATCCAGCCCGGCGGTGCTCACGGCGGCGGGCAGCCGCATCATGGTGGCGATGCCGCCAAAGCGCGGCATGGCGTTGCCGGACATCGGCTGGAAGGGTTCGGCCCCCGTGGCCGGATGGAGCGGGTTTGCATTCATGATGATCGATTTGTCACGCCACGCTAGGTGACATGGCATGGTGGAGATATCGGCATTCTTGCCGATCGATCCTGCGCGTAGAATGCGAAATTTCTTAACCAAACATTGATTCGGGTCGATGTATCAATCATGCTAGGGCAGCCCTCCGATCTTGACCTGCGTCTGATCCGCGTTTTCCTGGCGGTGGTGGATGCCAACGGCATCACGCCCGCGCAGGCGACGCTCAACGTCAGCCAGTCCACGATCAGCACGCAGCTTTCGACGCTGGAGACGCGGTTGGGCTACCGGCTGTGCGAGCGCGGGCGCGGCGGCTTCCGGCTGACCGCGCGCGGCCAGCAATTTGTCGAATCCGGGCGCAAGCTGCTGACGGCACTGGAGGTCTTTGGCGCGGAAGCGCGCAAGGTGGGCCGCACGCTGGTGGGCACGCTCAGCCTGGGCTTGATCGGGCATACGCCGGTGAGCGCCAATGCGCGCATCAGCCAGGCAATCGAGCGCTTCCGCCAGCGGGACGAATCCGTGCATTTCGCGGTGTCGGTACGTTCGCCGGGGGAGCTGGAAGGGCTGCTGCTGGACGGCAAGATCCACATGGGCATCGGCTACTTCTGGCACCGCGTGCCCGCGCTGGACTACACGACCATCTTTCACGAGACGCAGCTCGCCTACGCCGGACGCGGCCATCCGCTCTTTGCCCTGGCCGGGCGCGTCGACCCCGCGGTCGCGCTCGGGCATGCGTGGGCCTGGCGCAGCTATCCGCTGCCGCAGGCCGCGGGTTCGGCGGCGGACCGGCTGGTGACAGCCGTGGCGGACAACATGGAGGCGGTGGCGATGCTGGTGCTGTCCGGCAGGCACCTGGGCTATTTGCCGGCGCATTTCGCGGCACCCTACGTGCTGCAGGGACAGTTGGCGCCTCTCGTGCCGCACGCGCTGCGCTATGACGTGCCGTTCGACATGGTGGTGCGACGCAAGCCGCACCGCAACGATCTGCTGGACGCCTTCGTCGCAGACATGAAGGCGGCTCACGCCTGAGGTAGTGGAGAACCGGCCAGGTCCGCCGACATTGGTCTCTCGCGCGGCACGTGCCACTGCCAGCACCCAATCCCTGGTTTCCAATTGTTACATCGCGGAACGAAGCCCTTTTCGTCCAGTCTTCTCCCTTTATAGCGCCAAGCCGCAAGCCCAATTCGAAGGCACGACGGCCGCGCGGGAGGAATTTGCCGTGCACCTGGATGTAGAACTGATTCGCCAGTTTTTACTGGCCCATGCCGAGACCATCCTCACCTGGCTGGCGGCCGGGCTGGTGATGATGCTGCTGGCGCGTTTCGAGCTGCGGCGCGCGGTGCGCCGCTCGGCGGTGGCCATGTCGGAGTCCGTGGCGACCACGGTGGCCGCCTGTGTGCCGGATATCGCGCATGCTGCGAAGACCGGCGGCGTTGGGGGCGTGCCGGTGCTGGAGCCGGTGGAAATGCAGCGCGCAGAAGCCCTGCGCCGGGTGGCGCTGGATACGGTGGGCACCGTCATGGCGCGTGGGCGCTGGCTGGAGGACCTCGGCAACCTGAGGCTGCCCGATGACGCTTTGCTGCAGGGCAGCCGCGCGGGCGGCGCGGATCCATTGCTGGTGGTGGCGCCGCAGCCGGTGGTGCAGGCTTACCTGACGGCCCAGCGCAGCTTCGATGAGTACGTCGTGAAGCTGCGCGACGAGCGTCGCGAAGCGCTGCGGCTGCAGGACGGCTTGCAGGCGCTGGCCGCGGAGGCCACGCATATCGAGCAGGAAACCGGCAGCATCGTGATGCGCTTCGAGCAGGTCAACGCACAGGCCGCCCAAGGTGTCGAAGCCGGAGACTACCAGCGCTTCCTGATCCAGAAGTACAACACGCTGGGCGTGCGTGAAAAGGAGATCGCGCACGAGCGCGCGCAGTTGCAGGCGCAGGTGCAGCAATGCGCGGACCGCCTGGCCGCGCATGCGCAGGTGGCTTCGCGCGAGTACACGCGCGCGCTGACCCCGTTGATGCAGCAACTGCGCGCCGCGTGGGGCCACGGCGACTCGCCAGGCGTATTCGAGACCTGGTTGCGCGAGACGCCGGCGCAGTCCAGCGTCCATGCCGCATGAATGGGCCTGGGCAGCAAGATCGCCATGTCCGCCATGTTTCCCATGGTGCCCGGGCGCATCTGCGGTAAGCTTGGGGACGCCGTTTGTCCTATCCCCATGTCCTACAAAATCCCTGAATCCGTCCTGGTTGTGATCCACACACCAGACCTGCAAGTGCTGTTGATCGAGCGCGCCGACCGGCCGGGCTACTGGCAGTCGGTTACCGGCAGCCTGGACACGCCCGACGAGCCGCTGGCGCTGACGGCCGCGCGCGAGGTGGCCGAGGAAACCGGCCTGATCGCCGCCGAGCACCAGCTGGACGACTGGAACCACACCATCGAGTACGAAATCTACCCGCAGTGGCGCCACCGCTACGCACCGGGCGTGACGCGCAACACCGAGCACTGGTTTGGCCTGCGTGTCGCGCAGCCGCTGCCGGTGACGCTGGCGCCGCGCGAGCACTTGCAGTATCAGTGGCTACCGTGGCGGGAGGCCGCCGCGCTCTGCTTCTCGACCAGCAATGCCGAGGCGGTGCTGCAGTTGGGCTGGCGGGTGCGGGGGCAGCGTGCGGCCTGCGGAGCGGACCTATGAGGCTGCGCGTCGTCACCTACAACATTCACAAGGGCGTGACCGGCATCAAGGGCAAGTCGCGTATCCATAACGTGCGCGATGGCCTGCACGTGGTGAATGCGGACATCGTCTTCCTGCAGGAGGTGCAGGATCGCAATGACCGCCTGGTGGCGGCGGCCTTGTTCGACCCGGATTACACCCAGCTCAACTATTTGGCGACCGATGCGTATCCGCATTCGGTCTACGGCCGCAATGCGGTGTACGACCACGGGCACCACGGCAATGCCATCCTGTCGCGCCATCCGATCCTGATGTCGGAAAACCTCGACATCTCCGACCATCGCTTCGAGCAGCGTGGCCTGCTGCACGCGGTGGCGGATATGAACGGGGTCGAGGCCCATCTGATCTGCGTGCATTTCGGCTTGTTCGCGCGCAGCCGCGCGCGCCAGGCGGAAGCACTGGTCAAGCGGGTGCAGGATGTGGTGCCAGCCGAGGCGCCGCTGGTGATCGCGGGGGATTTCAATGACTGGAACCACCGGCTCGACAACCTGATCTGCAACACGCTTGGGGCGACGGAGGTGTCCTCCGCGGGTGGCGCGCGGCTGCACACCTTTCCCAGCCACATGCCCTGGTGGCAACTCGACCGCATCTATGTGCGCGGCTTCGAGATCGAGCACGCCAGTGCGCTGACCGGCCGCGACTGGGCCCAGCGCTCCGACCACGTGCCATTGATGGCGGAGCTTGCACGCATTGCCGTGCCGGAGCGGCCAGTTGTCCACAAGGCCAAGGCAGGCACGATTTCCTGAGGGCTATCTTCAGGCGCTCATTTTCTCCAGCATGACATCGACAAAGCAGGCCTGCTTGGGCAGCGGCCGCGGGTCGCGCGGATAAAGCAGGTGGACCGGCCTTGGCGCTGGCACGGCGTCTTGCAGCAACGGGACCAGCAGCCCGGCGGCTATGTCTGCCGCCAGCAGCACTTCCGGCTGCATCACCACCCCACAGCCAGCTAGCGCCGCGCGCCGTAGCGCCTGGCCGTTGTTGGCCGCCAGCGGCGCCGTAGACATGGCCGCCGCACCATCCTCGGGGGCCGGCCACCCCATGCCTTGCGGCCACAACAGATGATTCAGGCAGCGGTGCCCGGCCAGCTCTGCCAGCGTGCGGGGATGGCCCGCTTGCGCGAGGTAGGCCGGCGCCGCGCAGATCGCCATGCGATACGGCCGCAACGGCCGCGCCACCAGATGGTCGGAGCTGGCCAGCGCGCCGATGCGCACGGCGGCGTCGAAACCATCGGCAATCAGGTCGGTGAAAACGTCGTCGAGCACCAGTTCCACTGTGACTTCCGGGTAGCGCAGCAGGTAGGCCGATACCGCTTCGGCGACCGCCGTCTCCCCCAACGTCACCGGCGCGGTCACGCGCAGGCGGCCGCGTGGCTGGCTGTGCAGACGTTCGGCCACGGTCTCCGCTTTGCGCACGCGCTCCAGGATCTGCCGGCATTCCTCCAGGAACAGGTGGCCGGCTTCGGTCAGGCTTTGGCGGCGCGTGCTGCGTTGCAGCAAACGCACGCCAAGATGCCGCTCCAGCTGGCCGACATGCTTGCCTACCATCACCGCCGACAGGCCCAGTGCATCGGCGCAGGCGCTGAAGCTGCCGGCTTCGGCAGCGGCGGCAAACACTTCCATGCTGCGGAGCTTGTCCATGGATTGCTAATAAAAAATTAGGGATGTGCAAAATCCTAGCCCATTTATCCCTCTTGAATCCACTTTCAAAATGCATTCCTGATGGCGGTAGAAGGAGTGCCGTCTTCCTAGACAACCAGAACCATGGGGAATGCGATGAAGATTGTTGTGATCGGAGCCAGCGGAACGCTCGGCCAGGCGGTAGTACAGAACCTGTCGGCTCGCCACGACGTGGTGCGGGTCGGCAAGTCGCGCGGCGATCATCGGGTCGACCTGACCCGGCCGGAATCCGTGCAGGCCTTGTTTGACGCGACCGGCCGGGTGGACGCCATCGTCGCCACGACCGGAAGCCTGTTTTTCGGGCCGCTCGCGCAGATGCGGGCCGAGGACTTCGACATCGGGCTACAGGACAAGTTGCTCGGGCAGGTGCGGCTGGCGCTGGTTGGCCAGCATTTCCTGAACGATGGCGGCTCGATCACGCTCACCAGCGGCATTGTCGGCAGCGAGCCGATCCGCATGGGCGCCAATGCCGGCAGCGTCAATGCGGCGCTGGAGGGGTTCGTGCGTAGCGCGGCGCCCGAACTGGAGCGCGGCCTGCGCATCAATGTGGTCAGCCCCACGGTCGTGCAGGAGTCATGGCCCGCGTATGGCGATTTCTTCCCCGGCTTTGAGCCGGTGCCGGCGGCGCGCGTCGCGCTGGCCTTCCAGCGCAGCGTGGAAGGGCCGCGCAGCGGGCATGTCTATCGGGTCTGGTGAGGCTGCGCCAAGGCGGCGGCCAGTGCGGGCGTGAGTTCGAGTGCGCTGTCGCGGATGATCTGGCAGATCGCGTCAAGGTCCGCCAGGTCCAGCACGGGCAAGGCGGTGAGCGCGGCCACCGCCTGCGGCTGGTCGCTGGCGACGGCCATGATGCTCGGCACTTCCGGCCATAGCGGTGGCCTGCCCAGGTCCGGGCGGAACACTTCCAGCTTGGGGAAATCGCTGCGCTTGTAACCTTCCACCAGCACCAGGTCCGTGTCGGCGGGCAGCACGGCCAGCGCATCGGCCAGCTCAGGCGAGGCCTCGGCTTCGGGATAGTGGCGCATCAGCGTGAGGTGCCGCGCGCCCACCAGCACGACATTGGCGCAGCCAGCCTGGCGCATGCGCCAGGAGTCCTTGCCCGGGGTGTCCGGGTCAAATCCATGGTGGGTGTGCTTGACGCCGGCCACGCGCAGGCCGGCGGCGGCGAAGCGCGGGATCACTTGATCCAGCAACGTGGTCTTGCCGCTGCCGGACGCACCGGAGATGCCGAAAACCTTCACGATGTCGGGGCTTGCGAGGGGATGAAGCGGCGACGATAGCAGAGAAAGGCCGCCGCGGCTCGCATGGCCCCACACGCAGTGTGCGCCGCGCGCGTCGCCTGGCGCACGCACAGGACATCGGCGTGCCTGATAATGTGGCTCATGTCATCGATTCCGCCCCCACGCCCGCCCCGCGCGCCGCCTCCCGGGCTCACCGCGAGCCGCGACGATGCCCGCGCAAGCGCGCCGCGGCATGCCGGTCCACTGCGCTCCGAATGGCGCCGCGGCAGGCCTTTGGGCGGCAATGCGGTCCGTTTGCTGCGCGGCGGCAATGAGTTCTTCCCGGCCTTGGTTGCCGCGATCGACCAGGCTGTATTTTCGGTTTCGCTGGAGACCTACATTTACGCCGATGATGCGGTCGGCGCAGCGGTGAGCGATGCGCTGATCCGTGCTGCCGGGCGGGGTGTGGCCGTGCACCTGGTGGTGGACGGTTTCGGCGCCGGCGACATGCCGGCCGGGCTTGCCGAGCGCCTGCGCGAGGGCGGGGCGTGTCTCAAGATCTTCCGTCCGCTGCGCCGCTTCAGCCTCGCGCGGCGCAACCTGCGCCGGCTGCACCGCAAGCTGGCAGTGATTGACCAGCAGATCGGCTTTGTTGGCGGCATCAACATCATCGACGACCACAACCACGGGCCCTTCGAGAGCGCCGGGCTCGGCCCCCGCTACGACTTCGCGGTGGAGGTGCGGGGCCCGCTGGTCAACCAGATCGCGCTGACCGCCGAGCGCCTGTGGTGGCAGCTATCGCTGCGCGGCGAAATGCGCAGCGTGGGCCTGGCGGGGGTGGCGGCGGAGTTTCCGCTGATCACCGACCTGCCGCTGCCGCGCCAGGACCAGGTCGGCGGCATGCGCGCCGTGCTGCTGCTGCGCGACAACCTGCGCAACCGGCGCGCCATCGAACGCGAGTACCTGCAGGCGTTGGGCGGCGCGCGCCGGGAAGTGACCATTGCCAACGCCTACTTCCTGCCTGGGCACAAGATGCGCCGCGCCCTGCTGGCGTGCCGCAAGCGCGGCGTGCGCGTGCGGCTCTTGCTCCAGGGCAGGGTCGAGTACCGTTTGCAGCACTATGCAACCCATTCGCTTTATGCGACCTTGCTCGGCGCCGGCGTGGAAATCTACGAATACGCCGATAGTTTCCTGCACGCCAAGGTGGCCGTGGTCGACGATGCCTGGGCCACGGTGGGCTCCAGCAACATGGACCCGTTCAGCCTGCTGCTGGCCCGCGAGGCCAATGTCGCGGTCTATGACGGCGCGTTTTGCGCCGAGCTGCGCCTGGAGCTGGAGCACGCCATTGCCTCGCGCAGCATCGAGGTCAAGGCCGCCACGCATGCGCGCCGTTCGGCGGTGCGCCGGATGGCGAGCTGGGCTGCCTATATGGTGCTGCGTGTCGGCGTGATCATCGCCGGCGTGACAGGGCGCTACTGATCGCGGGACAATACCGGGTGGGGCGATGCTGCTGTGCATCACTCGCGGCAACAATGCTCGTTATCTCGCCGCGCCGCGGCATGTTGCGGCGCAGGAGCGCGGGCGCTGCGTTTAGAAACCCCGATCTAATTAAAAGCTTGCTGCCAGCGGGCGCGATCACAATAATCTGAACGGTCGTTCTTTTTTGCCTTAGACTGCGTGCATTCGGGTCTGCCAGGCGGTGAAGCAGCCAGCCGGGCAGCGAAAAAATGCAGTACGTCAGGGTCATACGCGGCGCGATCCGTATCGCGCCGCGAAGAACGGAGAAAAAATCATGCGACACCAGTCAGCTCGTCTCGAATCCGCCACATCCGCGTCCCCCGCGCCCATGCGCAAGGGGGAAATGACGCGCGTGGCCATTCTGGATGCCGCGCTGGAATTGTCGTCCCGCGACGGGCTTGAAGGCTTGACCATCGGGCTGCTCGCGGAACGCATGCAGATGAGCAAAAGCGGCGTGTTCGCGCATTTCGGTTCGCGCGAGGACTTGCAGGTGGAAGTGGTGCGCGAGTATCACCGCCGGTTCGAGCAGGAGGTTTTCTATCCTTCGCTGCACGAGCCGCGTGGGCTGCCGCGCCTGCAGTCCATGGTGCGCCGCTGGATGGAAAAACGCATCCAGGAAGTGACCACGGGATGCATCTACATCAGTGGGGCGGTGGAGTACGACGACCGCGCGGAAAGCCCGGTGCGTGACGAACTCGTCAAGAGCGTCACCATCTGGCGCGCCGCGCTGACGCGCGCCATCGACCAGGCACGGGAAGAGGGGCACCTGCGCGCGGATTGCGATCCGCGCCTGATGCTGTTTGAAATGTACAGCCTTGAACTAGGCTTGCATCATGACGCCCGCTTCCTGCGTTTGCCCGCGAGTGCCGAGCTTGCCATGGTCGCGCTCAGTAAATTGATTCAGTCCTACCGTACCTGACGCCGCCGCGGCGTCCCGTGCCGGATCGTGCACGGGCGGCGTAGCGGCTTTGCAAACCTCCAAGGAGTCTTTGATGGGCCAGTACACCGCACCGTTGCGCGACATGCAGTTCGTGCTCCATGAATTGCTCGGCGTGGAAGCCGAACTCAAGGCGCTGCCGAAGCACGCCGACGTTGACGCGGACACCATCAACCAGGTGCTTGAGGAAGCCGGCAAGTTCTGCTCCGAGGTCGTGTTCCCGCTCAACCAGAGCGGCGACCGCGAAGGCTGCACCTACGTCGGCGACGGCGTGGTGACGGCGCCCAAGGGCTTCAAGGAAGCGTACAAGCAATACGTGGAAGCCGGCTGGCCGGCACTGGGCTGCGACCCCGAATACGGCGGCCAGGGCCTGCCTATCCTGGTCAACAACGTCCTGTACGAGATGCTGAACTCGGCCAACCAGGCGTGGACCATGTACCCCGGCCTGTCGCACGGCGCGTACGAAGCGCTGCACGCGCACGGCACGCCCGAGCTGCAGAAGGTCTACCTGCCCAAGCTGGTCTCCGGCGAATGGACCGGCACCATGTGCCTGACCGAGCCGCACTGCGGCACCGACCTGGGCATCCTGCGCAGCAAGGCCGAGCCGCAGGCCGATGGCTCCTACACCATTACCGGCACCAAGATCTTCATCTCGGCTGGCGAGCACGATCTCTCCGCCAACATCATCCACCTGGTGCTGGCGCGCCTGCCGGATGCACCGCAGGGCACCAAGGGCATCTCGCTGTTCGTGGTGCCGAAGTTCATCCCCGACGCCAACGGCAACCCGGGCGAGCGCAACGGCATCAAGTGCGGCTCGATCGAACACAAGATGGGCATCCACGGCAACGCCACCTGCGTGATGAACCTGGACGGCGCGCGCGGCTGGCTGGTGGGCGAGCCCAACAAGGGCCTGAACGCCATGTTCGTGATGATGAACGCCGCCCGCCTGGGCGTGGGCATGCAGGGCCTCGGGCTGACCGAAGTGGCCTACCAGAACTCGCTGGCCTATGCCAAGGACCGCCTGCAGATGCGCGCGCTGACCGGTCCCAAGGCACCGGACAAGCCAGCCGACCCGATCATCGTGCACCCGGACGTGCGCCGCATGCTGCTGACGCAGAAGGCCTTTGCCGAAGGCGGCCGCGCGTTCAGCTATTGGACCGCGCTGCAGATCGACCGCGAACTGTCGCACCCGGATGAGTCCGTGCGCAAGGAAGCGGGCGACCTGGTTGCGTTGCTCACGCCCGTGATCAAGGCCTTCCTGACCGACAATGCGTTCACCGCCACCAACGAGGGCATGCAGGTGTTCGGTGGCCACGGCTACATCGCCGAGTGGGGCATGGAGCAGTATGTGCGCGACGCGCGCATCAACATGATCTACGAAGGCACCAACACCATCCAGGCGCTGGACCTGCTGGGCCGCAAGATCCTGGGCGACATGGGCGCCAAGATGAAGGCCTTCGGCAAGATCGTGCAAGCGTTCGTCGAGGAAGAAGGCACCAACGAAGCCATGCAGGAGTTCGTCAACCCGCTGGCCGACCTGGGCGACAAGGTGCAGAAGCTCACCATGGAAATCGGCATGAAGGCCATGGGCAACCCCGACGAAGTCGGCGCTGCCGCCGTGCCTTACCTGCGCGTGGTGGGCCACCTGGTGTTCTCGTACTTCTGGGCCCGCATGGCCAAGATCGCGCTGGAGAAGGAAGCCAGCGGCGACAAGTTCTACACCACCAAGCTGGCGACCGCACGCTTCTACTTTGCCAAGCTGCTGCCGGAGACGGCATCGCAGATCCGCATGGCACGCGCTGGTTCGGCCACGCTGATGGCGCTGGACGCGGATCTGTTCTGATCGGATTGTTTGTCCTGAATTAATGCGGTTGTCTTAGCGCGGGCGCAGGATACTGGCTCTGACGGTGTCGATGCCAATGGGGTGCTCCCCTCTCCAGCAAGCGGGAGAGGGGAGCACCCGCGGCAACACCAGCGCCGGCGCCACGCGCAGCCAGCCCACCTCATCTCAACGCTCACTTTCCTAGGAGCGCGCATGTCCAATTTCATCGTCAAGAAGGTCGCCGTGCTGGGTGCCGGCGTCATGGGKGCSCAGATCGCCGCCCATCTCGTCAACGCCCGCGTGCCCGTGGTGCTGTTCGACCTGCCGGCCAAGGAAGGCCCCAAGAACGGCATCTCGCTGCGCGCCATCGAGAACCTGAAGAAACTCTCGCCGGCACCGCTGGGCATCAAGGACGAAGCCGGCCTGATCCAGGCTGCCAACTACGAGGACGACCTCGCGCTGCTCAAGGAGTGCGACGTGGTGATCGAGGCCATCGCCGAGCGCATGGACTGGAAGCACGACCTGTACAAGAAGGTCGCGCCGCACCTGGCATCGCACACGATCTTCGCTACCAATACCTCGGGCCTGTCGATCACCGCGCTGTCCGATGGTTTCGACGCGGACCTGAAGTCGCGCTTTTGCGGCGTGCACTTCTTCAACCCGCCGCGCTACATGCACCTGGTGGAACTGATCCCGACCGCGACCACGCAGCCCGCGATCCTGGACCGCCTGGAGACCTTTCTGACCTCCACGCTCGGCAAGGGCGTGGTGCGCGCCAAGGACACGCCGAACTTCATTGCCAACCGCGTTGGCATCTTCTCGATCTTGGCGGTGTTCGCCGAGGCCGAGAAGTACGGCATCCCCTTCGACGTGGTCGACGACCTGACCGGCTCCAAGCTGGGCCGTGCCAAGTCCGCCACCTTCCGCACTGCCGACGTGGTGGGCCTGGACACCATGGCCCACGTGATCAAGACCATGCAGGACACCCTGCTGGACGATCCGTTTGCGCCGGTGTACAAGACGCCCGCCGTGCTCAAGGGGCTGGTGGATGCGGGCGCATTGGGCCAGAAGACCGGCGCCGGCTTCTACAAGAAGGAAGGCAAGACCATCAAGGTGCTGGACCCCAAGACGGGCCAATACGTCGACTCGGGCAAGAAGGCCGACGAGATCGTGGTGCGCATGCTGAAGAAGGAGCCGGCCGAGCGCATCAAGCTGCTGCGCGAATCCACCAACCCGCAGGCGCAATTCCTGTGGGCGGTGTTCCGCGACGTGTTCCACTACATCGGCGTCTACCTCGAGCAGATCGCCGGCTCCGCCGCCGATATCGACCTGGCGATCCGTTGGGGCTTCGGCTGGAACTCCGGCCCCTTCGAGGACTGGCAATCGGCTGGCTGGAAGCAGGTGGCCGAGTGGGTGAAGGAAGACATCGAAGCCGGCAAGGGCCTGGCCAACGTGGCGCTGCCCGCGTGGGTCTTCGAAGGCCCGGTGGCCGAGAGCCAGGGCGTGCATGGCGCGCAGGGTTCATGGTCGCCCGCCGCGCAAGCTTTCGTGCAGCGCAACGCGTTGCCGGTGTACGAGCGCCAGGTGTTCCGCGCCGCGGTCAAGGGCACCGCCGCAACCGACCCGCGCAAGGCTGGCCGCACCGTGGAAGAAAACGATGCGGTGCGCATCTGGGTGAGCGAGGGCCAGGACGATGTGCTGGTGGTTTCGTTCAAGAGCAAGATGAACACCATCGGCCCGGACGTGATCGATGGCCTGACGCGCGCCATCGACCTGGCCGAAGCCGAGTACAAGGGCTTGGTCGTGTGGCAGCCGACGTCGCTGCAACTGGGCGCGCCGGGCGGCCCGTTCTCCGCGGGTGCCAACCTGGAAGCCGCGATGCCGGCCTTCATGATGGGCGGCGCCAAGGGCATTGAGCCCTTCGTCAAGAAATTCCAGGATGGCATGATGCGGGTGAAGTATTCCGCCGTGCCGGTGGTGTCGGCGGCGTCCGGCATCGCGCTGGGCGGCGGCTGCGAGCTGATGCTGCATTCGGCCAAGCGCGTGGCCGCGCTGGAAACCTATATCGGCCTGGTGGAAGTGGGCGTGGGCCTGGTGCCGGCCGGTGGCGGGTTGAAGGAAGCGGCCCTGGCAGCTGCACGCGCGGCACAAGCCGCTGGCAGCACCAACTACCTGCAGTTCCTCACCAACCGTTTCCAGGCAGCCGCCATGGCGAAGGTTTCGGCTTCGGCGCTGGACGCGCAGAAGATGGGCTACCTGCAGCCGTCGGACACCATCGTGTTCAACGTGCACGAGCTGCTCTACGTGGCGCAGAACGAAGTGCGCGCGCTGTCCAACGCTGGCTACCGCGCCCCGGTACCGGGCACGCTGGTGCCGGTGGCGGGCCGCTCGGGCATTGCCACCATCAAGGCGTCGCTGGCCAATATGCGCGACGGCGGCTTCATCTCCGCGCACGACTTCCTGATTGCCAGCCGCATTGCCGAGGCGGTGTGCGGCGGCGACGTGGAAGCCGGCTCGCTGGTCAGCGAGGAATGGCTGCTGGCGCTGGAACGCAAGGCCTTTGTCGACCTGCTCGGCACGGGCAAGACCCAGGAACGCATCATGGGCATGCTGCAGACCGGCAAGCCGGTGCGCAACTAAGGCAAGCGAGGAACCGACATCATGAAACAACTGCAAGACGCATACATCGTTGCCGCGACCCGCACGCCGATCGGCAAGGCTCCCAAGGGCGCGTTCAAGAACACCCGCCCGGACGACCTGCTGGCCACCATCCTGCGCGCGGCCGTGGCGCAGGTGCCTAACCTCGATCCCAGGCTGATCGAAGACGCCATCGTTGGCTGCGCCATCCCCGAGGCGCAGCAGGGCCTGAACGTCGCGCGCATCGGTGCGCTGCTGTCGGGCCTGCCGAACACCGTGGGCGGCATTACCGTCAACCGCTTCTGCGCCTCCGGCCTGTCTGCCGTGGCCATGGCCGCTGACCGCATCCGCGTGGGCGAGTCCGACGTGATGATCGCCGCCGGCGTGGAATCGATGAGCATGGTGCCGATGATGGGCAATTCGCCGTCGATGTCGCCGGCGATCTTCGAGCGCGACGAGAACATCGGCATCGCCTACGGCATGGGCCTGACCGCCGAGAAGGTCGCGCAGAAGTGGCAGGTCAGCCGCGAAGACCAGGATGCTTTCTCGCTCGCTTCGCACCAGAAGGCGATCCGCGCGCAGCAGGCCGGCGACTTCAAGGACGAAATCACCCCGATCGAGATCGTCGAGAAGTTCCCCAACCTGGCCAGCGGCCAGGTCGACGTGAAGACACGCACCATCTCGCTCGACGAAGGCCCGCGTCCGGAGACCTCGGTCGAAGGCCTGGGCAAGCTGCGCCCGGTGTTTGCCAACAAAGGCGGCGTCACCGCCGGCAACAGCTCGCAGACTTCGGATGGCGCCGGCGCGCTGATCCTGGTTTCGGAAAAGATCCTCAAGCAGTTCAACCTGGTGCCGCTGGCGCGCTTTGTGTCGTTCGCGGTGCGCGGTGTGCCGCCCGAGATCATGGGCATCGGCCCCAAGGAAGCGATTCCCGCGGCGCTCAAGGCAGCCGGCCTCACGCAGGACCAGATGGACTGGATCGAGTTGAACGAAGCCTTCGCCGCGCAGTCGCTGGCGGTGATSCGCGACCTGCAGCTGGACCCGGCCAAGGTCAACCAGATGGGCGGCGCGATYGCACTGGGCCACCCGCTGGGCGCCACCGGCGCGATCCGTTCGGCTACCGTGGTGCACGCGCTGCGCCGTAACAACCTGAAGTACGGCATGGTCACCATGTGCGTCGGCACGGGCATGGGTGCCGCAGGTATTTTCGAGCGCGTCTAAACGCGCCGCGGGGCAGGCAGCCTGAGCGCCAGGTGCGTTCGTGCTGCCTGCCCCGACTCTCGATCAGGTGAAGAAAGCAGTGCCATAACAAGGAGACAGCTGCCGCCCCGATGCGGCTCACCTGACCGGGAGGAAACAACAAGATGCAGGAGACACTCATCCTGGCCGACGCCGCGTGCGACATGCCGCGCGCGCTGATGGCCGAGCTCGGCGTGCGCACGGTGCCGTTCCGCATTCGCGCGGGCGATCGCTTTGTGGCCGACGTGCGCGACGAACCGGCCTTGCCGTCGCTTTACGCGCAATACCTGGTCGGCAAGCAGGACCACTACGCAGAATCCATTCCCTTGCTCGAACGTGAGATCGAAGACCACCTGCTCAAGCATGTGGTGACCTCATGCGACCGCGCGCTGCTGCTGACCATCGCCAGCAGCCGCAGCAAGCTGTATGCGCATGCCACGGGCGCCGTGGTTGGCACCGTGGCCAAGAGCTTCAAGCCCCGCAAGGACGCGGGGCGCACGGGGTTGTTCGAGCTGACGGTGATCGACACCGGCGCGATCGGCCCGGGCCAGGCGCTGATCGTGCGCGAGGCGGCGCGCTTGCTGGGCGGCGGCGCCAGCGCGCAAACGGTGGTGGAGGCCGTGGAGACACGCCTGCGTGACGCCGCGCATATGTTCCTGGTGCCCGATGAGTTGCTCTACATGTACACGCGGGCCAGGCACAAGGGCGAGAACAGCATCACCTGGGGCCGCTACATGCTCGGCAGCGCGTTCAATATCCGCCCCGTCGTGCATATGCATCGCGGCCAGACCGAGCCGGTGGCCAAGRCGCGCGGCGCGGACGAAGGCATGCGCCGCGTGATGGCGCATGCGGAGCAGTGCATCCGCAGCGGCCGCTTGCTGAGCCCCGCGGTAGCGCTGAGCTATGCCGGGCCGCCTGGGGCAATTCAAGCGTTGCCTGCCTATCAGTCGCTCGCGCGCACCGCGCAGCAGCATGACGTGGAGCTGATGCTGGCGCCGATGAGCCTGACGGTGGCGCTCAACGTCGGCGCAAAGGCGTTCGGGATGAGCTATCTTTGCGAGAATCCGCCGGCGTTCGAATGAACGGGTTTCGGCACGGCGGACAAGTCAACCAAGCAGTAAGGAGAAGACGATTTCATGAGCATCCTGACCACCATCGAGCAAGGCATCCTGACCCTTGAGTTCGATCGCCTCGACAAGAAGAACGCCATCACGGCGGCGATGTACCAGGCCATGGCCGATGCGCTGCGCGCGGCCGATGCCGACCCTGCCGTGCGCGTGATCGTGATCCGCGGCAAGCCGGAAGTGTTCACCGCGGGCAATGACCTGGAAGACTTCATGCAGCGTCCACCGACCGCGGGCGAGGGTGACCAGCCGGCGCCGGTATTCCAGTTCCTGCAGCAGATCAGCCAGGCCAGCAAGCCGCTGGTGGCGGCGGTGAGCGGCCCGGCGGTGGGCGTGGGCACCACCATGCTGCTGCATTGCGACCTGGTCTATGTCTCCGAGACGGCCAAGCTGTCGCTGCCGTTCGTGCAACTGGGCCTGTGCCCGGAGGCGGCATCGAGCATGCTGTTGCCGCGCCTGCTGGGTCACCAGCGCGCTGCCGAGAAACTGATGCTGGGTGAGCCGTTCAGCGCGCAGGAAGCGCTACAGATCGGCCTGGCCACGCGCGTGCTGCCGGTGGCGGAGCTCAACGAGTTCGTGCACCAGCAGGCGCGCAAGCTAGCCGCGCTGCCGGCCTCGTCGCTCAGGGAAACCAAGCGCCTGATGAAGGGCGGCGACAAGGCGGCCGTGCAGGCCAAGATGGCGGAGGAGGGCGAAGTGTTCCGGCGCATGCTGCAGGCGCCGGAAGCCAAGGAGGCGTTCAAGGCGTTCTTCGAGAAGCGCCGCCCGGACTTCTCGCAGTTCAGCTAAGGTACATGGAAACCGCCGCTGCGCACTCAGGCCAGCGGCGTGTCCTTTGCCTTCGGCAGCACGCGCGGCTGGCGTGTATCGTCCGTGGCAACGTAGGTCAGGGTGGCTTCGGTCACCTTGACGATCTCATTGCTGTGGCGCATGCGTTGCGCATAGACCTCCACCGATACGGTGATCGAGGTGCGGCCCGTCTTCTCGATATCGGCGTAGAAGCTCACCAGGTCGCCGACAAAGACCGGATGCTTGAACAGGAAGGAGTTCACCGCCACGGTGGCCACGCGGCCTTGGGCGCGCTCCACCGCCGGGATCGAGCCGGCGATGTCCACCTGGGCCATGATCCAGCCTCCGAAGACGTCGCCATGCACATTGGCATCCGCCGGCATGGGGACCACGCGCAGTGCGGGATTCTTGCCAGAGGGCAGGCAGGGGAGGACGTTAGGTTGATTCATGATGGCTGCTTGATGAGGCTGGATGGGGTTGGGGCGGGGTAGGGCGGGCTGCGGCGGAGTGACCTTGCCGCCGCGCGGCCCGGGCGTCGCGGCGCTGCCGTGACGCGCGCTTGCGGCGTGGCGCCGGCTAATTCTGTCGATCTCTGCCACAATCGCATATTCGCCCGAATTCTAACGTATGCGACGCTACTCTACGTCGGCCGAGCCGTCCCCCGCCCAGCCTTCTTCCCTCTTCGGCAAATCCAACGTTCCCCGCAGCGATTGGCAGACCGTGCGCAACCTGTTGCCCTATGTCTGGCATTACAAGTGGCGAGTGATCCTGGCGCTGGTGTGCCTGGTGGCGGCCAAGGTGGCCAACCTGGGCGTGCCGATCCTGATGAAGAAGCTGGTGGACAACATGAATGTTCCCGCCGGCAGCGCGAGCGCGCTGCTGGTGGTGCCGGTGGGCCTGATCGTCGCCTACGGGATACTGCGCTTGTCCGGCACGCTGTTTACCGAGTTGCGCGAGATCCTGTTCTCCAAGGTCACGCAGAGCGCGGTGCGCGAGATCGCGCTGCAGGTGTTTCGCCACCTGCACGCGCTGTCTCTGCGCTTTCACCTGGACCGCCAGACCGGCGGCATGAGCCGCGACATCGAGCGCGGCACGCGTGGCATTCAGTCGCTGATCTCCTACTCGCTCTACAGCATCCTGCCGACCCTGGTCGAGATGGGGCTGGTGATGGGCTTCTTCATCCTGCACTACGACATCTGGTTCGCTGCCATCACGGGCTGCGCGCTGGTGAGCTATATCGTGTTCACCATCGTGGTGACCGAGTGGCGCACGCACTTCCGGCGCAAGATGAACGAGCTGGATTCGCGCGCCAACCAGAAGGCGATCGATTCCCTGCTCAACTTCGAGACCGTCAAGTACTTCGGCAACGAGGAGTACGAGGCCGGCCGCTATGACGAGAACCTGCGCAAGTACCGCACCGCGGCGATTCGCTCGCAAAATTCGCTGTCGTTCCTCAATTTCGGCCAGCAGGCCATCATCGCCACCGGCCTGATCCTGATCCTGTGGCGCGCCACGGTGGGCGTGGCGGCGGGCAAGCTCACGCTGGGCGACCTGGTGCTGGTCAACACGCTGATGATCCAGCTGTACATTCCGCTGAACTTCCTCGGCGTGATCTACCGCGAGATCAAGCAGGCCACCACCGACATGGACCGCATGTTCGTGCTGCTGGGCACCAACCGCGAAGTCGCCGACGCGCCGGACGCCGCGGCCTTGCGCGTGCAGGGCGCGGCGGTGCGTTTCAACCATGTCGGCTTTGGCTACGAGAGCAACCGCGTGATCCTGGACGAGGTGGACTTCGCCATCGCCGCCGGCACCACTACCGCGGTGGTAGGCCACAGCGGCTCGGGCAAGTCCACGCTGGCGCGGCTGTTGTTCCGCTTCTATGACGTGGGCAGCGGCGGCATCGAGATCGACGGCCAGGATATCCGTACGATCACGCAGGACAGCCTGCGCCGCGCCATCGGCATCGTGCCGCAGGACACCGTGCTGTTCAACGACAGCATCTACTACAACATCGCCTACGGCCGCCCCGACGCCAGCCGCGACGAAGTCATCGAGGCCGCGCGCGCGGCCCAGATCGACGGCTTTATCCGCGAGTTGCCGCAGGGCTACGACACGCCGGTGGGCGAGCGCGGCCTCAAGCTGTCGGGCGGGGAGAAGCAGCGTGTCGCCATTGCCCGCACGCTGCTGAAGAACCCGCCGATCCTGGTCTTCGATGAAGCCACCTCGGCGCTGGATTCCCGTACCGAGCAGGCCATCCAGGCCGAGCTGATGCGCCTGGCGCAGAACCGCACCACGCTGCTGATCGCGCACCGGCTCTCTACGGTGGTGCATGCCGACCAGATCCTGGTGATGGACCGCGGCCGCATCATCGAGCGCGGCACCCATGCCGAACTGATGCGGCTCGACGGCCGCTACGCCGAGATGTGGCACATCCAGGCGCGCAGCGCGGCAGAGAGCGAGGCCCCCGTGGAGGATGCCGCGCTGGCCATCGAAGCTGGCGACGCAACCCAGGACGCCTGACACGGCAATCGCCGGGGCCGCAATGGATTGTCAACAATTCATTGCGGCAAACCGTCCCGAAACATCCGGTTGCACGCATTTGGTTCGACAATAGGTGGCGTATCAGCCCCATCGTGGTGCGTGTTTGCATGGCACGGGCCTTGCGGACGAACTATCCAGGAAGACGACTAACTGGAGAGAGTTCAATGCCGCTATTCCGTGCCGCCACCCCGTTCGAGGCCACTGCCGCTCACGCCGGCGCCGAGCCCGCCCATGCTGCGTCCGGCGCTGCCGCATCCACAGCGCGCCGCCGCTGGCTGCAGCTTGGCATGGCGCTGGGCACCGCCCTGGTGCTGTCGACACAATTTGCCGGCGAGGCGCACGCCCAGACCAAGGTCCGTTTCCAGCTCGACTGGCGCTTCGAAGGCCCGTCGGCGCTGTTCCTGCTGGGCGAGCAGAAGGGCTACTACAAGGCCGAGAAGCTCGATGTGTCGATCGACGCCGGCAATGGATCGGGCAACGTGGTCAACCGCGTGGCCTCCGGCACCTACGACATGGGCTTTGCCGACCTGGCCTCGGTGATGGAGTTCTACGGCAACAACCCGGATGCCAAGAACAAGCCGGTGGCCGTGATGATGGTCTACAACAACACCCCCGCCGCCGTGCTCGCGCTGAAGAAGTCCGGCATCAAGACCCCGCACGACCTGGCCGGCAAGAAGCTCGGCGCACCGGTATTCGACGCCGGCCGCCGCGCCTTCCCGATTTTCGCCAAGGCCAACGGCCTGCAGGCATCTAGCTTCAACTGGCAGGCGATGGACCCGACCCTGCGCGAGACCATGCTCACGCGCGGCGACCTCGACGCCATCACGGGCTTTTCCTTCACCTCCATCCTCAACCTGAATGCGCGCGGCGTGAAGGACGAGGACATCGTGGTGCTGCCTTACCCGCAATACGGCGTGAAGCTGTACGGCAACGCCGTGATCGCCTCGGAAGACTTCCTCAAGAAGAACCCGGAGGCGGTCAAGGCCTTCCTGCGTGCCTTCGCCAAATCGGCCAAGGACGTGATCGCCAAGCCGGAGGAGGGCATCAAGGCGGTCAAGGCCCGCGACGGCATCATCGACGAGAAGCTCGAGACCAAGCGCCTGAAGATGGCGCTGGATAGCGTGGTCAAATCGCCCGATGCGCGCGCCGAGGGCTTTGGCCGCGTCAACAAGCCGCGCTTGTCGCTGATGGCTTCGCAAGTGGCTGACGCCTTCGGCACCAAGGGCCGCATCAACCCTGACAACCTGTGGACCGATGCCTACCTGCCGTCCGCTGCCGAACTGGATGTGCTGCGATGAYGGTGGGCACTACCTCCCTGCGCAGGGGGGCCGCGCTCCCTCCTGACCTGCCAGGCGAGCCGGCGGCGCAACCCTTCGTCGAGTTCAACCGGGTCTGGCTCGCCTATAACGACGAGCTTGCCCGACAGGGTGAGTTCGCCATCGAGGACATCTCGCTGCGGGTCGAGCCGGGCGAGTTCATCGCCATCGTCGGGCCTTCCGGCTGCGGCAAGTCCACCTTCATGAAGCTGGCGACCGGGCTCAAGCCGGCCACGCGCGGCGTGGTCAAGATCGCCGGCGAGAAGGTCGCCGGCCCGCTCAAGATGGTTGGCATGGCCTTCCAGGCGCCGACGCTGCTGCCCTGGCGCACCACGTTGCAGAACGTCATGCTGCCGCTGGAGATTGTCGAGCCCTACCGCTCCACGCTGCGCCAGAAGCGCGAGGAGTACACGGCGCGCGCACGCGAGCTGCTGCGCACCGTGGGCCTGGCCGGCTACGAGGACAAGTACCCGTGGCAGCTCTCCGGCGGCATGCAGCAGCGTGCCTCGATCTGCCGCGCGCTGATCCACGAGCCGCGCATGCTGCTGCTCGACGAGCCCTTCGGCGCGCTCGATGCCTTYACCCGCGAGGAGCTGTGGTGCGTGCTGCGCGACCTGTGGCAGGCCCAGCGCTTCAACGTGATCCTGGTCACCCACGACCTGCGCGAGGCCGTGTTCCTGGCCGACACGGTCTACGTGATGAGCCAGCGCCCGGGGCGCATCCTCACGCGCAAGGAGATCGACCTGCCGCGTCCGCGCGATCTCGACCTGACCTATACCGAACCCTTTGCCGACCTCGTGCATTCGCTGCGCGAGAAGATCGGCCACGTACGGCAGCACTGACCATGAGCACTTTTTCTTCCTCGATGAGCGCGGCTCAGCAACGCCGCGTGCAGCGTGTGGCGCCATGGCTGTTGCTGGGCACGTTCCTGCTGCTGTGGCAGGGCGCGTGCCTTGTGTTCAATGTGTCGGACTTCATCCTGCCCAGCCCCAGCGCGATCGTCACGTCGCTGTTCGAATACTGGGATGTGATTGCCGGCCACGCCTGGCGTACCTTCTGGACCACCATGGTCGGCTTTGGCCTCGCCATCATCGTGGGTGTGGTGCTGGGTTTGCTGATGGGCTCGTCCAAGCTGGCGTATGCCGCCGGGTATCCGCTGATGACGGCGTTCAATGCGTTGCCGAAGGCGGCCTTCGTGCCGATCCTTGTGGTGTGGTTCGGCCTGGGTGCCGGCCCAGCGATCCTGACCGCCTTCCTGATCTCGTTCTTCCCGATCATGGTCAATATCGCCACGGGGCTGGCCACCTTGGAGCCGGAACTGGAGGATGTGCTGCGCGTACTTGGTGCAAAGCGCACCGATGTGTTGCTCAAGGTCGGGCTGCCGCGGTCGATGCCTTACTTCTTTGCTTCGCTCAAGGTGGCGATCACGCTGGCTTTCGTCGGCACTAMCGTGTCCGAGATGAGTGCCGCCAATGAAGGCATCGGCTATTTGCTGGTGTCCGCCGGATCGGCGATGAAGATGCCGCTGGCGTTTGCCGGGCTAGTGGTGATCGCGGTGATGGCGATGGTGATGTATGAGTTTTTTGCGGTGGTGGAGAGGCGGATGACGGGGTGGGCGCATCGGGGGTGAAGGGGGAAGGGGGTAGGGGGTAGGGGGTAGGGGG
>NZ_JBFTOQ010000049.1:0-75836 GCF_056398045.1 Cupriavidus sp. 05L411 | reverse complement strand
CCGCGCTGCCTGGCGACCCGCGCGACACGTCAACCCCGGCGGCCATGGCAGCTAGCCTGCAACGGCTCACGCTGGGCGATGCGCTGGGCGGGGCAGAGCGCGAACAGCTGGTGGCATGGATGCGCGGCAATACCACCGGCGCCACGCGGATCCGCGCCGGCGTGCCGGCGGACTGGCAGGTGGCGGACAAGACGGGCTCCGGTGACTACGGCACGGCCAACGACATCGGAGTGGCATGGCCGCCCGGAAAGCCACCCATCGTGCTGGCCATCTATTTCACGCAACCCGGCAAGGACGCCGCCTATCGCAACGACGTGCTGGCCACTGCCGCGCGGATCGCGGTCGAGGCGCTAAGAGGCTGATATGACGAAGACCGTGGTTTGATGGCTTGTGGGGCAATGCCGGCTAGCCAATCGACCTCTCGTGGGCGCGAGCACATTGCTAATGAACAATCTCGGTTCAAATGTTATCGAGAGAATTGCGTGTTGCAGTGGCACCTCCGGGGTTTGCCCTCGATTCAGATCTGATTTATGCAACAAGGCCACATGAAAATGAAAATATTATTCATCGCTTCGCTAGGAATTTTAGCGCTAACTCAAGCATCACTATCCTTCGCGGATAATGTCAATGGGAAAAACCTCTATATACAGAGATGTGCCATGTGCCACGGAGCAGATCTCAAAGGAACAGGACCGTTGGCTAATAAAATAAATCCGACTACACCTGATCTTGCAACATCCGCTTTCAAGAAACGACTAAATGATTATCCGGGCGTTATTGTATCATCGATAATACTCCGCCCAAATGGAGACTTGATTCCAAGAACTTTGCGAGAGAATGGTGTAAAGCTATCGCCGTACCCTTGGAGTATTAAGGATCTGCGCGATTTAAATCAATACATGAGTGGTGTGATTTCAAAAAATCGATGATTTTGAGATGAGAGGTGGGCGCAGAAATCTAAGAGCCATTTCAGGGTTGGTTACAAACAAATTCGCCAGCACATCGGCCGAAGTCCGCGCTGCCTGGCGACCCGCGCGACACGTCAACCCCGGCGGCCATGGCAGCTAGCCTGCAACGGCTCACGCTGGGCGATGCGCTGGGCGGGGCAGAGCGCGAACAGCTGGTGGCATGGATGCGCGGCAATACCACCGGCGCCACGCGGCGGACAAGACGGGCTCCGGTGACTACGGCACGGCCAACGACATCGGAGTGGCATGGCCGCCCGGAAAGCCGCCCATCGTGCTGGCCATCTATTTCACGCAACCCGGCAAGGACGCCGCCTATCGCAACGACGTGCTGGCCTGCGCCGCGCGGATCGCGGCCGAGGCGCTAGGTTAAGGCTGGCTCGCGGCCGCGAAGGTCAGGCCGAATTTGCCGAGGTACTTGGCCAACCGGTCGCTGTCGTTGCTGCTGCTCTTGCCCAGCCGTGATACGGCAAACAGCGTGCGCCCGGCCTCGGCCTGGCTCTTGCTCCGGCGGCACACGCTCAGCACATAGTCGAGCTGCACCAGGTCGAACGGGTCCGTGGCGGCCCGCACGGCGGGATCCAGGATGGCCAGCGCGTGGCCCTGGGCTACCGCCTGCTGAGCGCCGTCCTGCCACGATTCGTTCAGCCGCGCGATTTCCGCGTCCACGACGCTGGCATCGATGCGGCCGCTGTCGGCCAGCGTCATCATGCGCGTCACCGACGCGGCGAGGTCGCGGAAGTTGCCGCGCCAGCAGGCCTGCGGCGATACCGCAAAATCCAGCCAGGCCTGGCGTGCTTCCTTGTTAAAGCGCACCTGGCTGCCGAGCTCGCGCGCCTGGCGCACGAGCTCGTAGTCCAGGTTGGGCTCCACGTCCTCCGGGCGCTCGGCCAGTCCCGGCAGCCGGTAGGTCCACAAGTTGATGCGGGCAAACAGGTCCTCGCGAAAACGTCCGGCGCGCACCTCGGCGCGCAGGTCCCGGTTGGTGCCGGCGATCAGCTGGAAATCGCTCTGCACTTCCTTGTCGCCGCCGACCGGAAAGAAGCGCTTCTCCTCGATGGCTTTCAGCAGCATCGCCTGCTCGTCCAGCCCCAGCTCGCCGATCTCATCCAGGAACAGCAAGCCCTGGTGGGCCGAGCGCAGCCAACCCGTGCGCTCGCCCTGCGCGCCGGTGAAGGCACCCTTGACGTGGCCAAACAGCGCCGACATGGCGCCGTCGCCGCGGATGGTGGCGCAGTTCACTTCCACAAAGCCGCCGCTGAGCTGGTGGCGGCCTTTCTTCAGCTCGAACACGCGCCGCGCCAGGAACGACTTGCCGGCGCCGGTCGGGCCGGTCAGCAGCACCGGCGCGCGCGAGCGCAGCACCACGCGCTCGATCTCGTCGATCATCTGGTTGAAGGCGGCGTTGCGGGTGGCAATGCCGGACTTGAGCAACGACACCGCATCCTGCTGCTCGCGCGAGAAGCGCGCGGCCAGCTGGTCGTAGCGGGACAGGTCGAGATCGATGGCGGCGTAGTGGCCCGGCTGGCCGCTGGCCTGCCGCAAGGGCGGCGAGGTCTGCAGCAGGCAGGCCGGCAGGTAGCGCGCCTCGGTCAGCAGGAACAGGCAGATCTGTGCCACGTGGGTGCCGGTGGTGATGTGCACCCAGTACTGCTCGCGCTCCGTATCGAAGCGGTAGCCGCGCGTGAACTCATGCAGCGAAGCATAGACCTCGCTGAAATCCCAGGGATCCTCCAGCGCCAGCAGGTTCAGCCTGACCTCCGTCTGCGGCGAGACCTTGGCGATGTCGGCCGCGACCTGCTCGGCCAGCGCCCGGTGGCGGCCGGTATAGAGCAGCTCGAAGCGATCCAGCAGCAGGTCTTCGTGTTGGCACAGCGCCACGCTGGGCCGCCATTTTTCCCAGCGCGCGGAGCCTTTGCCCCGGTCGAGTTGTGTGCCGATGAAGCCGATGACGACCTTTTTCATGTTCTCTGTATTTATAGATAGCTATATAAATATATAGATATTGGTCRCGGCGAACAAGCAGGAAATTGGCGAATTTCCTGGGGGAATCCAATAAAAATCGTTATGAATCATTGAGTTATGTTTTTTCTGCCGCTTATCTGCAGCCCCTGGCACGCCGATTGCGAAATAGAGACCATCGAATACGGCGCAACCTTGTCTCCTGGGGAGAATGCAAATGGCAAATACCAATCTGTTTCACGGCCTGCGTGGCCGCTTCCTGCCGCCGGCAGACGCGATCAACGAGGCGGGCGGCACTGCCTATGCCCTGGGACGCGAACATCGCCTGGCGCAGTACGCGGCAACGGGTTGCCTGAACGGCACCTTCTACGCCA
This sequence comes from Cupriavidus sp. 05L411, assembly GCF_056398045.1. Taxonomy (NCBI): domain Bacteria; kingdom Pseudomonadati; phylum Pseudomonadota; class Betaproteobacteria; order Burkholderiales; family Burkholderiaceae; genus Cupriavidus; species Cupriavidus sp. 05L411. The sequence goes on along the minus strand of NZ_JBFTOQ010000049.1, from coordinate 72,535 downwards.
GCGCCGAAGCGCAGCTCGACGCCGTGATGGCGTTGTGCGAGGACGTGGATCCGGCCTTTATCGCCAAGACCGCCGTGTATTGCCGCGAGCGCGGCTATATGAAGGACATGCCGGCCCTGCTGTTGGCCGCATTGACCGTGCGGGGCTCGCAGTACCTGCCGGCGGTGTTCGGCCGCGTGATCGACAACGGGAAGATGCTGCGCACCTTCGTGCAGATCCTGCGCAGCGGCGCGGCGGGCCGCAAGTCGCTGGGCACGCGGCCGAAGAAGCTGGTGCAGCAATGGCTCAATACGGCCGACGAGCGTGCGTTGCTGTCGGCATCGGTGGGCACCAGCCCGTCGCTGGCCGATGTGGTGAAGATGGTGCACCCGAAGCCGGCGCAAGCCTGGCGCGCCGCCTTCTTTGCCCGGCTGATCGGCAAGCCCTATGACGTGTCTGCGCTGCCGCCGGTGACGCAGGCCCTGGAGGCCTACAAGGTGGCGCGGGCCGAAGGGCGGCAGGCGCCGGTGCCGGCGGTGCCGTTCCAGATGCTGGCATCGCTGGACCTGGATGCCCAGGCCTGGGCCGAGGTGGCACGCCATGGCGGCTGGCAGATGGTGCGCATGAACCTGAACACCTTTGCGCGCCACGGCGTGTTTGCCCTGCCGGGCATGGCGGACGAGATCGCGGCAAAGCTGCGGCAGCCTGAAGCCATCGCGCGGGCCCGGGTGTTTCCGTACCAGTTGCTGGCCGCGTACCACGCCGCCGGGGAAGACATGCCGGCGGTTGTGCGCGAGGCCTTGCAGGATGCGCTGGAACTGGCGCTGGCCAATGTGCCGCTGGTGGAGGGCCGCATGGTGGTTTGCCCTGACGTGTCGGGCTCCATGCACTCGCCGGTGACGGGCTACCGTGCGGGGTCGAGCAGCGCGGTGCGCTGCGTGGACGCCGCCGCGCTGGTCGCCGCAACCTTCCTGCGCAAGCAGCCGGACACGATGGTGCTGCCGTTCAAGGAGGAAGTGGTGAAGCTGACGCTGAACCCGCGCGACACGGTGATGACCAACGCGCAGAAGATGGCGGCGCTCGGCGCGGGCGGCACCAACTGCAGCGCGCCGCTGGCGTGGCTGAACCATCGCCGCGTGAGTGCCGACGTGGTCATGCTGGTGTCAGACAACCAGTCGTGGATGGATGCACGCCATGGCGAAACGGCCACGTTGCGGGAGTGGGAGCGTTTCAGGCAGCGCAATCCCAAGGCCCGGCTGGTGTGCCTGGACATGCAGCCCTACGTGGCCAGCCAGGCGCCGGAGCGCGACGACATCCTGAACATCGGGGGCTTCTCCGACTCGGTGTTCCAGATCGTCGCTGCCTTCGCCGCCGGGCAGTTGCAGGCCGGCCACTGGGTGGGCGAGATATCGGCCACGACGCTGTGAAAGTTCGAAGTTATGAATTTCTGAAGTTGTGAAGTTCGGCGGTGACTGGCGAATGCCGGGCAGACTACATCCAAGGCTTGTCTGTCCTATCCCTTGTCGCCGGTTACCGCCCCCGAGCCTGCATACCTCAGCCGCCGCGCATGGCGCCTGCGGTATGCGGACTCGCCACGAATGCTGGCCAGGACTACATCTGGTGATTGCCGGTTCAATTCCGGCCGCTGCGGCATATGCAGCGTAAATCCTGCCGATCCTTGTCGTGGCGATGCCGCATTGCCCTACGATTAGAGCGCCGGTTCCACAACCACTAGTCGCTCACCCTATTTGGTATTTTGCTGGCCAACGCCAGCGTAGTCCCGCCGCAAGGCAAAGAGAGAAGAAGACATGAGCAAGGAGAATTACGACGTATTCCAGTCCGGCACCGGCCGCCCGGTCAAGATGTGGACCCATGGCGTGCCCGTCGATGACGGCGCGCGCGCGCAGCTCGCCAACACCGCGCAGATGCCGTTTATCTTCAAGCATCTGGCCGTGATGCCGGACGTACACCTGGGCAAGGGTTCCACCATCGGCTCGGTGATCCCCACACGCGGCGCCATCATCCCGGCGGCGGTGGGCGTGGATATCGGTTGCGGCATGATCGCCGTCAAGACCACGCTAACCGCCAGCGACCTGCCCGATAGCCTCGGCCCGCTGCGCAGCGCCATCGAGAAAGCGGTGCCGCACGGCCGCTCCAACAATCGCAGCGGGCGCGACAAGGGCGCCTGGGGCGAGGTGCCGGATGCGGTGGATGCGAGCTGGGCCGCGCTGGCAGGTGACTTCGAGCGCATCACGCAGAAGTACCCGAAGCTGGCGCGCACCAACAACCGCAACCACCTGGGCACGCTGGGCACCGGCAACCACTTTATCGAGGTCTGCCTGGATGAGAGCCAGTCGGTCTGGTTCATGCTGCACTCGGGCTCGCGCGGGGTGGGCAATGCCATCGGCAACACCTTTATCGAGCTGGCGCAAGCGGATATGCGCCGGCACTTCATCAACCTGCCCGACCGCGACCTGGCCTACCTGGTGGAAGGCGGCGAGCACTATGAAGACTACGTGTTCGCGGTGGAGTGGGCGCAGCAGTACGCGCGCCGCAACCGCGAGACGATGATGGCCAACGTGCTGGACGCCGCGCGCGCCGTGATCGGCAAGCCCTTTGCCACGGAGATGGAGGCGGTGAACTGCCACCACAACTACGTGCAGAAGGAGCGCCACTTCGGCGAAGACGTACTGGTGACCCGCAAGGGTGCGGTCAGCGCCAAGGCCGGTGAGCTTGGCATCATCCCGGGCTCGATGGGCGCGCGCTCCTACATCGTGCGTGGCAAGGGCAATGCGGAATCGTTTTGCTCCTGCAGCCACGGTGCGGGCCGCACCATGAGCCGCTCCGAAGCCAAGCGCCAGTTCTCGGTGGAAGACCAGCGACTGGCCACGCAAGGCGTCGAGTGCCGCAAGGATGCCGAAGTCATCGACGAGATCCCGATGGCCTACAAGGACATCGACGCGGTGATGGCGGCGCAGTCCGACCTGGTCGAGATCGTTCACACGCTCAAGCAGGTGGTGTGCGTGAAGGGTTGAAGGCAGCAAACGCCGCCGCCGGGGACGAACCTGTCCCTGGCGGCGCTGGCATAACAACAAGAACAGAAGAGTATTCCGTGATGATTGAAATCGACGGCTCCTACGGCGAGGGCGGGGGCCAGATCCTGCGCACCGCGCTGTCGCTTGCCATGGTGACCGGCACGCCGGTGCATATCGCCAACGTGCGCGCCCGGCGCAGCAAGCCCGGGCTGATGCGCCAGCACCTGACCGCCGTGGTGGCGGCGCAGGCGATCAGCGGCGCGCGCACCGAAGGCGCGGCGATCGGCTCGACGGCGCTGACGTTCGAGCCGAGGCCCGTGCGCGCCGGCAACTACGACTTTGCCATTGGTTCCGCCGGCAGTTGCACGCTGGTGCTGCAGACCCTGCTGCCGGCGCTGTGGTCCGCCGCGCGGGACGACGGCTTCACGCTCACCCTGTCCGGTGGCACCCACAACCCCATGGCGCCCTCAGCCACCTTCCTGCGCGACGCCTGGCTGCCGCTGATGGCCCGCATGGGCGGGCCTGCCGAGCTCGCGCTGCGCCGCCACGGCTTCTATCCCGCCGGCGGCGGCGAACTGACAGTGAGCGGACGCTCCGGCGCGGCCTGGCGTCCGCTGGCGCTGGACACGCGTGGCGCATCCGGCAGGCCCGATGCACGCGTGCTGATCGCCGGCGTCCCGTTCCACGTTGCTCGCCACGAACTCGACCTCGTCGGCGAGCGGATGGGATGGGATGCCAGCCAGTTGCACGTGGGTGGCTTGCGCCACGAGGAAGGCCCCGGCAACGCCGTGCTGCTCACGCTGCCGCACGAGCAGGTGACCGAGGTCTTCTGCGAGTTCGGCGAGAAGGGCCGTTCAGCGGAAAGCGTGGCCGCTGCCGCCTGCCGCCAGGCCAGCGCCTACCTGGCCGGCAAGGGTGCGGTCGGCCCGCACCTGGCTGACCAGCTCCTGCTGCCAATGGCCCTGGCGGGCGGCGGCAGCTTCACCGTGGACGAAGTGACCAATCACGTGCGCAGCAATGCCGAGGTGATCGCCAAGTTCCTGCCGGTGGATATCGGGTTTGAAGCGATGGAGGGGTGTACGCGGGTGGTGGTTGCGTGAGGGGCGGGTCTGCCTAGACCTGACCGTCACCGCCCAAACTGCCCCAGCACCGTCGCCACCGTACTCAACCCGCCCTCGATCAGCCGCGCCATGAAGGTGCTCATCTGCGGCATGATCAGCATCATCATCAGGATGCCGCCGCCCAGCGTGACCGGGAAGCCGACCGCGAAGATCGACAGTTGCGGAGATGCGCGGTTCAGGATGCCCATGGCGAGGTTGAGCGTGAGCAGCGCGGCGATCAGTGGCAGCGCCAGCAGCAGTCCCGAGGAGAACACGGTGGCGCCGGAGGCGGCCACCGCTGCCCAGCCGGCGCCGGTGAGGGGTTGCGCGGCGATGGGCAGGCTGGCGAAGCTATCGGCGATGGTGGCCAGCAGCATCAGATGGCCGTCCATGGCCAGGAACATCAGCATGGCGACCACATTGAGAAAGCGCGCCAACACCATGGTCTGGCCGCCGGCCGAGCGGTCGTAGAAGGAGGCGAACGACAGGCCCATTTGCAGGCCGATGGTTTCGCCGGCGAATTGCACGGCGGAGAACACCAGCCGCATGCTGAATCCCATCGCCAGCCCGATGCCTACCTCGTTGAGGATGATCAGGAAGCCTTCCAGCGAGTACACCGGCACCAGCGGCAGGTGGCCGATGGTGGGCGAGATGATCACCGCCATCAGGGCCGCCAGGCCAACCTTGGCGCGTCTCGGGATGGTCGACTCGCCAAACAGCGGGGCGGTGCCGATCAGGGCCAGCAGGCGGAACAAGGGCCAGAGGAAGGCGGCGATCCAGGCGTAGAGCTGGGCGGAGGTGACGGAGAGCACGGCGGCTGTTGCGGCGGATACGGCTGTTGCAGCTATTACGGCTATTGCGGCGTTAGATGTTGCTCGGCGCGGCCAGGTGCGACGCCAGGCTTATCCGACGCATCGGATGCATCCGACGCATCCGACGCATCCGACGCATCGGACTCAATGCACCAGGGCGGGAATGCCCTGGAACACTTCGCGCATGTAGTCGACAAAGGTGTTGATCATCCACGGGCCGGCAAGCACCATGGTGGCAAACAGCGCCAGCAGCTTGGGGATGAAGGACAGCGTCATTTCATTGATCTGCGTGGCGGCCTGGAACAGGCTCACCACCAGGCCGGCCACCAGCGCCACCAGCAGCAGCGGCGCGGACAGCATCAGGGTCATTTTCATCGCCTGGGTGGCGATGCTCATTACGGTTTCCGGCGTCATGGCGAAGGCCTTGGGTGGGGCTAGCGCCCCGTGATCAGTTCAGGAAGCTCTGCGCCAGCGAGCCCAGCAGCAATTGCCAACCGTCCACCAGCACGAACAGCATCAGCTTGAATGGCAGCGCGATGGTGGCCGGCGGCACCATCATCATGCCCATCGCCATCAGCACGCTGGCTACCACCAGGTCGATGATCAGGAAGGGGATAAAGACGGTAAAGCCGATCTGGAACGCGGTCTTGAGCTCGCTGGTGACAAAGGCGGGCACCAGGATGTGCATCTGCACGTCTTCGGGGCCTTGCATCTCGGGCACCTTGGCCATCTGGGCAAACAGCGCCAGGTCCTTCTCTCGGGTCTGCTTGAGCATGAAGGTCTTGAGCGGCGCGGCGGCCTTGGCGGCGGCGTCTTCCAGGCTGAGCTTGTTCTCGGACAGCGGCTTGTAGGCGTCGGTGTAGATACGGTCGAACACCGGCGACATGACAAAGAAGGTCAGGAACAGCGACAGTCCCACCAGCACCTGGTTGGGCGGGGAACTGGCCGTGCCCAGCGCATTGCGCAGCAGCCCCAGCACGATGATGATGCGGGTGAAGCCCGTCATCATCAGCATGGCCGCGGGCAGGAACGACAGTGAGGTGAGCAGGACCAGCGTCTGCACCGACAGCGACCAGGTCTGGCTGCCGCCCGGGCCGGCCTTGCTGGTCAGGCCGGGCAATGCCTGCGCATGGGCCATGGCAGGCAACAGCACCAGCGCAAGGCAGGCGCTCACCAGCAATGCCGCGAGCGCAAGCCGGGAGGGTTGGCTGGCGCATTCGCGCACGGACCGGAGATGGCGTTGCAGGTGGTGTTGCAAAGTGCGCCGGGAGGCGTCAGGCAGGAAATTCATGACTTCAGGTTGTCTTGCATGGCGCGCAGCAGCTTTTGTCCAAAGCTGCCGGCCGGCCCCGGGGTTGCCGTGCTGCCGGAGGGGTGGTCCGGCTTGTGCGCGGCTTGCGCGGGCAAAGTGTGGAGCGTGCGAATCTCGCCGGCGCTCACGCCCAGCACCAGGCAGGTGTCACCCACTTCCACCATCACCAGGCGCTGGCGGGGCCCGAGCATGGTGCTGCCTACTACCTTCATCTGGCCACCCTGGCCGTGCCGGACCAGGCCGGCGCGGCGCGCCAGCCAGGCCAGCAGCAGGATCAGGGCGATGACGGCAAACAGGCCGAGGCCGGCTTGCGCCAGCCCCGTTGCGCTGCTGACCGGGACATGGCTGCCGGCCCCGGCGTGGCTGGCGATCGTGCCGGTACCGGCTGGGCTGGCCGCCGCGGCACTGGCTTGCGCGTACGCGCCCGCCGCATGCGCCAGGCCCACGCCGGCGGCAAGCGCGGCGTTGGCGGTCCGGCGCAGGCCGGCTTTCATCGGTTGAGCTTCCGGATGCGTTCGGACGGCGTGATGATGTCGGTCAGGCGGATGCCGAACTTATCGTTCACCACGACGACTTCGCCCTGGGCGATCAGGTAGCCGTTGACCAGTACATCCATCGGCTCGCCGGCCAGGCCGTCGAGCTCCACCACCGAGCCCTGGGCCAGCTGCAGCAGCGTCTTGATCGGCACCTTGGTGCGACCAAGCTCTACCGTGAGCTGGACCGGGATATCGAGAATCATCTCGATATCGTTGTGGAAGCCGCTCGGCGTTTCCTTCTCCAGCGGCTGGAAGACCTTGGAGGCGGCTGGTGTGGCTGTGGCTGGCGTGGCGGCGACAGCCTGGGCAGGCGCGGCGGCAGCGGCGATATCCTCGGCGCTGGTCTGCTCCGCCAGGGCGCTGGCCCAGTCGTCCATCGGGTCGGCCGGCTTGTCGTCTTTGCCGTCAGTCATGGTCGGTTTCCTTGTTGGAATCGATTTCTTGGTGATTGATCATCCGTTCTACCCGCAACGCATACTGGCCGTTCATGGTGCCAAAGCCGGCCTGCAGCACGGGTACGCCATCGACCTTGCCGAAGACCTGCTCGGGCAGCTCGATGGGGAGTACGTCGCCGACGCGCAGCGCCAGCACTTCGGCTACGGTGCTTTCCACGTGGGCAAATTCGGCCACCAGATCCACCTCCGCCGAGCGAATCTGCTGCGACAGCTGGGAGATCCAGCGCTTGTCTACTTCAACCTCGTCCTGCAGCGGGTTCATCAGCAGGTCGCGCACCGGCTCGATCATCGAGTACGGGAAGCAGACGTGCAGCTGGCCACCCACCGCGCCAAGCTCGATATGGAAGGCGGTGGTCACCACCACCTCGCTGAGCATGGCGATGTTGGCAAACTTCGTGTGCATTTCCGAGCGGACATATTCCAGCTCGATCGGATGCACGGCATTCCAGGCCTGGCCGTAGCTGTTGAGCGCAAGGTCCAGCAGGCGCCGGATGATGCGCTGCTCGGTCTGGGTAAAGTCGCGGCCCTCCACGCGGGTGTGGAAGCGTCCGTCGCCACCGAACAGGTTATCGACCACCAGGAACACCAGGTTGGGGTCGAACACGAACAGCGACGTGCCGCGCAGCGGCTTCATGTGCACCAGGTTCAGGTTGGTCGGCACCGGCAGGTTGCGCACGAAGTCGCCGTACTTCTCGATCCGCACCGAGCCAACCGAGATGTCGGCGCCGCGGCGGATGAAGTTGAACAGCTGGGTCCGAAGCTGGCGGGCAAAGCGCTCGTTGATGATTTCGAGCGTGTGCAGCCGGCCGCGCACGATGCGCTCTTGCGTGGCCAGGTTGTACGGGCGCACGCCATCCTCGGAGACCGGCGCGGCGACCTCGGGCGTATCGGTCTCGCCTGACACGCCTTTCAGTAATTCGTCTACCTCGTCCTGCGAGAGAAACTTGTCGTAGGCCATCTAGTGTCCTGCCCCTTGAGTGCCGTGATGAATGAAAGCGACCATGTACCGATCAGCCCGCGCGCTGGCGTTGGCGCGCGCGCTGTGAGACAGGCAAGGAAAACAAGGACGCATTCATATCGGAGTTGCTGGTGGGGCAGGGCAAAGCGCTTACTGCACCACGAAGGAAGTAAATAGGACGTCCAGGATCTGCTGCTTGGGCAGGTTGGGCGCGAACGGCTGGCTGATGGCACTCTGGATTTCCTGGGCCAGCTTGCGCTTGCCGTCCACCGTCGCCAGATCGGGCGGTTGCTTGGCCGACAGCAGCAGCAAGATGCGGCTGCGGACTTCCGGCAGGTACTCGGTGATGCGCGCCTGGTCCTTCGCGTCCGCCACCTTGAGCGACAAACCGGTATGCAGGAAGCGGTCGCCGTCATCGCTCTTCAGATTGACGGTAAATGCTTCCAGCGGCACAAAAATCGGCGGCGGTACAACCGGAGCGGCTGGCGCGGCCGGTTGGCGGTTACTCAGGATGTTGCCCAGAAAAAAGCCCCCGGCACCCAGCGCCGCGACGAGCACGACGCCGAGCACCAGCAGCAGTCGCCCGCGCTTGCTCGTGTTGCCGTCAGCCTGGGAAGAAGTGAGCGTATTCGCCATGAGATGCCTGTATCGGAATGCCTTGCCATTCTTGAGGGAATGACCGGCAAGCAAAGGGCCGAAAAAAAGGGTGAAACCCGCTCAGCTTGGCCCTTTGAGCCGAACAGGTCTTGTCATCCGAGCTACGCGGATGGTCTTACAGGGGTTAACGAATGACGGGCACGGAACTTGAGTGGATGTTTGACTAAAAGCCGCGCCGGGTACCGGATAGCGGGTAACGGACCAGGAAACCGCGATGATTTGCCGGGTTGGCGAGAGGGCGGCAGGCAGGCAGGGGTGGCCGCCAAGGGCACGGCGTTGGCGCTGGCGATGGCGCCGCCGCTCGTCGCGTCGCGTCGCTAAGTCATTGATTGGTTTGCGGATTGATTCCGCCGGTGGGGTGGCGCGGAGAACCGCGTGACGCTGGGGGCTGGCGCCACGCCGCGCCTGGCGGGCCGTGGGAGCTGGCTGTGGACCGCGAAATCCGCATTCCCGGGCCGCCCCATTCGCGAGTGGCGCTACCTGTCCGAGGCAGTGCAAAAAATATGCGCTTAAATGCACATTTTTGAGGCGAGTCATACGTTGTGCGCCTCGCCATCCAGGGCGTCGCCCGGAAAATGCCGCCCCCAGCTGCTTCGTGAAGAAAAAACACGAAAAAGCGAAGCGTCGGTCTGCTGGGAGGGGGGGCGAGCCGGCGTCGCCGCGGTTCAGCCGAGGTCGCCGCCGCCTACGGGCAGGACGGTGCCGGTGATGTAAGAGGCCTCGCCGGACGCCAAGAACAGAATCGCGCGCACCTGTTCGTCGATGGTGCCGTAGCGGTGCATCAGGCTGGATGCCATGGTCTGGTCGACGATGCCCTGATACCACGCGGCTTCCTGCGGGGTCTGCTCCGCCGTGTTGCGGGGCACTTTGCGCGGCGGCGCTTCGGTGCCCCCGGTGGCGATCGCATTGACGCGGATGCCGTCCTGCGCGTGCTCGAAGGCGAGGCTGGCGGTCAGGGCGTTGACGCCGCCCTTGGCGGCCGCGTAGGGCACGCGGTAGATGCTGCGCGTGGCGATGGACGAGACGTTGACGATCACGCCCTGCTTGCGCGCGATCATGCCGGGCAGCACGGCGCGGCAGCACCACAGGGTGGGAAACAGGGAGCGGCGGATCTCGGCTTCGATCTGGGCTTCCTCGTACTCCTGGTAGGGCTTGGCCCAGATGGTGCCGCCCACGTTATTGACGAGGACATCGATGCGGCCATGGGCCGCCAGCGCCGCGCTGGTCATCAGGCGGGCACCGGCATAGGTTTCCAGGTCGGCCTCCACCGCCAGTGCCTGGCCGCCGTTGGCGAGGATTTGCGCGGCGACCTCGTGCACCAGTGCCGAGCGGTCGACCAGCACCAGGCTGGCGCCCTCGGCCGCGGCGGCGAGCGCCACGCCGCGTCCAATTCCCTGCGCCGCGCCGGTTACCACGGCGATTTTTCCGCTAAAGCGCGCATTGTTGTTCATGGCGTGTCCTTGATCCGTGGAAGGTGGGTCAGGCAGCGTTGCTGGCCGAGAATTTTTCGTAGTGGAAGCTGGCCGGCGTCACCCCGGCGTCCTGCAGCCACGCGCGCACCGCATCCACCATGGCAACGGGGCCGCACAGGTAGATGTCGACATCGCCGCCGTTGAGCCAGTCCCGCTCCACATGCTGCGTGACATAGCCCTTGCGGGTTTCGCCACTGACCGGATCGAGCACGCAGGTGCGGTACTCGAAGCCGGCGAGCTTGTCCTTTGCGCGGTCGAGTTGTGCCAATGCCACCAGGTCGATCTCATGCGTCACGCCGTACACCAGGCGGATCGGATGCGGGCTGCCGTTCGCGGCCAGCACGTCCAGCATGGACAAGAAGGGCGCGATGCCGGTGCCACCCGCCAGGAACAGCACCGGGCGGGTCACTTCGCGCAGGTAGAAGCTGCCATAGGGGCCGGCGAAGGTAATGGGCTGGCCGGGCAGTGCCTCCTTGCTCAGGAAGCCGCTCATGCGGCCGTTGGGCACGTTGCGCACCACGAACGAGGTGCGGGCGGCGCCGGGGGCGGAGGAAAACGAGTACGAGCGGGTCAGGCCGGTACCCGGAATCTCCACGTTCACATACTGCCCCGCCAGGAAGGTCGGGGCGGCGGCGTTGCCAAGATCGATCGAGAACCCGATGGTGGAGTCCGACAACTTGTCCACCGCCGCCAGCTTGCCCTGGTAGCGGGCCACGCCGGTCTTGCAGGCGGCCGACGAGGCTGGCACCTTGATCACGCAATCGGAGCGCGGGCGGGTCTGGCAGGCCAGCACGTAGCCCTTGGCGGCCTCCTCGGGCGTCAGCGCGTCTTCGATATAGCTCGACGCCGGCAGGTCGTACTCGCCGGATTCGCACAGGCCGCGGCAGGTGCCGCAGGCGCCGTCGCGGCAGTCCAGCGGGATATTGATCTGCTGGCGGTAGGCGGCGTCGGACAGGGTTTCGTTGGCGGCGCAGGTGATGAAGCGGGTAACGCCGTCTTCAAACTGCAGAGCGATGTTGTATTCCATGGCGTGGTTCCTCCGGCGCGTCCGCTCAGATGTGATAGATGTCGATGACCTGGTTGATGTAGTCGTTCTTCAGCACGACGTACTTGTCCAGGATCTGCGCTTGCTCGCCGGCGAAGTCGATGACGTAGCGCGACATGCCGAAGTAGCTGTAGTTGGTCTTGTAGCGGTGGCTCAGCGTGTGCCAGTTGAAACGCACCGTGCAGACGCTGCCTTCCTGGCGCTCCAGTTCGACGTTGGTGATGTTGTGGCTGGTGCGCGTGTCCGGCATGGTGGCGCTGGAGCGCTCGGTCTTGATGCGGAACACGCGGTCTTCCAGGCCTTGGCGGTTCGGGTAGTAGATCAGCGAGATCTCGCGCTGCGGATCGGTCACCAGGGTGTCGTCATCGTCCCAGGACGGCATCCAGAAAGCGGCATCCGGGTGATAGCAGGCCAGCCATTCATCCCATTGTTCGTCGTCAAGCAGGCGGCTTTCCCGGTAGAGGAAGGCCTGGATCCCGGCAAGGCTGATGGGTGCGGTCGTTGGGAGCGTTGGGGTCGTTGGGGTCATTGGGATCGTGCTCATGCTTCACTCCCGGCGCTGCCGATCTTGCTGGCTTCGGCTCCCGTGGCCTTCTTCATCACGTCCAGCCAGTAGCGGTGCTGCACCGTGTACAGGCCTTCGTCCTCGGTCTTGACGCCGCTCATCAACGGCTTGAGGCCAATCTTGCGCGCGGCCTCGTCGGCGCCCTCCACCCAGTGCGTGGCGCCGCGGCACATGTCGTTCCATGCCACCGCGCTGCCGGCATAGCCTTGCTGGCAGGCGCGGAATTCTTCCAGATCGTCGGGCGTGGCCATGCCGCTGACGTTGAAGAAATCCTCGTACTGGCGGATGCGGCGTGCGCGCGCGTCGTCGGCTTCGCCCTTGGGCGCGATGCAGTAGATGGTGACTTCGGTCTTGCCAACCGACAGCGGGCGCAGCACGCGGATCTGCGAGCCGAACTGGTCCATCAGGTAGACGTTGGGGTACAGGCACAGGTTGCGCGAGTTCTGGATCATCCAGTCCGCCGTCTCGGCACCGCAGCGCTCGGCGAATTCCTCGCGCCGGTTGAAGTTCGGCCGGTCTTCCGGGTTGGCCCAGCGCGACCACAAGAGCATATGGCCGTGATCGAAGGCGTAGAAGCCGCCGCCTTGCCGGCCCCAGTTGCCCGCGTCCATGGCGCGGATCTTGTCCTCGCGGGCGTTCTCCTGCTTGCGGTGATTGGTGGTGGCGGCGTAGTTCCAGTGCACGGCGGAGACGTGGTAGCCGTCGGCGCCGTTCTCGGTTTGCAGCTTCCAGTTGCCTTCGAAGGTGTAGGTGGACGCGCCACGCAGCACTTCGAGCCCGTCGGCGGACTGGTCCACGATCATGTCGATGATCTTGGCGGCCTCGCCCAGGAAATCCTTGAGCGGCGCCACATCCGGGTTCAGGCTGCCGAACAGGAAGCCGCGATAGTTCTCGAAGCGCGCCACCTTCTTCAGGTCGTGCGAGGCTTCCTTGTTGAAGCAATCGGGGTAGCCGGCGCCCTCCGGATCCTTGACCTTGAGCAGCTTGCCGCTGTTGTTGAAGGTCCAGCCATGGAACGGGCAGGTGTAGGTCGCCTTGTTGCCGCGCTTGTGGCGGCACAGCATGGCGCCGCGATGGGTGCAGGCGTTGATCAGCGCGTTGAGTTCGCCCTGGCGGTTGCGTGCGATCACGATCGGCTGGCGGCCGATGTAGGTGGTGTAGTAATCGTTGTTTCCGGGGATCTGGCTTTCGTGCGCCAGGTAGATCCAGTTGCCCTCGAAGATGCGCTTCATCTCGAGTTCGAACAGGGCCTCGTCGGTGAAGGCGCTGCGATGCAGGCGGTGGTCGCCGGTCTCGTGGTTTTCCACCAGGTAGTCGTCCAGGCGCGCGAGGGCCGGGCTGTGGTCCGGGTAAATGGGGATCATGCGGTGTCTCCTGCATCCGTGGCGGATGCGCCGGGCCGTGAGGGATCCTCAGGGTGGCCCTGATGTTGCTGCGTCGTGGCTGATGCTGTGGGAGGCGCCTGAGGTGCTTGAGGTGCCTCAGGCGCCGGGGCTTACGCGGCGGCGCGCGTGCGCTCCACTTCCGGTGCCGGCGCTGCCGCGCAATCGGCGTACAGGCGGAAATCGAAATCGATGGAGGCAAACGGCTTGTCCAGGCCGTGCTCGGCCAGGGCCCGCGGGGACTCGATGTGCCTGAGCGCTGGCACCAGGCCCTCGCGGCTGGCAAAGGCAAAGTCGTCCCACAGGTATTCGTCGCCGTCGATGTTGATCTGGGTGGTCAGCTTGCGATGGCCGGGCGCGGACACGAAGAAGTGGATGTGCGCGGGGCGCCGGCCATGGCGGCCGAGCAGGTCCAGCAGGCGCTGCGTGGTGCCTTGCGGCGGGCAGCCATAGCCCATCGGCACGATGCTGCGGAACTGGTAGCGGCCCTCGCTATCGGTCGTGATGGTGCGGCGCAGGTTGAAGTCGGACTGCGTCTTGTCGAAGAACGAGTAGTTGCCGAGCAGGTTGGCATGCCAGACCTCCACCGCGGCGCCGGGCAGCGGCTTGCCGTTGGTGTCGAACACCGTGCCCTGCATGAACAGGACTTCGCCCTGGCCGTCTTCGCTGCCGTCGTCCAGCCGCGCGAAGCCTTCGCTCGCGGGCGCGCCGGCCACGTACAGCGGGCCTTCGATGGTGCGCGGCGTGCCGCCGGCGAGACCGGCTTTTGCCTCGGCTTCATCCGCGCGGATGTCCAGGAAGCGTTCCAGGCCCAGGCCGGCGGCCAGCAGGCCAAGTTCCGGCCCGGCCTCGGCGAAGTACTCGATGCCCTTCCAGACTTCGCCGGCGCTCAGGTCCAGGTCTTCGATCGCCTTGAAAAGGTCGGTGGTCAGGCGGACCACCACGCTTTGCACGCGCGCATCGGCCTTGCCGTTGGCGGTGTCGAGGATGAACGCTTTCACCAGCGCTTCGATTTCCGGGTGCGTCATTTGTCTGCTCCTTGTCTCGGGTTTTCTATGTGGGGTCCGTCTTTGCAGTGGCATTCCGCAGGGCAGTGTGATTCGAACTAAAATGCCATAAAGGTATAAAAAGTCGTTGTCACAGCCTGATGCGAAGGATAGGAGTGCCAAAATCGGCGGTCCAACACTGTTTTAGTATTGGCTGAATACTTAAAAGGTATAGTCGTGGACTTGCGTCACTTACGTTACTTTGTCGCCGTCGCGGAGGAGCTCAACTTCACCCGGGCGGCCGAACGGCTGCATATCGCCCAGCCGCCGCTGAGCCGGCAGATCCAGCAACTGGAAGAGGGCCTGAGGGTGCAGCTATTCGAGCGCAACGCGCGCCCGCTCAAGCTGACCGAGGCCGGGCGGTTTTTCTACGCGCACGCCCAGCAGTTGCTGGCGCAAGCCGCGGAACTCGAGTCGATGACACGCCGCGTGGGGCAGATCGAGCGGAAGATGTCGCTCGGCTTTGTCGGCTCGACCCTGTACGGCATGCTGCCCAAGATCATCCGGCGCTTTCGCGCCGAGCACCCGCAGATCGAGCTGAGCCTGGTTGAGATGACCACCATGGACCAGATCGCGGCGCTCAAGCAGGGCACCATCGACGTGGGGTTTGGCCGCATCCGGCACGAGGACCCGAACGTGCGCCGGGTCGTGCTGCGCGAGGAGCGGATGATCGTGGCGCTGCCGGTCGGGCACCCGCTCTCGCTGGCCAAGCCCGTGCTTGCCCTGCACGACCTGCTGGGCGAGACCCTGATCATCTTTCCCAAGGCGCCCCGCCCAAGCTACGCCGACCAGGTGCTGGCAGCGTTTCACGACCGGGCCTTGCAGCCCGGGCGTATCCATGAAGCGCGCGAGCTGCAGATCGCGCTGGGGCTGGTGGCGGCCGGGGAGGGTATCTCGATCGTCCCGAGCAGCGTGCACGGCCTCAAGCGGGACGACATCAGCTACCGGGAGCTGGACGATCCCAACCTGGTCTCGCCCATCATCATGAGCATGCGCAGGCTCGACGAGACCGAGGAGATCAGCGCCATGCTGGACATGATCTACCGGCTGTATGAGGAGGAGAAGCTGGCTTTCCTGCCGCCGAGCCAGGAATGACGGCGGGTGGCCTGATGACGCAGGGGGAACTCTTGCATGCGGCATAGCCTTGATTTTATTGGGTTTTCCGTTTCTAACTCTTATATAAGATATAAGACGTTTGACCCAGAGGTGCACTTTATTTTACAATCGCGGCACAACCGGTTTTTGCAACCCTATTACTCCGCAGGTTCCCATGCTTGAAAACTATCGCGCCCATGTAGCCGAACGCGCCGCGCTTGGCATCCCCCCTCTGCCGCTGACCGCCAAGCAGACTGCGGAGTTGATCGAATTGCTGAAGTCCCCGCCGGCTGGCGAGGAACAAGTCCTGGTCGACCTGATCACGCATCGCGTGCCGGCGGGCGTGGACGACGCCGCCAAGGTCAAGGCCTCGTACCTGGCCGCCGTGGCGCTGGGCAAGGAAGCCTGCACGCTGATCTCGCGTGCCAAGGCTGCCGAGCTGCTGGGCACCATGCTGGGCGGCTACAACATCTCCCCGCTGATCGAACTGCTGGACGACGCCGAGATTGGTCCCGTTGCGGCTGAAGCGCTCAAGAAGACGCTGCTGATGTTCGACGCCTTCCACGACGTCAAGGAAAAGGCCGACAAGGGCAACGCCATCGCCAAGTCCGTGCTGCAAAGCTGGGCCGACGCCGAGTGGTTCACCAGCCGCCCGGAAGTGCCGCAAAGCCTGACCGTGACTGTGTTCAAGGTCACCGGCGAAACCAACACCGACGACCTCTCGCCGGCGCCGGACGCCACCACCCGCCCCGACATCCCGCTGCACGCGCTGGCCATGCTGAAGAACGCGCGCCCGGGCATCACCCCGGAAGAAGACGGCAAGCGCGGCCCGGTCAAGTTCATCGAATCGCTGAAGGAAAAGGGCAACCTGGTTGCCTACGTGGGCGATGTGGTCGGTACCGGTTCCTCGCGCAAGTCCGCCACCAACTCGGTGCTGTGGTTCACCGGCGAAGACATCCCCTTCGTGCCGAACAAGCGTTTCGGCGGCGTGTGCCTGGGCAGCAAGATTGCCCCGATCTTCTACAACACCATGGAAGACGCCGGCGCACTGCCGATCGAGCTGGACGTGTCGCAGATGGAAATGGGCGACGTGGTCGAGCTGCGTCCCTATGATGGCAAGGCCCTGAAGAATGGCCAGGTCATCGCCGAGTTCACCGTCAAGTCCGACGTGCTGTTCGACGAAGTGCGCGCCGGCGGCCGTATTCCCCTGATCGTTGGCCGTGGCCTGACCGCCAAGGCCCGCGAGGCGCTCGGCCTGGCCCCGTCCACGCTGTTCCGCCTGCCGCACAACCCGGCCGACACGGGCCGCGGTTTCACGCTGGCCCAGAAGATGGTTGGCCGCGCCTGCGGCCTGCCGGAAGGCAAGGGCATCCGCCCGGGCACCTACTGCGAACCGAAGATGACCTCGGTGGGCTCGCAAGACACCACCGGCCCGATGACCCGCGATGAGCTGAAGGACCTGGCTTGCCTGGGCTTCTCGGCCGACCTGGTAATGCAGTCGTTCTGCCACACCGCSGCYTAYCCGAAGCCGGTSG
The DNA here is from genome assembly GCF_056398045.1 of Cupriavidus sp. 05L411. Taxonomy (NCBI): domain Bacteria; kingdom Pseudomonadati; phylum Pseudomonadota; class Betaproteobacteria; order Burkholderiales; family Burkholderiaceae; genus Cupriavidus; species Cupriavidus sp. 05L411. Next base: position 55,551 of record NZ_JBFTOQ010000049.1, on the reverse strand, counting down.
ACGTCAAGACCCAYCACACSCTGCCGSAGTTCATCWSCACCCGYGGCGGCATCTCGCTGCGYCCGGGCGATGGCGTGATCCACTCGTGGCTGAACCGCATGCTGCTGCCCGACACCGTCGGCACCGGCGGCGACTCGCACACCCGCTTCCCGATCGGCATCAGCTTCCCGGCAGGTTCGGGCCTGGTGGCGTTCGCGGCTGCCACCGGCGTGATGCCGCTGGACATGCCGGAATCSGTGCTGGTGCGCTTCAAGGGCAAGATGCAGCCCGGCGTCACCCTGCGTGACCTGGTCAACGCSATYCCGCTGTACGCSATCAAGTCGGGTCTGCTGACCGTGGCCAAGCAAGGCAAGAAGAACATCTTCTCGGGCCGCGTCCTGGAAATCGAAGGCCTGCCCGACCTGAAGGTCGAGCAAGCGTTCGAGCTGTCCGACGCTTCCGCCGAGCGTTCGGCCGCCGGTTGCTCGGTGCGCCTGAACAAGGAACCGATCATCGAATACATCAACAGCAACATCACGCTGCTGAAGTGGATGATCGCCGAAGGCTACCAAGACCCGCGCAGCCTGTCGCGCCGTATCCAGGCCATGGAAGCCTGGCTGGCCGACCCCAAGCTGCTGGAGCCGGATGCGGACGCCGAGTACGCCGCCGTGATCGAGATCGACCTGGCCGACGTGCATGAGCCCATCGTGGCCTGCCCGAACGACCCGGACGACGTCAAGACCCTGTCGGAAGTGGCTGGCGCCAAGATCGACGAAGTCTTCATCGGTTCGTGCATGACCAACATCGGCCACTTCCGCGCAGCCTCCAAGCTGCTGGAAGGCAAGCGCGACATCCCCGTCAAGCTGTGGGTTGCCCCGCCGACCAAGATGGACGCCAAGCAACTGACCGAAGAAGGCCACTACGGCGTGTTCGGCACGGCCGGCGCCCGCACCGAAATGCCGGGCTGCTCGCTGTGCATGGGTAACCAGGCACAAGTGCGCGAAGGCGCCACGGTGATGTCGACCAGCACCCGTAACTTCCCGAACCGTCTGGGCAAGAACACCAACGTGTACCTGGGTTCGGCCGAGCTGGCTGCGATCTGCTCGCGCCTTGGCCGCATCCCGACCAAGGAAGAGTACATGTCGGACATGGGCGTGCTGGCTACCAACGGCGACCAGATCTACAAGTGGTTTTTGGACCCAAGGGCCATACGACATCCCCCTGCGGGGGCTGCCGGTCACTCTTCTTTGCGTCGGTGTATAGACCGGGGACATAGGTGACGGGTGTGCGAGGACATGGTTGACACTTTCGGGCAATGAATCTGCCCGGAATCCGACCATGCCTTGGAGCACGCGCGACACCATGAGCCTTCGTCAAGAATTCATCCTTCTGGCCCAGCAAGAGGGCAGCAATCGCCGCGAGTTATGCCGGCGCTTCAGCATCAGTCCCCAGACTGCCTACAAATGGCTCGCGCGCTATGCCGAGCAAGGCGAGGTCGGTCTGGTCGACCGCTCTCGGCGGCCCAGTCGCAGCCCGGAACAGACCCACGCCGACCTTGAACAGGCCGTGATCGCGCTTCGCCAGCAGCATCCTGCCTGGGGCGGGCGCAAGATCAGCCGCCGCTTGCAGGACCTGGGGCATACCGAGGCGCCGGCTCCCAGCACTGTCACCTCGATCCTGCATCGCCACGGGCTAATTACCCCGGAGGCCTCGGCCAAATCGGTGGCATGGCAGCGTTTCGAGCATCCCGAGCCCAACCATCTCTGGCAGATGGACTACAAGGGCTGGTTTGCCACCCGAGACGGCGTGCCGTGTTACCCGCTGACGGTACTGGACGACCATTCCCGCTTCAATATCCTGCTCACGGCCTGCACCAGGACCCAGACTGCAGTGGTGCAGCGCCATCTGCGCGAGGCCTTCCGTCGTTATGGGCTGCCGCTGCGCATCAACGCCGACAACGGTGCGCCCTGGGGCAGCCCTTCCCAACCCGGCCAGCTCACGGCTCTGGCGATCTGGCTGATTCGCCTGGGCGTACGCCTGAGCCATAGCCGCCCCGCGCACCCACAAACCAATGGCAAGGATGAGCGGTTCCACCGCACCTTTAAGGCCGAGGTGCTCACCGGCAACGACTTTGCTTCCTGCCGTTATGCGCAGCGCGCATTCGATCGCTGGCGCGATGTCTACAACCAGCAGCGACCTCACGAAGCCCTTGGCCTGGCGACGCCCGTCACGCGGTATCGGCCCAGCCCGAGGCCATATCCGGAGCAGTTGCCGCCAATCGAATACGGCCCGTGTCAACCATGTCCTCGTACATGTGTCACCCATGTCCCCGGTCTATACACGTCGGCAAAGAAGACTAACGAGAAGAAAGCCGACCCTGCCGGGAGCAGAGCAATAAGGCTCTCGAATATCGATGATTTCGTCGTATGGCCCGGAGTGCTGGCGGGCTTCTGCCGGTACCGGTTTGACTGGCCACGAATCTGCTATTGCCCCGGATGCGTGGTGCGGCCCCCGGTAGCGGAATTGTAACGTCGCGCCTAGTTTGGCACGATTTTGCGCGAGGTTCGGCATTCTCACGCAAGGCCTTACCAGTCACTCTGGGGCGTCAAGCCCCCTCCCTTGAGCAGGCCCCATGGGAGAAGGCTCTTCGGGCGGGCACAACTCCGTGGGGCCGCCACTTGGGGCCGGGCGCCCAGGCGGCGGGGAGGACGGCCGCTTGAATGACATTCCATGCTTCAGCATACGACAGACGCCGTCCAGCCCCGGGAACAAGGTGGCGGCGGTAAGGCCCATGAAAGCCAAGTCCTCAAGGGCGGCAACGGCTTGTGACACCGGAAAGTCAACAGCGACGAGATACTTCTTGCCAAGCGCTCGCTCCAGGTTGCAGATGAACCCTTCAACGTTCCCTACGTTGGTCACCATGAAGCGGCCCTGCTGGGCATAAAGTCTTGGATTCCCTCGTGGTGAGACACCTAAGCCTGATACATATGGAAACAAGGCGGGTACGGTGACCAAGTTAGGCGAGTGGTCCTGGAAAAATGCGTCAGATAACCCATAGATCCGGACGCTCTTAACATTAGGCCTACGCGATTCCAGAGCATCCGTAACCGCGAAGTAGGCAGCGATGTAGGGAGAACTCGTCCAATCCAGGAGCGGCGTCGGCAAGCCGTGATGCTGTGCTAGCGCCAGAAGCCGCGAAATATCGTTGCCGTTCCGCATATCAATCTCGGTGCCGAGCACGGCTTCTGCGTGCATGCGAAATGCGGGGATAGTGGTTTCCCAGTACCTCAGTAAGTCTGATCTGCCATGCCGGGATAAGGTGGTTTCCAACCGAAAGGCATTGCTCCCATGGCCGCGAAATGCTGCCACTCCATGCTCATCCCGGGCCGTCTCGACCCACCGCTTAAAGTCTCCCCAAGTGCGACATTTCTTCACGTGGGCAATCCCCCCCTTGGACGTAAGCGGCTCAAGCTTGATCGCTCCCGATCCAGCTGCATCCGTCCATAGCCCGGTAAGTGCTTCCCCTTCCTGGCGAAGTCTGGCGCGGGTCGCCATAGCTCGCTCAAAATCCTCTGGCGAAAGCTGCGCAGCGACGGTTGCGCCGTCCGGGGTGTTGGTGAGGATGAGGGTAGGGGCAAGCTCGAATTGGCCGTCAGGCAGCGCTGACCATTTGGCGCGCACAACAGTAGTTACCGTATGCTCGCCCGGCTTATTTGGCGGATACCAATAGTGGAGCGATGCCTGCTCCGGCAGGTCATCGTCTCGGCAAAGCATTGCCTGCGCCAAGCCTTGTCGAGTCTCAATGTGCCCAAAAAGTTGTTTTTGCATATGCGCTTCGAAGTCCCTCGGAGCGAACATGATAAGGGCAGTGGAGCTCACCCGCGAAAAAGCGTTAAAAGAACGTCGCTTCCTTACGCTACACGTCTGCTGGCCAGACAATCGCTGCCAGGGCGGCTTCGTCACCAGCGGTAGCCGCAGCATCCTTCAGCAGCTTGGCAGCCCGGTGGCAACCATCCCGGTACGCCGCCAGTGCCAGTGCCAGGTCGACCAGGGCATCCGCATCCAACTCGACTTCCGTGTTGTCGGCGGCCGTCCAGGCCATAGTGAAGGCCCGACCGGCAGTCTTAGCCAGGCTGGCGAGCTGTGTGGCGCTCACAATGCGCTTCTCTGACTGATCGCTGGCATCGAACCGTTTCCCCGCGTATGGGAATGTGGCCACCTCCCGCCTGGCCCGTTCGGCGTTGATCTCCGCGACTTTTGCTGCCCTGGCGAGCACCAGGTCAAACGTCCAGGCGTCTGCCGCCCAAACATGAAACGCAGAAGGACGTGGTTCTGACGTGAGCTGCTCGGGGAGGTCACCGAGGCCGTGCCAAGCCAGGTCTCCCTGCCCGAACTCGAACGCGGTGCCATCCGCTGTCCGATAGAGGGCGGTGCCACGCCAATCCGTGACCACGGCCCACTGGCAGGAGTGGTCGACCGGATCCGGGACACCGAGCATCACTGCGACTTGCCCTTCAGGGCCTCCGGGAGGCGGCGTGACTGAGGCAAACGCTGGCACCTGTACGTCGCCCGCCGGCCCGACATAGGCGGGACCGGATCCGAGGAACTCCCCGGTGGCCGGGTCGCAGTGGTAAATGATGGTTTCGGCGTGTTCCATTACTTGACTCGCATGATGTACGGATAGCCCACGCCGCGCTGGCGCGTTTCGGAGCCGCCTGCATTCAGGACATTGATAATGTGGTTGTGAACTCCGCCCCACGGAATGCCGTGCTGGTGCGCTCCATTGACACTTGTGTACTTCGTGACGAACTGCGTCAAGTCCAGCATCGAGGCGCCGGCATCGGCGCCCTGTGCGTCCGGGTTTCCTGCGGCAGGCGAACCTTCGAACCCGTGATTGTGGTCGCCGTTCGTGCTCGTAAGTCCGCCGTGATCATGACCAGCATCGTTGTTGCTTGTCGCCGGGTGGTTGTGGGGCTTCAGATCATCGGCCAGCCAGTCACCGATGTTGCCGCCACGGACGCCCCGCCCGATGTCGGCACCGTAGATTAGCTCGGCACGCAGTTCGGGCAGCCTAATGGTGTTCAAGCCATCACCGAGCGAAAACTTCGTGCGATGGACGGCCTGGGCCAACCAGTCAGCATCGGTAACGACGATGCCGCAAGTCAGCGCGTGGTTTGTCGCCAGCGGATAGAGCGATCGCGGCAGCGTCTGGCCCATGAGCGGCACGCAGTTGGCTGGGATCGATGCGACGCTGCCCATCCACGGTACCGGCACGCCGATCGGCAATCCGCCCTCGGTCGAGATCAAGCCGCGGATCGCCAGCAGCAGCTGAGTACCATCGCCTTTGGCCAGGGCACCGAAGGCCTCGATCACCTGGGCGATGTTCTCCTGAACGTCGTTAAGCCAATCCTCTGTCACCCACGTGGCCTCTTGGCCGGCCAAGGGATCTCCCCCGGTAAAGTAGCCCGGCGTACCGGCAGCCGCGGGAGCCGGTCGAACCGCAACTGCTGTTGGATGGTCGATGCGATGCATAAGATCTGTTCCTCTGTGATTGCGTTAGCTCAGCGGCTTCCTACTTCGCGCTCAGACTGCCAATCCGGCCGCGACCAGCTTCGGTCGATAGCCCGCAAACTCGGCAGCAGCTGCAGCCGCTGCGGTGCGGCCCGAAACCGTCAAGTCCTCGCCAGAGACGCAGTAGTAGTCGCCCTTCATGTACGGATTGATCCGCATACCCTTCGGAGCGACGACCGCGCCCACCGTGACATTGGCCGAGGACTTGGCCAGGGTCAGCGTGGTAGCGGTTGCCCGTTGAATCACAGCGAGGGTCGTACCAGTTCCTTCCGCAGTCGCACCCAGGGTGGTCTTGTTGGCGTTGATGTACGTCTTCAGGGCCAGTGCCATCGCCGTGGCATCCGCGCCGATGTTGACCTGTGCGCCAACTGCGCCGCCCGCCACGAACGTGATGACGTTGCCATTGATCGTCACCGTATCGCCAGCGGCGGGGAGTGCACCGAAAACAAACGTGCCGTGCGACCGACGGCTGGGAAGCCCAAGGGTTCCTGCGGACCCGTAAACAACAGCTACTCCTTGAGGTGCGCCATCAACATAGAACTGCAAGATTCCATTGACGTATGACAGGGATAGTAGGTGTGCAGCGTTCAGAAGAGCGTCAGCGGCACCCTGACCAGCACTGGTCGCCCCGCCATTAGCCCGCACCAGCCCGTAAGGGGCTGCCCCAAGCGGTGTCCCTGATCCGCATTGAATAGACATGCCGGCCGGCGTCACGCCCCAATAAGCACTCGTCTCCGAGACACGGTCCCCTAAAATCTGTGAGCCATTGACCTGGTAGCCCGCAACCATCTTCACCCAAGCATGGATGATCCAGTTGTGGTCTCCGCCTTCGGTATGCATATCCATTTCACCAGCGGGAAAGACGATGGCGCTATCCGAAGTGGTGCTTGTCGAGGCACAAAAAAGTCCCTTGCGCCCAGGCTGCACAGTGAAGACGTTGCCGCCTATTGGACTATACGTAGCGTCCAGTCCGTTCTGGACCAGATTCTTAAAGATCGCGCCACTGCCTAGCGCGCCATCGGGGTTCGGGTTGCTATAAGCACTAAGAAAGTCCAGACGAAACAGAGAGCCGGCGATCACCAGCGGGTCGAGCTGCAGCCTCTCGATCGAGGGATCAGTGAAATCGGTGCCGCTGCGTTGAATGAAGGAGTAGCTCATTATGCGTACCAGCCTTTCGAGGTGATGAAGGAAATAACAGCTCCCGCGATGGCAGTCTTTCCGGCGGTGGTGTAATGGACGCCGTCTGAGGTATTGGCTGCAGCGGGAATATCGGTGGCGGTGCCTGCGTTGTAAGCTGCTCGCACGTCGACGTAGCTATCGGGATAAAGCGCTGCAATATCAGCGTTGAAAGCCACGATCTGGTCGTAGTTCGCTGTGCCAATGGGTTCGGCTACAGCGTTCGTGATGCTGAGAATGCAGATGCGACGAACCAAGGGCTTGTATGCAGCCACCACTGCGGCGATATTTGCCTTAACGGTGTCCTGCCAGCCAGCGGCGCCCACGTCGTTTCGACCCATCCAAACCAGCAGAACGCTGTCCTGCCGCGCCTCCGGATCGATCACCAGTGCAGTGCCAGCTGGCACGGTGCCTGGCAACGTCTGCCCGGCGTCTGGCGTGAACGTGTAGGTGTACCATTGCCCGCCGAAGGTGATCGAGTTTGGCACTGACGTTGCGCTCTGCGTGGAGGTGAGCGTGCCAGTGATACCGAGTATCGAAGCGCGCAAACTCCGAACAGTGCCAACCTGATCGCCCACGCGTGCTATCAGGTGCACGCTGATGGCAGTCAGGTAGTTGGCTACTGCGCCCATTGTGTTGCCGGAGAGACTGCAGGTCAGCGCTAGCGCTCCGTAACGAGCCGCGATCTGGGTGCTGTTCTGACTTCCAATACCAGCGCTTGCATCGCTCGATGGCACTAGCAGTGGCATACCAAAGGCCGCCGCCACCAATGCCGCGTAGTCGCCGGCCGTCAGGCTGTCGCCCAATGGCATGAGGCTTGGGCGCGGTACGACAGGGTGCTCGATGGCACCGCCCAGCTTGGTGCCAGCCAGCAACTGATAGTAGCCCTCGCGCGCGCCGTTGCGGTCCGTGGAATAGATGATCTTGGCTCCATCCGCCGAGAGGCGTGGCGCACTGTTGTTTCCCAGACTCGCGGCAGCGCTGCGTACACCACTGATCTTCTTCGTGCGGCGAATCTGCTGCTTGCCCCCAACCGTTGCCACTTCAAATACGAAGTCTGCGGTCTCAAGCGGCGCCGTTGAGCCAGCACCGTCCAACGCTGGAGAAACGAGCTTTGGGATATAGACCGTACCATCCTCTGTCAACACCCACCCACCGCGATTGCTCGCATCTGCCGATGCGCCGACAACCTTCTTGCCGGCATAGTAGAAGTCCGTGACCCCGCCAATCGCTGCCCCTCCATTGAAGTTCAGCGCATCAAAGCTCCCGCCAACTGCGATTTCAAAGAACCCGTCCTTTGCTCGCGTGACGGTGACGCCGCTCTTCCCCCTCAGCGCATAGTTCGCGTAGTGTTGCCCGTCCTCGGTGATGATGTTCCCAATACGGTTGCTGGCATCAACATGCCCAGAGACGACCCTCTTGCCGCCATAGTAGAAGTCGGTGGTGCCCCCAACCACCGCCCCGCTATTGAACGTCAGGGAATCGAAGAGGCCGAGGATGACCTCAAAAAATCCGTCCGCAGCCCGCGAGATCGATATGCTGGAGTTGCCTCCCCGGATCGCGTACTTCGCATAGTGCTGGCCATCCTCTGTGATGACGTCGCCGATGCGGTTGCTGGCACCGACTCTGCCGAACATGATCCGCTTGCCGCGGTAGTAACGGTCATCAGTCAGATCGGCCAACTGATCAACATACGCCTTCGTGTACGACCCGCTAAGCGGAAGGGCAGCCCCAGCGTTGTTGCGATATACCAACCAGGTCAGGGAGTCCGTGCTCAGCACAGCAAACTGCTGCCCGTTGGCCGTGGCAACGATGCCAGCCGCAGTACCCTCGGCCGCCGTGAAGACCTTTCCCGTGGTGTTAAGGGCGTCTCGCGCGGCCTCGGCGGCAGCCCTCGCCGCATCTGCTGCGGAGGCGCGTGCAGACGCTTCGGCCGCCTTCGCCGTGGAAAGGGCCGCTTGCACGCCGGCCGCAAGCGCCGAACTTCCCGCGATGCCCGCCTGGATGGTCGCTTGAGTCACCGCGCCCGCCACATCGCCAAACTGCTGGGCGATTTCCTGAGCAGCGCTGGCACTGGCAGCGGCTTCGTCAGCCAGGCCCAGTACCTCTTGCGCGATCGGCACTAGCGGCGCCGTGAATTGCGCCAGCACGTCAATCGAGCCAGCCATCGTCTCGCCATCGCGGGTGACCGGAAATAGCTCCTCGCCACGGAATGCCGTGACGCGATTTCTCTTGGAGAGCGGTTTTGATGCCATGTCAGGAAAGGTCCAAAGGGTCGTTGTCTTCGTCCAGGAGGAAGCCATCTCCCTCCTCGTCTATCAGAAGCGACGGATCGCCACCATATGCGAACTGGAGCACAGTGTGAGCGGGAGCTAGTCGGCGAAGCACCGATTCGAGCAGCTCGTTGCCCCACTTCGCGAGCGGCTCGCCCGCGGCGCTTCGCCCCGCTCGGAATCGGAAGATTGTGGTCTCAGCCGCATTAACCCGCCATGTAAATACCCAGGCCTCTCCATATGCAGGCTGCCCAGCTTGGGAGCGCCCTGCGCGAAAGGGCTGAAACTCTGTGATGTTGATGCTGAAGCCGAGGTTCAGAGCAACGAAGATGAAGTACTCCCGCGAGAGGCCGCCGACTTCGTTAATGCGTTGAATCAGCGCTGCCATGCGCTGCTGCAGTGTTTGATTCGGCCCAAGCAATGGATCGGGCAAGCCGTAGACACGCTCCCAATCGGCGAGCATCTCGGCTGAATCGTATGGCGTGATGCCGGCCAGGACCTTCGACGCATCGCTTTGTGCCTGGTCGAGAGCACCGCCCTCCGCAGCGAGCTCAGCTGACAGGCGAGGCTCGCTAGCGTCATAGCTTCCTGGTGGCAGCAGTAGTGCGAGGAGCTCGGCGTGCGTCATACCAGCTCCGACAGGGAGATTGTTCCTAGCCGAAGCCACTCAACGACGACAGGACTAACAACCGGAACAACGTTTGCGGGTGGCGCGTCGATCCGACGATCAATCACAGCTTGCGTATCGGAGACGATGGCCTCGATCCGGGACTTAACCATCGGAGCACCCGGCTGCAAGGTATCGAAATACGCTCCGATCGACGTGTAGAGCTGGGGCAACGCGATATCGGGATCGATATCCCCTTGCAGGGCAAGCGCGAAATCAACCACCTTCAGGGTCGGCACGAACACCGTGGCACCACGTGCGCCCGCAGGCCGATTGCGGTCGATATTGAGCTGGGCCTGAATGATTTGCTCTTCGCTGGCGAGGCCATTGCCGCTGATCACCGCGACGTCGACTTTGCCCACGGCAGTCCGGTGCGGGAACACGTAGGCACCTGTGATGCCAGGGACCTCAAGCGCCCACCCGCGATAGTCGGAAGTCTTCCCGCCGGCGGGCGGATCTTGCAAGCGCGCTAGCAAGCGAGATAGCAACTGGTCCGGCGTCTCGATCTCCAGCCCACCGCGCATCGTGACAATCTGGAACTCGCTAGCCACGCCGCTAGGCGCCGCGCCGAACTGGCCTGGCGTGTCAGCGGCAAGGTTTCCTGCCGTACCCGTGGCGCCGACGGCCGCATTGACGACTACAGTGCCGTCCGCACCCACGATGGCACTCGCGGTGGTGACTATGACTTGGCCGCCTGCCACGCCAGCAAGGCCCGACTGCAGGGCAGCACCTGGAGCACCCTTAGCGCGGATGCTCCCGGAAGCGGCGACGGCCGGCTTCTGGAAGATGCGGCGCAGCGCGGCATGCCGCTTCAGGTTCTCTTCGTCAGCGCTGTCCGGGAATATCTGCCGGGAGATCCATGCCTGATGCTCGTACAAGCCTTCGATCGAACTGGCCGTGGCGCTGGAGCGGACGAAATGGTCCGAGTCCGATCCGGTGTCCGCTTCCGGTTGCTGATTTGAAATGTCGCGCAACTGCGCGTCCCGGATCTGTGCGAGTGTCTTAACAGTGAATGCCATCAGACTACCTTCACAGGGTGCGCAAAGTGTTGGATGCTGCCGCTGGCGTCTTCCACGGCAATTCTCAATCGCAGCCAGCCGCTTTCGACACGTTCCGTTTCCACGACAATGGAGCGTGCCCGGCCGTCCTTAACGAGCGGCGCCAGCGCCTCCTCGGCGTACTGTTTGGCTAGGATTGCAACCCGAGCAACGTCCTTCTCGCGCGCCAGTTCATGGAGCCGAGAGCCAAGTGTGGGATCAGCCCAGTAGGAACCAAGCGGCGTCGCCAGGCGAAGATAGACCGCATTCGCCAGGGTGCTGGTTCGGGTTCCGGTGTAGCCACCGGTCTGGGGGTCGAGAAGAGCGTCCATGCTTCGATTTTCGAGGCATGGCACGTGCTAGATCAGGTGGACGGATGTCAGGGGAGTACTGGGCCGCCAGGACGGTGGCCCGAACGGCAATGCTACATCAATAGGGGCTCGTCGGTGATCCCGCCGGTCTCTGGATGGCGGTGGTGGGCACCGCTCTTGCCGCCCGCGATCACGTCGTCGGCGACCACCTTGCCTTCGATAACAGCAGTGGCATCCCCGTCGCCGCCCTTGACGGCCAGTCCACCATTCCCCCTGAGGAGGCCTTGTGCAATTACCTTCTCGCTGGCTTCCACAAGAGGCGTGACAAGCTCGACTTTCTCTTCCGCGATCACCCGAAACACCTTCGTGGTGACCTCAATGACACGGCCTCGCTGTAGGTGCACCGAATCGCCTTCGTCCGTGTAAAGCGCGACCTCGCCGCTCTTCAGCCCTTTCAGCCGATAGCTGCCATGTTCGGTTGCAATGATGATGCCGTGGCTCGTCTTTCCTCCGATCGGCAGCACCACCACCATTGTTCCTTCCGGAGGATTGGATGTCAGCCCGTAGTGCTGGAACAACTCCGCGTCCTGGAGTTGCTCCCCTGCCAGCCCATTTCCCTGCGCGAGCATCACTGCAGAGTCGCTGTTGGCTAGCGTGAGCACGGCGCGAAAGCCCTGGYGGATACCGGCCATTGCGCGCCGGATCCGTTTGTCGATGTCCCCGACCATCATTGCCCCATGAGTACTGCGTCCGAGAGGATCTCGCCCGGGCCGATCTGTTTGCGATGGCGCTTGCGCTTGGTATGCGGATGGGCGTCCAGCACCCACACGCCATCTTCCTTTAGCGCCAGCGTCGTTCTCGCTCCCTTGACCTGGCCGCGGCCGCCCTCGAAACGCCGCCCCATCAGAAAGTAGATGCCATCAATGCCATGCGGCTCGGATAGCACATGAATGCGCTGGCCTGGGGTCCAGAGGATCCCGTCCGACGCGCGATGGCCGCGGACGACCGCCGAGAGCGTCATGCCGCGCAGACGAGAATCGGCGAGCAGTTTCCGCGCACGTGCCTCCACGGATGCCAGTGTTGGTGCATCGTGGTCCACCACGATCTTAGGGCGATAGTAGGAGACGCCGGTGTCACGCGCCGTGGCCTTCAGGGCGTGCTTGCCAGCTTCCAGTGACGTGCCGTGCGACTGCGCCAATGCGGTGATCTCCGAGTAGCGGTCCGCGATCGATGCCTGCCGGCCCAGGCTCACCAGGTTGTTTCCCTTGCCATCGCGGCGCATGACCAAGCTGGCCACCGGCGGCTTTGAGTAGTCAGGACCACCAATCACGAGCGTGCCGTCTGGATCGAACCAGGGCCACAGCCCGCTTCCTTCCGCGGCGTTGGTCAGGACATCCCAGGCCGTGTCGCACGGGTCGACATTGACCTTGTCGTAGGTCGCGGTGCCTCCCGCCTCGACGCGAATGCGGGATATACCGAGCGGCTTGACAACGTTAGCGATCACCTCGGCGAGCGTGATCTGCTTCGACACGAAGATGGGCGCGGAACAGTCGACCAGGACAGCCGCACCGTCGCGACCACAAAGCATGAGGGTATGCTGGTTCTTCCCGACCTCGTGGTCGATCTCGTCAATTCGCCCCGAAAGCACCGTATCGTTGCCGACGCGCACCTCCACCAGCTCGCCTTCCCTAACGCTGGTCGGTACGTCGATGCGAGGCGCGGCCAGGCTGACCTGCCAGGCGTCTGCAGGAATGAGCAGGTCCGAGTCGATCCGGTAGGTGGTCCAATCGCTATGGACCCGGCCGCCGATCAACAGACTAACCATGTTCTCAGCTCGCGTAGGCACGCAGCACCTCCCCACGGCCAATGAAATTCGGATTGTGGATACTGGGATTGAGGCGCAGAAGCTCGGTCGCCCGGGTATGGTCTGCATACCAATGGTGGGCGATCAACGACAGATTGCCTGGTGCCTCCACCGTTCTGGTTACGATGGGGGGTCTGGCATCGATGGCCTCTATGGCGATCGTCTGAACCGCCAACGCCACATCCTTGAGAGACTCGATCACGGGCCGGGCATCCTCCACGCCATAGGCTTCCCGATAACTGGCCACCGCGACTTCGATCGCGCCGCGGGTATCATTTGCGATCTGCTCGATCTCGGTGTGCGCAAGCGTTGGCGTTTGCGTCTCTGCTGCCAGGACATCGGCGGCAATCGACGCCAGCTCAGTTGCGGTCGCCAGTTGAACCATCGCCGTGACCTTAGCCACATCGGTACTCTGAGCGATCCCCGATGCACCGATGACGGACTGTGAGGCGCTCGCTTGCGCGGGCAACTTGACCACGTCCTGGTATTGGCCGAGCATGCCTTTCCAATCCGAGAACAATACGCCGGTGTCGAAAGAGCGCAGGTCTCCCATACCCTTGATGAGGCCTACCAGGTCACTGTTGAAAGCACGCGGGAAGTTCAGGAAATCCAGCGTGGTCCGAGTAAATCCCGTGACCAGGTTGTAGATTGGTCCGAGGGTACCGCTCAAGATGCCTCTCAGGGCATTCAATCGGCCGTATGCGCCCTTGAGCGCCCGGAGCTTATCCAAGGCCTGCGCAAACACCTCCGATCCTTTGCCGCGTGCTGCCTCTGCGGCCTGGATCGCGCCGTCCGCCCGTTGGTTCGGCAGCGACTGTACGAAGAATGGATTGCCCGGCGTCGCCCGCAGGAACTGCAGTTCCACCGTGCAAGCATCGGGATTCTCCGCGTCATGTCCAACGTCCAGGTCGACCAGTTGGGCGTTTGGAATGCTGCCGAACACCGGGTGGATAAGCTCGCCGACGCCGCGCGTGGCGAGGGCACCGAGGAAGGCGTCCAGGCGCACCTTGTAGTCATCCCCGAAGAAGGTCGCGGTGATCTGGATCTCCCGGGCGCCGAAGCCTAGATCCTCTATGTCTTCACCGTCGACGTACGGGTAAGCGTCCCTGGCCAGCTCCTTTGGAAGCCGGTCTCGGGTCCGCACGCAATCGAACTTAACGCCCCGAAACGAGGCTTCCAGAAGGTCGTCTTTCCAGGCCATCAGTTCCTCCTGGTCTCACGGGAGTTGAAGTTGTTCATGTACTCGGCGATGACCACACCATCAAGCACAACCTTGACAGGCACCGAGATGGGCTGCGGCGCCTTGGACAGCGCCTCGATGGCGGCGGTCTGCTTGTCGAGCTTGTTGAGCAAGGGCGTCGCTCCGGCCGGTGAGGGGTCAGAGGGGTGCGTCCAGTCGTAGATCTTGCTGCCAAGGGTCGCTCCCTTCTCGCCGGTGGAGCGCTCGACCAGGTTGTTGATGCCACCATTCAGCCAGGTGCCGAAGGCGTAGCCGCCCGCACCGGCCGCTGCGGGCAATAGCGCGTAGCGGCCCACCGCGCGCAATGCCGTACCAGCGGCGCCCCGCGCAGCGCCACCAGCCGCGCCGCCGGCACCGCCGGTCAGCACCGAGCCCAATCCCGCCCCTGCGGTGGCCGCGGTTAGAGCAACAAGGCCGGTCGTGGCGCCGGCGAGTGCCGCGGTCAGACCGGGGTACTCCCGAGCGTATGCCGTGAGTTTCTCAGCGGTGTCGCCGATGACGCGATTGAAACCCGAGAAGGCACTGTTCTGCGCGAAGTCTGCCTCGTTCTTGGCCTGCTCGACCTTGAAGGATGGAGTCTGCGCGATGACGGAGAAGTTCTTCTCATTGGCACCCTCTGCGCCCATCGCCTTGGCCTGGACATCCTTAACGTAGGCACGGTTATTCATCAGCGCAACCAGCGCCATCAGCGCCTGCCGATCCTGGATCAGCTTGCCGATTGCCGAGCCCTGCAGGATATCGCCCATGCTTTCCATGGTGGCCTTCTTCTGCTCACCCTTCTCGGTGCCGATCTTCGCCTTCAGGGCCGCATACTGCTTGTCTTTGCCGACAACGCTGTCGACCATGTTGACGAAGGCGTCCAGGGAATCCACGCCGAGCGAGCGGGCGCGTGCCAGGTTACCCGACAGGTTGATACCCACCTTCTGCGCGTCCTTGGCCGTGTCGGCGCTATTGATCTTCGCCAGGAGGTTGACCAGGTTGTTTCCGGCCTCGTCCTTGGTGCCGGCAGTGATGACGGATGCCTGATTGGCGGCAAGCAGCTTGGCGAAGCCACCCACACCTGAGAGCCCGGAGTTGCGGGCGGCCGCCATCTGCTGAGGCAACCACTTCGCCATGTCCTTGAGCTCGAAGCCACCTTCCTGGCCAGCGACGAGCGCCATGTCCAGGATCTTGGGCAGTTCGGTCTCTTTGATCTTGAACGTCTGCATGGCGCGCAGGGCGATCTGGCTGAGCTGGGTGGGATCGGCGCCCGAACCGGTAGCGAACTTTTGCAGCGTCGGCAGCATGCGCACGGAGGAGTCGACGCTGAAGGCACCCGAAGCGATCAGTTGGTCGAGCGTTTCAGCCGCCTGGTCCTTCGAACCTCCTCCGAAGCGGACGGCAGACTTAACAGCCTCCTCCAGGGTACGCATGCCGGCGATGCGCCCCTCAACGCCGCGGTCTGCATAGGCGGTGTTCGACATCATTGCCAGACGACGGTCATAGCTCATCTGCGCACCGGCGGGACGGCTTAGCACGTAAGCACCTGCGGCGACGCCCATGCCGATTCCAGCAGCAGTTTGCATACGCCGAACCGCGCCGCCCGCCATGCCCATACCGCGTTGCAGGGCCGATACCTGGCCCATCTCGCGGCGAAGCTCAGCGACCTTGGCGCGCATCGCATCGAACGCGCGCGCTTGCTCGCGAGCCGAGGCAGTCCCGGAGGCCGCCAGGCGCTGGTAGGCCAGCTCGGTCTGGCGGATCTCGCGCTGGATGCGCTGCTCGGAACGAATGCCCAGCGTCTCTCTCGCCTGAAATAGCCGCTGGCCCTCGCTGYGGACACCTTGCAGCGCCTGCGTGGCCGGCCGCGACATCTGATCGCGGGTGGTGAGGCGAAGAGCAACGTTAAGGTCTGACATCACGCGTTCCTTGGTTTGCGCTTACGCTGGCTGACAACGCGCTTGCTGGTCTCCTGAGTAGTGCGACCGCCCCGAGACGAGGATGGCCGCAGCAGCGCGGCCATATACCCCTCGAACTCGGCTTCCGTCATGTTTCGGACGGTGGACTCGGGGATTCCGATTCGGCCGAGGGCGACGATGGCGAGCCGGAAGGGGCGGAGTCGTTCCTCCGCCGCAGCCGCTTTTTTTTAACCTCTGCCACGTGGGCGCCAAGGATGTCCAGGTCCTCCGGCATAAGCTGCTCCGAGAGCAACTCATACGTGATAGCCTCACGCGGAATGGTGCCCAGGGACTCCAGTGCGCGCGAGTACATATAGACCTCAATGCGCAGCCCGGAGGCTGGCCCTTCCGTTTCCTCGACGGCAGCGATGTTGTCCGCCACCGTCGGCAGGCGCAGCGCGAAGTCGTAGTGAACCTCGCCACCGAACTCGACGCCGTACAGGAGGGAGCCAGTGATCTTCATTCGTTCACCTTGCGCGCGGCGAAGATGCGGATGTCACGACGCGCCTCGTTCTCGACGGAGTACTTATCGCTGACCTCGGTGGCGTAGCAGTCCAGGTAACTCTCTCGCTTGCCACCGGCGCTCGCAGGGTAACTGGTGAGCTTTGCGCCCTCCAGGGTCAGCCAGTCCTTGTCGCCCGTCAACGGAACGACCACCGTCACCGACAGTTCGTGTTCCTCGATGCCGCGCGCAAAGCCCTTTACGCGGCGATTGCGGTTCATCGTCTTGACAGGCTTGGTGCCAGTCCGCGAGGTGACACTGAAGTCCACCACGTCGATTTCCTGGCCGTCCCACTCCAGCACGATGGCGCCAGCGTATTCTTCCAATGCCATATTGGCCTCCGGATGTTAAGTTACAGGAGCAGGTCGATGCGGCCGGCGAACACATGCAAGCCATTCACCACATCGGTCGGGATCTTGGCGTTGAGGCGATTGTTGTCCTGGCTGTCGCGCTCGACGATCAGACCGTCTTTGTTCGCCTCGACGTTCTCGACGATTTCCAGTTCTTCGAGCTTGATTAGGACGTCGAGCAGCTCGGAGCGGACCTTCTCTGGCGTCTTCTCCGATAGCTTCTCCCGCGGGAAGCGCAAGGCGATCCGCTCCCGACAGGCCTTGCGAACGTAGTCGAGGGTGGCAATGGTGGTCACGTCGAGCAGCGATACATCGTCGACACCTTGCGGGTCTTTGGTGTATGTGGAGATCGCGCGAACGATCTGCACCTTGTCTCCCGGGCCGATCTCGAACGGCGTCAGACCGTTGTAAAGCGCGTTTTCCTGCTCGGTGCGAGACGGGCGGTCGACCAAGCTGGTGACATCCAGGCCTGTGAGCGGCAGGGTGTTAAGCGGGCGCGCAGGATCTTCTTCGCTCGCCATAACTGCAGCATAGGCCGCGGAGATCTCCGCAGGCAGCTTCACGGAGCCCCGGTGCCAACCGATCGAGATACGCCCCGCATTGATGGCCGCCGCCAGCGTGCTGCCTGCCGCTAGGGTTCCAGGGAAGCCGGCCACGCCGCGCGCTCCACGCTGCTCCATGGGGCCGGACACGGCGTCCAGGTGCGTACGCAGCGTCGTCAGAGCGGTCTGGGTAGAGAACGGGCAGCCGATGATGTTGTGGCCCGCTGCGAACAAGGATGCCAGCGCAGGCGCCAGATCCGGATCGTTCAATCCACCTGTCATCGCCGTCACGGTGCCCGTGACACCGGCGGCTTGGCTGGTAGCCCCAAGCTTGATGGCGTTGCCGTGCTCACCCTTGTTCTTCGCGGTTAGCGTTACTACCCCCGCTGCGGCCGTTGCCGTGACCGGTAGGTCCGGCTGGTTGGCGATTTGGTTCACCAGCTTGGTTGCCAGTGCCGTTGCGGTGTCGGCCGTGCTGACGGGAATATCGACTGAGGTGCCAGCGATCGACAGCGAGAAGGCTCCAGCTGCAGCCGCTGGCCCCGTCAGCGTAACCGTGCCCGCCGCGGCCACGCCAGCGACCGCGTCGTCGATACCCATGATGGTGAGCTGCAGGTACGGGTTGGCCTTGATCGCGGCGCGCGCCATCAAGTGCGCGATTGAGCCTCGGCCGAACAGCGATGCGGCCTGCTCATCCGAGAACACGTCAGACGGCGTGGGAGCGGCCTGGCCGGCCGCCGGCTGTCGCTGGGCGACGAACAGCACCTTCTGCAGATTGCCGGGCAATGTGCGTACGGCCAGCCGGGTGTTGAACTCGAAGTACTTCCCCGGCTTGCGGATGGAAGACGGGATCGCGTCGAAACTGATATTTGGGCTGGCCATCAGGCGCCTCCGTTGCTGGCCCGCTTGCGGGCGGGGGTATCGTTGACTTCGACCAGGTCGCCTTCCGCCAGGCGCCGCATGTAATAGGCGGTGCGCTCGACCTCGACGTCCTGGTCCTCGGTGATGTATTCCCGCGGGCTGTCTTCCTTCGGAACGGACAGACCGGGCGCGGCCTTAACCTTCATGGGTTGCTCCCGTGCGTAATGAGATCCTGGGCGTCGGGCTTGCCGTCGTCAGGCTGCAGGTAATAGTTGAGGCCTGTGTGCAACCAATCCGGATCTGGCACACCGAGCTGTCCGTCGTAGCGACCAAAGACGTCGTCAGGCTGCCCATCGCCCACCTGATCGGGAAATCGTCCGTTCTGCAGGACTTCCTCGACCCAAGCTGTATGGAATTCCAAGGCGTAGCAGGAAAACGCTTCCCGATCGAGCAGCACGTGTCGCAGGGTACGGATCCGACCGGGCGCCAGGTGGCGCACTGGCAGGCCAAGATCCTGCTGGGACAGCAGCCGGCGCACGGCGTAGATCAACGTGTTGGTGCCGACCTCGTGCAGGGCCGGGCCGCCATGCCGCGCGGTTTGCTCGTTGCGCACGCTGCGCGCACCCACCATCACCGCGAATAGGGCTTCGGCCTTCCACTTCTCGCGACTGGTTGCCGTGGGCTGTGTGTCACGCACGCCGCCGAATGTGACCCAGGCCGCGGGAAAGCGGCGAATCACTTCGTCGGAGTCGTCGTCGAGCTCGCCGCCGTACGTTTCGACGGACCTAACCATCTTCCCAAGGCCAAGGCGGAGCCTCGCCACCATGGCCAGCTCGACTGCTGTGATGATCGGCGTGCTCACAGTGCCCCCCGGCCACGGGCGAAGGCCTTGCCGCCGCTGTTGAAGATCACCGGGTTGTCGGCAGCCGGCACCGTGCCGGTGTCGCCGACTGGGCCGATGGAGACGGCACCGGAACTGACCTTCTCCAGAAAGCGGGTCGCATTGCGATACCGCTCGTTGATAACCTCGGTCAGCCGGGTGCCGGCGCCGCACAGCCGGTAGCGGGCGATATCGCAGCACAGACCCGACAAAAAGCGCGGCGCCTGCGCAAGCGGAACGGCATAGCGGCCAGCCAGGTAGCTGTCGATCTCGCCGCTGGCATCGTCCAGTGCGCCCGCCAGGACGCCTGCGTCGACGGCACCGGTGCGATCGCGATCGGTCAACTCGACGAGCTCATCCTCGCCGAAGCGGGCCGCCATGTCGCTCTGCGTTGCGTAGGCCATGGCTTACTTCTTGGCGGTGTTGGCCTTCGCTGCCGCCTGGCCAGCCGCGGCTTCACGCGCGGCCAGACCGGCTTCGCGTTCGACCAGGGCAGCTTCTGCAGCAGACACCGCGTCCTCGCGGGACTTGACCGCGTTTTCGCGCACGGTGAGCGCGTTGTCTCGCTCGCCGAGCTCACTGGCCCAATTCAGTAGCGCCGACTTGGCCTCGTCGCGATCGGTCTCCTGGGACACTTCCACGACGTTGCCGTCCTCGTCGATCGTCACTTCGACTTCAACCGCGACCAGATTCGGGTCGCCTTTGATCGCGGACACATGGTCTTGATGAAGCGTGTCCAGCGGGAGATTTTTCGGCTCGGCGCCGAATTCGTGTCCAGCGCGGCGAAACGAATCCTTCCGGCTGACGACGCGAAGCACTTTCACTTTCTTGGTGGCCATTATGGCTCTCCATCAGATCGGTTTAACCCGCCGGAACCCCGCACTGCTGCCGAGGGTTCCGGACCTTCTTCCTCCGCGCTTACGGCGTCGCGCGGCTGTACCAGGGCGGGAGGTATCCCGTTAGCTCAGCCAGGGCGTGGTGAGCAGCTTGGCCGTGTTGTAGTAGACGTTGGTCGCGCCGGCGCCATTCTTCTCCGCCTGCAGCACTTGCATGCCTTTGCCTTCCAGCGAGGGCGGGACCACCAGGAGCGAGGGGCGAACACCGAGCGGCTTACCGTTGTCACCCTTGATCGACATCAGCGCAGCCCGGGCGGCGCCGTAGCTGTCGGCGGTCAGCTCCTGCTTCGAGGCGTAGGCGAGCTGCCAGAGGCCGAAGCCGACGTTGGAGCGAGCATCGACGCCGTAGCGGAACTTCTTGCTGGTGAAGACCTGTTCGTCGGTCTCCTGGTCCATCGCGACGAACTTGTAGTCCTTGCGCACCTGGTAGATGATCGGCTTGACCATCTTCGAGACGTCCAGCAGATACCAGGCGGTACCGGTGCCACCCTGGAAGTTCGACGTCGAGCCGATGGTGCCGTCCGCCTGGAGCACCGGGTGATCGGTGTCGAAGAAGTACTGGCCGTCGTAGCAGGATTGGCCAAAGCCAGCCGCCAGCAGCGCAAACACGAGCTCGTCGGGGTGCTGCTTCGCGTCCAGGCCGAGCTGGGAGATCATCGGGCCATATACGTTGTACGAATCGTCTTCGATTTCGTCGCGGTCAATGGTGACGGTGTTTTCCCACGGCTTGTTCTTGATGGCGAAGTCGTGAAGCATCAAGTTCTGCAGGACGCGATCGCCGATCCATTCGCGGAATCGCGTGGTCTGGCCGAGCCACGGATAGACTTCCTTGGAGGTCTGCGACGGGACGCGCATGGCGATCTTGTCCCAGTCCGCCGGCACGCCGTCGAAGGCCTGCTGGAAAAGCACCTTGTAGCCCTGGAACAGCGCATTCAGGCTAGCTCGGTTGATGACGATGCCCGCCGCAGCGAAGCCCAGCATGCGATCGTCGATCTGCAGCGCGGGCAGCTGTGCCAGCGGTACGATCGCCGCAGCATGGCTGGAGGCGCCTACCGCGTTGGCCAGGCAGAGCGCCAGGCCGATCATCACCGTCGCAGCGACGGCGAATACCCATTGGTGTCGGGTCGATTTCATTGATATCTCCGGGAGTGGATAGTTAAGCGCTCGGGTTAAAACTCGACCCAGACGCCGGTGGCGTCGACGTCGCGGATCTTGCCGGCCAGCGAGCGCGTGTTGGTGCCGCTGGTCTTGGCCACGGTTTGGTCGTCGACCAGGTAGCAGTCCGCGCCGACGTCGGCCAGGGTGATCTGGTCGGTCGCGGCCGAGTTGGCCACATGCCAGAGGCCGCGGCGGACCCGGACACGGATGTCGCCTGCGGCTCCGCCCGTGTTGTCGGCGATAGCTTGGGCGATGCCAACGGACTTCAGCGTGGTGGCTGTCGCCCCCTTGGTGGCGGTGCCGGTCGCCGTGTCGATCGCCACGATCGATCCGGCGAAGATCTTGGTGTTGGCCGCGACGGGGAATTCGAAATCGATCCCGGCGCGGAAGGTGGTGTTGCGATCGGCGGTGAGCGCGGTCATGCAGGTCTCCAGACAGTTGAGGCGGCCCTGAGGCTTAGGCCTTGGGGTTGTTCACCTTGGCGTAGGCGGCGGGGTCAACGCCCAGCGAGGCACAGATGGCGAGCTCCATCTCGCTGGCCGACTCGGCTTCCTGGCCCGCCGCCTTCGCCGCCGGCGGTACGACGCCGCCGGTTTGCGTTCCACGCAGCGCAGCGATCGGCTTGGCCTTGTCGACGTAGGACTTGAGGGCGGCGAGGTTCGACTTGCCCAGATCTCGGGCCCAGCCTTCCATGGTCGGATGCAGGCGGCCATCCGACAGCGCGGCGGTGACCAGGCCGTCGATGGTGACCACCTCGGCCTGGATGTTGTGAGTCGCCAGCTGTTCGGTCAGTGCGGCGAGATCGGTACGCAGGCCTTCGACCACGACGATCGGCACGAACAGCGCCGGGTCGACCTGGTTGACGGTCAGGGCGGCGATCTGTTGATCGCGCTGCGCGAGCAGCTCGACCAGGTTGATGGCTGCGGCAGCGGTGCCCTCGTTGGGCGAGAGCTGGTCGATCAGCTTCTTCAGCTGCACCTTGATGTCATCGGCGGTCGCACCGACGGGCATATTCAGCAGCCATCGCAGCTGCTCGAGCAGTTCATCCATGTTGGACTCCGGGGAAGATTCGACGGGCAGTGCCCCCGTCTGGGCGGTTAAATCGGCGAGCAGGCGCGAGGCGGCCGCGACGGTCACTTCGTCCATGCCATCGAGCGCGGGATTGTTTGTGAGGGCTGCATGCAGCAGCTGGCCAACCTCGCCGGTCTTGGGGTCGTAGCTGAAGACCGGGCTGATGAAGCGGTATTCCTTGGCGGCGATCATGGTGCCCGCCTTGTCGGTCCACTCCACGTCGACGGCGAAGAGGCCTTCGCCTTCGCGCCACTCGACCTTATGGAACCAGCCGGCCGCCGGTGCGGGGTGACCGCTGGTTGCGGCTGTCAGAGTCTGGTGTTCGTAGTCGATTACATACGGCGTCTCCCGTGCGTTGACCTGGGCAACAATGGCAGCAGCCGTGGCGGCATCGATGTGCCAAGCGTCGCATTCCTTCGGACGTCCGTCGCGGGCGCGGAAGGCCCCGGCCGGCATCAGTTGGATAGCACTGGAGCCGGTCGAGATCTCGACAGAGAGGCGGGCGATGAGGGCACGGGTCGTCATGTCGCCATGATGGCGACGGGACGGTCATGGGGTGAGGTGGAAGCGTGTCACCCGGAGGGGTTGGGTGTTTCGCGGGAGCGTGACGGGCGCGGATACCGCTGGGAGCGGTTTTAACATGCCCTTAACGCTAGTGACACCCCCTAGGGTGTACCGACGGTGGTCCGATGGCCCTCCGACGCGCCACGGGCGCGTTTTCCGGATGGGCTATCCGAGGAGGTTGGCGAGGTATTCGGAGACCGTACGCTCGATATTGTCGGCATCGACCTGCGTGAGCGCAAGGAAGGGGCGCGCGGGGATCTTGGTCTTGCCCTCGCTGGAGGTGTAGCGGACCGTCCGGACGCGCTTGTGCGAGTCCTTGGCGAACACCGCCAGGCGCGCAGCACGGCCTTTTGTACCCTGGCGGATCAGATTGCCACGCGCATCGGTACGCAGTCGCACCCAGCCGGAATGCGCGGCACGGGTGATCTCCCCGCCGAACTGGTGGATAGCTGCATAGCGAACGTTCGTGCCAACGGCCGCCGACTCGCCGTCGGCGCGCGAAACGATGGAGGCAGCCAAGCGGCCCTTGTCCTGCAGGATCTTGCCGTCTCCGCGGCGCTTGCGCGTGGCGGGCGCCAGGCCAAGCCACTTGGGGCGCCCCTCCTGGGCAAAGTTCTCCTCGACGGCGTCGGCCATGATGCCGGCGATTGACCGCATGAGCGGACGCTTGCTGCGGGAGAAGCCCGCCAGTCGCCCTAGCGCCTGGTCAACGTTCTTGAAATCTAGGGAGATCTCGATCATGGCTGTTGCTTCCTATATTGGAGGAACGTTCCGCGCATGGCATCGACAGCCCGGAGCTGGTCGTCCTCCGCCGGCAAGCGCGCGGTGGCGACGCGGTAGCTCCAGCCGTCCTGGCTGTATTCGAAGCCAGCCGCCAGCCATTCTCCGGTGTCGACCTGGTAGGTCTTAACGTAGCGGCGAGTGAGCCTCCATGCATCGTCGAACCGCTCCCAGGACAGCCAGACTTCGTCAGGCATGCGTACAGCGTCGGCCAGGAGGCTGGCGTAACGCTGACCCCAGACCCACTCCGGTGGGGGCGAGGCAAAAAGCGCATCGGAGATGGCCAGCCGGGCGCCTGTGACGTCTTCGAAGGCAGTCGCAGCGCCTGGCGTCAAGCCAAAGCGCTCCATGAACGCCGCGCTGTATCGCTCTGGGCCTTGTCCCGGAGGCAGAAGCCGATCCGCTGCAAGCGGCGTGGCCGCCGGCGCGGCCGGCAGGGGTGCCCCGTGCGGGACACTTCGGATCAAGTCAGCACGCGGTGGCGGCGTGAACGGTGCAGCCCAGGCCTGACCGGCATTGAAGCCGAATCCCGGGTCAGCCATGAAGTTCTTGCCGGTGAGGGGATCCCTGTAAGCGACCGTGGGCCGGGTCTCTCCGTCCCGATTGATGACCTGGTCAACTTCGGTGAGCTGGCCCTCGCTGGAGGATGGCGCCAGGTCGAGGCGATCCACATCGCCGCGGCTGCGCGTGCGGACTCGGCAACGACACCGGTAGCCGTTAGGCGGGTAGAAGGTCTTCCAGAACGGATCGTCGTAACGGAAGACGCGTCCGTTAAGCACGCGGTGCGCGGGGCGCGTTCGATTGTCCATCACAGCCACGTATTCCCAATACGGGCGGTCGTCGACGCTCTCAAGCTGGGTTGCGAAGCGGCCGGCCATATAG
Organism: Cupriavidus sp. 05L411; assembly: GCF_056398045.1. Classification (NCBI taxonomy): domain Bacteria; kingdom Pseudomonadati; phylum Pseudomonadota; class Betaproteobacteria; order Burkholderiales; family Burkholderiaceae; genus Cupriavidus; species Cupriavidus sp. 05L411. Next base: position 31,010 of record NZ_JBFTOQ010000049.1, on the reverse strand, counting down.
GCAGACTGCATGTTGGTGCGGAAGATGGTGTCCAGCCGCCGCGGCGTCAGGCGCTTGCCCTGAATCTCGCCCGTTTGCTCGTCGACCAGGTAGCCCTTGCCCAGCCAGCCCTTGCGTTCTAGGGTGGGCATCAGGTCCTTCTTGAACTCGGCGAAGGTCTTGCCGGCACTTAACGCTTTGTCCAGGGCGCCGCGGATGTCCTGGAGCACGTCGACCTTCATCACGCCGGCGGCGGTGAATGCGCGCGCATGGGCCTCCTGCCAGACGTCCTCCCATTTGAAGCCGATAGCGTAGCCCTTGCTCTGGAAGTACCGGATAGCCTCCTCGGGCTGGAGGCCTATGGCGTACGCCAGGTCAGGCGTTGCCATTCAGCCGCCCCCACACGTCGGCCACGAAGATCGCACGCGCAAGCAGCTCGGCGACCACCGTCTCGTCGAGATTTGGGTACGCGGCGACCAGCGCCTCGATCGCCTGGTCTGGATGCTCGCCCGCCTGGATAGCTTGAATAGCGGGCGCAAGCAGTTTAGCCATCTCGGCACTTAACGCTTCGGCGGGCAGGTTGCCGGCGGCGACATCGAGGGTGTGCTGGTCCGGGTAGACGATCTCGCCCTGGTCGTTGGTCAGCACAGCACGGTAAGTCATGGCGGCTGTCCTGACCGGCGCTTCCTTCGCCCGCATCTCAGGCGGCACGATCATCTCCGGCCGGGCGATCTGCAGCACGTCCTCGCCTTCCTTGGGCTCCGGGATGGCAAGCTTCTCATGCGCCCAGGTGCGCGGCACCTTAAGGCCCAGGCCAACCAGCTTGGGCAGCGAGTCAGCGTAGAGCTTCATGTCTTCCGGCGCCCGCGTGTCGAAGACGAAATCAGGCATGCGCCGGCGGTCGACCTGGTCGAAGTTCAGCGCACAGATGGCATAGATGATGTCGCGCTTGATGGTGCCCGCGAGCTGGCGCGCATCCGAGACCATCAGGTCGTGCCGGACCTCGTTGTGCACGTTGCCCAGGGCGTTGGTCGAGGACTTCCCGTCGGCCTGGCTGGTCAGGGTGCCGCCGAGGATCACTTTGGACTGGGTGCGCTCGCACCAGCTGATCATTGCCTCGAATGGCTCTTCCGTCCCCTTTGCGGCTTCCTTAAAGTCGATCTCCATGCCTTCTGGGATGATGCCCGCGGCATTGTGACCGATCTCCGAGACCGCACGCAGCAGAGCCAGCTTTTCGTCCTTGCTGGCCCCGGTGCCATAGGTGCCCACCCGCAGCGGAAGGCCGTAGATCTCAAGGAACTCGGCCAGATCTCGCACAGAGAAGTTCTTGAAGAGGTACGGCCAGGCCAGCACACGGTGCAGCCCGCCGCGCGCCACGTAGCCGGATTTGGCCTTATGGCGGTGCACTGCCCAGCCGAACGGCCAGAGCTCCTCGCCGCGGGCCTGATAGCCGCGCAAGCGCAGCTCGTCTGGCTCCCCGAAGGGCGTCATGAACCAGCGTTGGGGGCGGTGTTCCAGTTTAGCGGGCAGCCAGACACCGTCCACGCGATCCCAGCTGATCTCAAGAGCGGAGAACCCATGGCCGACTGCATCCAGAAGATCGAGCAGGACGTCTTCGAAGTCCGGCAGATCCCGGAACCACTGGTCAATCAGTTGCGCCTGGCGTTTTTCCTGTGCCGACGCGCCGGCCGGCGGATTGATGGACCAGTCGAGCGTCAGCAACGCGCGCTTGCGCTTGCTCATCTCAGCGAAGATGTGCCCGTCCTTCTCCTCCATGTCCTGGAACAGGTCGGACTGGGCGATCAGGTCGCCGATCTCCGCCAGCTCCAAGATGCGGGCCAGACGGGCCGGCGTCAGGCCGCGCGAGGGGTGGCCGGCGTAGTCATGATGCAGGGCCTGCAGGCGCGCGGACTGGGATTCGGACAGGACGGTCCGCTCGATGGGACGTCCGAACTGGTCAACGATTTTTGCCATGGTGGTTCCTACCAGGCGCCGCTGGCGCCCGAAATCATGCCATCGTCATCCGCGCGCCCGTCGTCTTGCGCATGCTTTGGCACAGAGGTGTATTCGTATAGCCCGTGGGCGCGCGTCGACGCGATCATCCACAGGATCTGCAGCCCGGTCAGGCCGTCATAGTGGTGGTGGGACTGCTTCTCCGGCCAGGTGTCTAGTTCGTCGAGCAGCTGGCGCAGCTCGGGATGCAGAAGGATGCTTGCGGCCAGCCGGTCGGTGATGAACGGCTCAAGGGAGTCGATGCGTACTTCTGCTGGCACCGTCGCGGTCACGCCGACCAGCGGCAGCGGTACACCGGCAGCCATGCCAGCCTTGATAAACGTCTGGCGCGAATGCTCGTAGGCATTGTTGTTCTCGAAGCCGATTGCCCGACACTTGAACTCCCGTTGCATGGCAACCAGGTCGGCTTCGAGCTTGGATGGCACGCGGCGCTTGATCTCGGCATGCACCACATGCAGCTTGCTGTTCCATGTGTCAAAACCGCCGACCAGGAGCGAGGATGGGTCGGACTTCTCATTGGCTCCCATGGATGGGTCGCAGGCGCCGAACATGATCCAATGCTGCAGGCGCTGCACCCAGAAGGTGATGTTGCCGAAGATCTTGTCCTCGTCGGTGCGGGGATCGCCCTGGAGCTCGGTGTTAAACGCCTTCGGCGCCTTCGCGCGCTGGCGCATCAGCCAGAAGAGGGATCGCACCGACGGCCACGAGATCTTTGCGCCTGCATCCATCTCGGCGCGGTGCTCTATATAGAATCGATACGATGGGAGCTGGTCTTCCGGGATCACCCGGCCGGCCTTGGCCGTCTCATCGATGATCGTCCGGTCCTGGTTGCGCATGAGCTCCTCGCACTGCGCCCACAGATCCATGTTGGTAGGCATCGTCTCCACTGCCCGGAAGTGATGCACGACATGGCCGATGGTCTTCTTGGCCCGGCTGATCGGATCGTCCTTGTCCAGGACGGTACCGACGCCGGCATACTTAACACTGCCGTCCGGCGGGCCGAGATAGTCAATCGCCTTGGTCAACCAGTTCCAACGGTTCAGCCGCTCGGTGGGACTTTTCGCCTCGGCGTCGGTGATCAGATCGTCCCCCATCAGCAGCTTGGGCCGGCTCGCGCCGTGGAAGGTGCCCCGGATGGCCTGGTCGGCGCCGAAGGATTCCAGCTTAACGTTGGTGCGAAATACCGCTTCGCCGATGCGCCACATGCTAGTGCTTCCGCAGGCGTCGGGAAAGTCGAGCTGCAGCATTGCATTGGCCGTGAGTTCGGTCTTAACCACCTCGATCAGCTTGGCGGGTAGTTTGGTCTCCGCGCCCAGCAAAATGACGTAGTCGATGAAAGGCGGCAGCGTGCCTTCCCAGCCGATCTCTTTCTGCACCTCGGGGCGCTGCAGCAGGCCGCGCACAACGCAGTAGGCGGGACCGATCTTGGTGGCCAGGGAGGACTTGGCTTCGCCCCGCGGTGCGACCCACCATTCGAGCGCGCCGCGGGGTTGCTCCAGGAGTTGCGGGAAGCGCTGGCAGAAATGACCCTGGAAGCTGGAGGGCGTGCCGCGGATGTGGTGCGGAAAATAGGTATAAGCGAAGAACTGGAAGTCCCCGTCCTTCAGGACACGCCGACGACGCTCCGCGATCGCGGCCGGACTGGCGTCCAGGCCTGACTGGTGGGCTTCGATATCACGAAGGAGCTGGCCCGAGAGAATCGCCAGCTCCTTCTTGAAATCCCGGTCGGTGAAAGTGTCAGCCATAGGCCTTACTCAGCTCGCTGCCAAAGGGCTCCAGGAGCTCCGCGAAGACTTGGATGTGCTCAGGCTTGTTGTTCTTCACGAATGTGGCCAAGCGCTGGAGCACGTCCATGGCCACAGCCAGCTCGTTGGTCTCGGGCAATATCTTCTTGCTGGCGGACACGGTCTTCTGGAAGCTGTCTGCAAGGCTGGCCAGCAGTTTGGTCTTCTCCATCGGCTTAAAGTCTTCCGTCCTGGCCAGCTCTTCCATCGTGGCCTGATACTGCGTCACCAGCCCGGCCAGGACGCCGCGCGCGATGTCTTCCAGCGTGCCACCAGCGATCAGCTGCGCGCTCTGAGCCTTGTCCCAGTCATCCCCGGTTTCCCCGGCATCGGCCTTCCAACGCCGCGCCGTACCGTAGGAGACGCCCGCCTTCATGGCGGCAATCTCCAGCGTCAACCGGTCAAATACATATGCCCGGCGGACGATATCTCGGATTTCCTTGGGATGCGCCATAGCGGCTCAGACTCCCAGCTTGAACTTGGCCAGGAAGACGCCGATTGCCACGATGCCACCCGTGACACCCCCAGCGGCGGCACCGGCTGTCGCGCCGAGGCGAATCGCACGCCCCTCGATGTGATCGATCTTCTTATCGAGGCTGTCGACCTTGCCATCGATCATTCGCAGCAGGCGCAGTTCTTCGCTTTCTTGAGGTTTGTTCATGGGGTCTTGTCTGCCTTACGGTCCAGTTTGTCGAACAGTCGGTCCACCTTGTTTTCGATACTCTTAACTGCCGCCAGCACTTCCTGGCGGCTGTCCTTCACTTCGTCCTTGCGTGCATAGTGCTGAGCGAGATCCAGCTTCATGGCGGTCAACTCCCCCTGCAGGGCAGACAATCCAACCTTGACCTCCTTCCGCTCTGCGCGCTCGCGGGCAAGCCACCAAGTTAGGAACGGTCCGCCGATGGCCATGGCGATCGAGACCAAGACCTTCAGCACGTCCCAAAACTGCACCAGGGAGATAGTCATCGACCTTTCTCCCGACGCGCTTGGCACTCGACGCAGTATTGGCAACCAGGAACTGCAAGACGGCGAGCCTCCGGGATCGGTTCGCCGCACGCGTCGTCCTGACACGCCTCTGCCGATACCCCTGAGCCCATCCGGGAACGCACCAGCTCAATCCCAGCAGCTCGCTCCCGTTGTTCCCACTTGCTGGCCTCGTCGAGGGCGCGGTTACTGAGCATCCTTGCCCTCGTTAAAGTCGATCAGGCGATTGAGCTGCTCTTCCAATTTCTGGTTGCGCGCACCGTATTCGACCTGGTGCGTCAGGATCGACTTGGCGTCGATATCGGCGGGGGCAAGCTCGTCTTCTCCAGCAGGGGCGATACCGGCTCCGGGCGCTTGAGCAAGTGTGCCGGTGGCTTCGACGGCGGGGGGCACTGCAGCGCCGATGGCGGCGTTGTAACCGCGCAGCCAGCCGCGAGTGAAGATGCACTGAGGAATAGGCTTGAGCGCAGCGCCAGGCGCCTCGCGATAGACCGTCGTAACATGATCGACCCTGTTAATGAGTTGGCGGGAAATGGCATCAATGCGGCTTTCGGCGCCGCTCAATGCGGCACTGAGACGGTCTCCGCGGGCAGTCTCAAGCGCCAGCTTCTCGGCGGCTGCCGACACCGCTGCAGCGCTGGCCTCGGCGGTTTCCCGGCGAAGGTCGGCCATCTTGGCCGCCCCAACTGCCGTGGCATGGCTTGAGCCATACCACAAGCCAACCGGGGTGCCCAGGGTGATACCGGCGAGCAGCGCGAGCACAGCAAGCGCGATCGCTTCGAGGCGATTAAGCTGGATCATTGGCCTTCCTTTCGCGAGCGGCCTGGGCGAGGCGCATGATGGCGGTGTACCCACCGACGCAGCCGAGGTATGCCCACCAGATATCGACAGTGAGCTGATCGAGCCAGCCGGCGCGCGCAAAGAGAACGGTGGCCACCAGGTTGGCCACATTGGGCCAGAGCTTGGTGTGTGAGAGCCGGCCGGTGCGTTCGTCGGTGATGAGCTCGAGCAGCTTCATGCGATCCCTGCCAGCCGCAGCCCTTCGTTGATGATCGTCGGGCTGTATGGTTGCTGGCCGTTCTCGTGACGGATGATGGCGACCACCAGGCCGCGCATGATGCGCGGTTCGGTCACGTCGATGTGCTGGTTCGGGAGAACGTCCACGCTGCAAGCAACGCTGGCGATGTAGGCCTCGGTGTCGTTCTCCGACGGCGGTGCCCAACGGCCGATGATCTCGCGCACAGTGTCGATGTTGGGCTGACCAACACCTGGCGTCCCTGCCTTGCTGCCGTAGTTGAGCAAGATCCGGCAGATTGCACGGATGCCAAAGGCAGGCTCGGTGAATTGGCAGAAGTCTTTGTCGGTCCGCATGTTCGGCGCGATCAAACCTTGCCAATCATCGCGCCAACGGATGTTCCCTGGATTGTTGTTTCGGATGCCGCGCGGCTGCACAATTTCCCCCTGACCTGTGCCGATGTAGACAGGGCCTCAGTCTGCGTGCTATTGCGCGTGCTTCGAATACCGATGAGTGTCAGCGGGGCAATTTAAAAGGCCCGGCAGTTCTTGCCGGGCCTCTGCTATTTCTGGGAGCGGAAGCGTGTCCGATCCCCTGGGAAGTACGGTGGGAGCATCGCGAGCTTCTCCGGCGATAGGCTCTCAACGATCTGACGCTCCACGGGGCAGCCGGCATTCACAAGGCGTATGTCTTGCTGTCCGGACTCGACAAAGGAATCTCGATTCTGCACCGTGTACATGCGCATGAAGAGAGTGTGCGCCAGGAGCATACAGAGGAAGCCATGCCACAGGATAGGCGTCGGATCATCCTCATCATTTGGGTTTCCGCGCCGGTCCCACATGTAAGGCCACTGGCCTAGGGTATCAAAACGGGCAGCCCATTCTGCGGCCCATGCCCACGACCATTCGCGCTGGTGGAAGATAGAAGAAATACGCCTCTCGAAAGAGCGTCCTATTTCCCCTTTCTGCTGCGCGTCATCGAATGCCTTCAGCAATTCAATGCGCTCGATCGGCGTACAGTCGACGTCCCGGATGACATCGTAGAATGCCTCTTCAACTTGAACCCGGGATGCAGCGAACTTCGGTCGATCCACGATGCGGCCCTTTCGGAGCCTCAGAACAAGGACTGTTGCTCCTTGCCTTCCTGTCCAAGGCGGTCCGTTTGATTGAGAATACGCCAGACTTGGCGGTCCGATATCTTATACCGGATCGCGAGGGTTGCCACCGCATGCAATGCGCTGTGCTCACGAGTGATGGCGTCGAAGTCGGCTCGGATCTGGCGGTCGCGTAACTCGCGCAGTGCGGTCGAGCAAAGCGGGACGTAGATCTCCTGCCCACCAAGCACCTTAACCAACTGCGTCGCCGCGTCCTCGCCCACGGCCTCCACCAGGATCTGGTACCTGACCTCGCCCGCGGCGTTCTTGCGGAGCGGAACCGGGAAGGTTGATCCACCGAGCTGCTCGACAAGCTTCAGCGCTGCAGATACGCCGATGGCACGCACGATCGCCTGGACAAGGGCCGGTAACAGGTTCTTTACTTCGGACAGATCCATCTTTATCTCCCGTGACGGTTCGCGTCCTTCTGCAGGGCAGCCGCAATACGCCATAGCTGGTCCGGTGTGCACCAGTCGATCTTGTCGACCTGGAACATGTGACGCGCCATCGCATCAACGTACGACCATGGCCGCTTTGCCTCGGCCAGAAGCGCCTCGATCTTGCCAACCAGGGCCTTCCGGTCTCCGGTCGGCGCCGGACGCTGGCCGAACTTGCGGACTGGCGTGAAGCCACACTTCTCGAGATGCCGTAGCACCTTTGCCGCGCCCAGGGGCGTGAGGTCTTTGGACGACGTAACACCACCGATGCTTTGCAGCATGGCGCGATAGGCGTCATCGTCCATCGCCAACTGTTTCTTGGCGACGTGGATCTTGGCGAGAACGGTGTTCGCTACCATCGTATGTCAGCGTTTCGAGCTGCCGCTGCGGTTCACATTGACGCCATCGGTGTTCATACTGTCGAGCCACCGAAGCCAGGTATCCAACGCGTCGCCAGCTGCGGCTTGATCGGACGCTTCCGGCACGCCAGGCACCAGCAGGGACTTGCCGTCGTACGCGTGACGAGCCGTAACCTCAATGAGGTCAACAAGCTTTTGTCGCTCGCCGCTCGCGATGGCGATCGCGCCCTCTGGAACCTTCGTTCCGAATTGAATCAAGCCGGACGCCCAGCAGTATGCATACGTCTTCATCTGTTCTCCTAAAGGCTGCTCATCAGTACCTGGCCACCACGCCAGGCAGACCGCCTTGCGGCGGTTTCGCATTCATGCTGCCGCTGCCTCCATACGCAGCGGGTAGCCCACGCTGACGATCGAGACAGATTCGTTGGCGCGGCAGAAGTGGCGCAGCATCGAGCCAACAGAGCTCCATGTCGCGTCGTAGAAGGTCAACTTCGCTTCCAGCTCGGGGAAGTACTTCTTGGCCGATCGCTTGCCGAAATCTTTCAGGATGGCGGCCTTCTTCTTTGGCGTGAGGATCGACCGCGTTCTCGGGCAGAGAAAGCGCTTCGCCTCCTCGCAGTCACCGCGGAACCACTCACCCTTGATGATTCCGTTGACGTACACGACGGGCGCATACGACAGCCGCTTCACCTGCTGAATGCGCACTGCAACCTTGTAGCCATCGCAGTCCAGATCCACCATGCCGTACGGCGTGGACAGCTCTCGCTGGATGCGTTCGAAATCTTCCTTGCTCAGCTTTGTCACAGCTACTCTCCTTGCGACTCGTTGATATGTTTGGTCTCTTCCGCCCAGCCCCGGCAGATGGCGGCGACGAGAAAGCCGATGCAAGCCGCAAGGCTGGCGATGAAAAACGCCGCGGCAACAAGGGTCAGGATCGATACCGTTACAACGCCCATGGCTTTGTCCTTTGGCTGCTCATCGGTGCCAGGCCACCATGCCAGGCAGACACCCGCCGGAGCGGGCGTTTCGCACTCAGAGGGCTCGGACCGCAGCCTTGAGGCCGCTACCGGGCTTGAACTTTGGAGCGACCGTGGCCGCCACTGGCAGCGATTCGCCGGTCTGCGGATTGCGGGCCACGCGCGCGCTGCGCTTTGCCACGCTAAAGGCGCCGAAGCCCGTCAGGGCGACCGTGCCACCGGCGCCGAGGGTGTTCGTAACGCCCTGGATCATTGCGTCGAGAGCACGCGCTGCCTCGGTCTTCGACAGATTGGCCTCGAAGGCAACGTATTCAACGAGTTCTGCTTTGTTCATGACGGCTCCTATGTGAGGGTGTGGGGCGGGTTAAATGGATGCGATATCGAGCAGGATCGGACGGTACTTGTCGGAGTCCCCGATACGCTGGTAGAAGCGGACGTATGTCTTGGTGCCAATGACCTGGACGCTATCGCTGATCGCAAACATGGCCTGCTTCCAGCGCGGATCCTGGATGTCGAGGCGACGCAGAGAGAGAATCCGGCCTGTGTTCAGATTGCCTTCCTTGTCGGTGTCGAAGGCGCCCTGGATGATGGCCTGGATCTCGGGGCGCGATTCCTTGGTCCACTCTGCGAGCAGCTCGTCGATCATGGCCTTCGCTGCCTGCAGACGCTCGTCGAAGGTGATGTTGTCCGCCCGGGCGATCTGGACCTTGTATTGACCGTCGAAGCTGTAGAGCGTGACATTGCCCTTGGCGCCGCCGACCTTCGCCTGGTACTCCTCGGCCGACATTGAGATGAAGGCCTCGATATCGCCGAAGACTCGCTTCTTGAGATCGGTCAGCGATTGGCTCTGTGCCATCGCAAGTGCGATCAGCTCACCCACCACCTGGTCGCGGGTGCGATCGATCGGCTTAACCATTGCCTCTGGGACCAGCCGGCCGTGGGCGTCCTTCATATAGCCGGCGGGAGTGTCGATTGCTGCGTGCGTCATTTGGATTTCCGGTTCGTTGTTCAGGGGTGTTAGTGGGTCGTGGCTGGCGCGGCTACGGCACCGGCCTTAACGAAGACCGTTTGGCCGGCCCACTTGCCCATGGCCTGCGCCCGTACGTGCTTGGCGTTCGCCACGATGGCCTGATAGGAGTGGTGCGAGATCCAGCCCACATTGACCGCGAAGTGGGCGAGGCCGGAGGCGATCGCTGCGCACTCGTAGGCCGTCAACGGGTCAGGGGTCGACAGGATGATGTCGAGCATCTTCAAGTAGCCGATGGCGAGCTTCTCCAGCTCGATTGACCAGGTGAGCTTGTCGTCCATACAGGCACGCTGAAAGATGGCCTTGCTTTGGGTACTCATTGGTTCTCTCCGATGGTTTCCGCGCGCCGGCTGCCGGCGGCGCGGAGCAGTTCTAGACGAGCTTCTTCGGACAGCACGCTGCGCGGGGCCGGCTCGGCGATCGTCACAGGCTGCTGGCGGGCAGCAGAGGTTCCGAAACCCGCGTGGCCCGCTCGCTGTGCCTCGGCCTGCTGCTCCGAGGCAGCGCTCGACTTGTTGGAGAACCCCGTCACGATGGCGTTGAGGTAGCCGTGGGACTTCAACGGCAGCCTCAACGCACCCGTGTCGCGGTTCGCCAGCATTTGCTCGAAGGCTTGGCTCCAATACTCCAGGGGTGCCGGCCAGACACGGCCATGACCGTCCTGTACCGTGCCCGCATGGATCATCGGCACCAGTTCGGCCAGGAGTGCCGCGACACGCTCGTAGCGCATCTCGGTTTTAACGGGCGCGAACAGGCCGATGTAGCCGAGCAACGGGCGCAGGAGTTTCCCCGCCGCGGGATGGGCGTTCAGCAGGTGCAGGATCGACTCGCGCACGCCGTCGTTGGCGAACACGACGTCGAGCGTCAAGGCGTTCCTGCACACCGGGCAGCGGAAGGCTGGCAGCGGCATCAGGCAGCCCCTCCGGCTGCAGCCATGACCTGGTCGACGTTGATCCGATCGAGGTACGTGATCAGGCTGCTCGTCTGTGCCGGGGTCAGACGGACCGTCTTGGCGCCGTCGCTAATGGTCAGATCGCCGCGAGAAGACAGCGCGGCGCTGAACCCGTCGGTATCGGCCGACGCGTTGCCGCGAACCTTAACCACACGCTGGCGCGGATTGAGCGTTTCGTCAGGCGGGCTTTCCGGGTTGATGCGATAGGCGTTGACCGGCCGGCCCACGCCCTCGATGGTGATCTTCTCGACCAGGATCTCGCCGCGGTCGATCTCCGCGACGATGTAGCTGGCCGGATTGTCGACACCAGTCTCTTCGGTGATCTCCGGGGTCCGGATGCCCGGCCTTGCCTTAATTTTGGCGATGATGAGCTGCTTGTTCGTCATGACGGCTCCTATCAGGTGGAAATGCGCGGACGGGCGTTCTGTACACCCTGCAACGGGTTGGAGGAATGGCCCAGGTGGAAGGCGAGCACGGCGACCGTGAGCGTCCACAGAAGGATGCCCAGGCGGGTGTGCAGGAAGGCGCGGAAGCTGAAGCGGGCTTTCATCGCGTGCCCCTCTCCAAGTGCATCTCGTATTCCTTGCTGAGCTGCTTGCGGGCCGAGGTGTACTCAATCAAGAGCCACTCCAGATTGCGCTCGTGCTGGAGCAGCTCGTTGCGCAGGTAGTCGACCTCGCGGATCGCACGACGCTCCTCGCGGTCAATGCTGCGCAGCTTCCGACGGATGTTGACCAAAGCCGCGGTACGACGAATCTCGGCACCGATCCGCGTCAGGCCGCCGCGCAGCTCGCGCGCAACCGGGCCATCGAAGCGCGGGCGCGCGAGGAATGCCACGGCGCCGCGTTGGCGCTTCAGCAGGACAGAACGATTGGGATGGCTCACGTCGTCTCCTCGTTGTTGAGTTGGATTTGCGGGGCCCCGACTTCGGGTAGGGGCAGGGTCTTGGTGTCCAGCGCAGCCTGCGGAAGGTTTGCCAAGGCGGCCTTTGTCAACTTGGGCGCAATCGCCGCTGGCTTGTATCGGCAGTCCTGGCATGCCTTCCAATGGTTAAGCTGGAGAGGGTTGTGGGTCGGCGCCTGGCGGAGGGCTTTCTCGCGGCAGTGCTGCGCTCCCACGGTCTCGCCTGTGTGGGGACACGAAATCTGCTCGAAGGCCTGGCGGTAGCGCGTTTCGATGCGGTCTGTTTTGGCTTTCCCTGCGCCGTACTCGCCGAGTCCATTGACCAGCACGCTCAAGGTCGGTCTGGACACGCCCATACGTTCAGCGACGACGCGTTGCGTACTGGCCTTGATCTCGCGTTGCAGTCCCTCAAACCACGGCTCGCTCATGTATGCCGGACGATCTTTAGCTGGCATCCTCAATCCCCTTTTGGTCGACCCAGACGATGCGGCCTTGATTCGGGTCGTAGATCGTGCGTGCCTGCTGCAGGATTGGTGCGCGCGGTCCGGTGAACTTCGAGGCCTTCAACACGAACCGTGCGGGCTGCCCCCGCATTCCGAAAATTGCCTCTCGTGTGCGGTTGAGATACCCGGCAGCGTGAAGAGCGGCGACGTACCTCTCAGCCATGCTTACAGTGACGGCACGGTTCGCCGTACTTGCAAAGGCAGCGAGTTCTCGACAGTTGAAGTCCGTGCGCTCGAACATGCGGTGCATCGTTCCCCACATGGCTTCTGTAACGGCACCGTGGACGACCTGCGCCCCTGCGCGCGTCACGCGCGGGGCTTCAACGCCGTTATCGCGGACGAGACGGTAGGTCTTGCGCACGCTGAACCGCCCAACCCTCTCTTCTGCGATAACTTCGATGAATTGGGCCGCAACCAGGCCGCGGAAGTACTTCTGGATGTTTTCTTCCAGCCCGCCGACGACTTCCGCGATCTCCGCCTGTGTGAACCGCTTACGGTTCGCTCGTACGGCCTCCCAGATCCGTTGGCGGGGCGCCTTTCCGCCCTTCATTTCCAGATGAATCGGCTTACGCGCCATCGCGATGCCCCTTTTGCGAGCGGAGCATGTCTCGCATCGCCTGCAGTTGATGAATCAGGCCGTCCAGGTCGGACGGATTGAGCGGGATCGACGCCATGACGCGCTGATGGCGGCGCGCACCGGTCAGGGCGATGTCGAGTTGTGCACCGCATTGATCGGCGGACAGCGTGGTCTGGATCACGCCCCTGGCCTTGATCTCGGGCGCATCAGTGCGGCCGATCTGGTAGTGGCAGTTATCGAAGCTGGAGAAAGTCAGCGTGCCGGCATTCATCACAGCCTCCGTTCCGGCGAGCGGCCGGTATAGATTTCGACGCCGTCGAGCTCGGCCAGGCCGATGCTGTCGAGGCCATAGGTCATGCTGTGCTCGTGGAGCTGGGTCAGGTTGACCGAGACACGACGCACCGAGCCGTTGGACAGCTCAACCAGGCGCTGGAGCACGTCCCGCTCGATCGGCAGGCCGGGGGCATAGATCTCGGCCAGTTTGCCGGCGTCGTCTGCGGTCACGCGCTGTGCCGGCGCCCAGGTAAGCACGCGGGAGTGGAACCGCTCCCAGCGCTCCAGCTTCTTGGGCAGCAGTTCCTCGCCAACCAGCAGCAGGGATCCTTGCGAGCCCTCGTAGATATCGCGCGCCAGCTCGATCAGGCTGTCGGACTTGGTCGCGTAGTCGAACTCGTCGAGGATCAGCGTGCGGCGGGACGCGCTCAGCTGTTCACAAACCAGGTCGAGCAGCACGGGCACAGTCGACCTAGTGTGTTTAACGCCCATCTCGAACAACACCTTCTCCAGCAGCGTCTTCGAGCGCCAAGCGCTGCGCATTTGGACGTAGTACGCGCGGTTCTCGACGGCCAGGACGTTCGTCGCGAAGGTCTTTCCCCAGCCAGCCGGGCCATACAGCACAGCGATACCGGGCAGGCCGGAGCGGCGGCTGTCGAGACGCTCGAGAGTGGCCGACACCAGGTCAAGGGTGCCGATCTGGGCGACGCCGCCAGCCGGACGGGGGGTAGCCAGTTTGCTCGTGGTTGTGTTTTTGGTCATAATGGGATCTGGTTGTGATTACCGGAAGGCATGCCGCACGGGTGCAACCGTGCTGCTACCGCCACTAGACGCCGCCTGGAGTTGGCCCTCCAGGTGGCGTTTTTTCATTGCTCTGAACTCGGATCCCTGCGCGTAGCTGCCATACCAACGCGCGAAGAACGGATCGTCGATGGAACCTCCATTGGTTACGGTTTGATCAATCTCCAGCCACTTCCGGAAGCGCAGCTGCGCAGTCTCAGGAAGGCGGTGGACGTTGGTGGCTGGGGGCGTAGCCTCAGCCGGGGTCGGATTGCTCTCTTCCTGCTTGCGTGCGTCGAGAATGCGCTGCAGGTCAGCCGGCACAGATGCAGCGGCCTGGCGGCCGGTCAGCGCGCGATGGGCGGCACCTGCAGCGGCAAGGGCCGGCGTGTCGTGAGCGACCGTAGGCTGGGGCAGCGTGGCCAGCTTGCCGGCGGCCTCCGCGCGTTTGCGCAAGAGCGATTCGATTAGCTGGTCGGGATTGGTCTTGGTGGCCTTTGCGTTCCGACGTTGTTCTTGGATGTGGGCGCGCTGGGCTTCGCGTGCATGGGCTGCGATTTCCTTGCGGGACACGCCGGTGCGCTCCGGGCAGACAGCGACACACACGAACTCGCCCTCGTGGTAGACCACGAGCTCGCCCATGTCCGCCGTCTGACGCACGCTGACGTCACGGCCGACGTACAGGCCCAGCTCGGGCGCAATGTAGTTACCGCTGGCGATGTTCAAGCCCTTCTTCGTCACCACATAGGTGCCCTTGCCGGCCGGCTGCGCCAGCAGCAAGTCAAGTGCGCGCTCGTCCTGGATGCGGCGGATCTCGCCCCGATAGGACGCCGCCATAGCGAACGGCGTTTCTTCATCCAGACCGCCATGTTCGCGCTGCTCATACGTACCCTTGAGCCAGTCATTGATACGGCTCTGCAGCTCGCCCGCCGGCATTGCGAGTTCGACGACCTGGTCCTTCTTGAAGAGGCGGTCGGCAAAGCTGCGGCGTGCCTCGATGGCGGACCGGTCCGCGACGTTGTGACCCACAAAGGCAGACAGCGCTTCGAGGTTCGAATGCAGAATGCTCTGGATGCCGCGCTCGACGTGGGGCTTTTCCCACGGGGAGAATGGGCCGGTGGTGTGATGCTTGATGTCGAGCTGGCGCAGCGTCTCCTGGAAGTCGCCGCTCTGGTAGTCCTTGCCGTTGTCGGTGACGATTTCCTCGGGCACGCCCCAGGCCAGCAGGGCAAGGCGCAAGGCGAACTTGTGCGTCTCGGTCTTTGGCGTCGGGGACAGCACCACGATCATGCGGCGGCTGAACACGTCGATCACCACAGATGCGCTGTAGCGGCGCTGCTTGCCGTCATCGTCGGTCAGCATCCAGTCCGCCGGCGTGGCATCCATTTCCCAGCGCTGGTTAAGACGGATCACGCCGGCCGAGGCGTCACCGAAGGCCGTCATGTAGCTGTTCTTCCACTGGTCCGGATTGGTCGACGCGCTAAGCAGTTCAGCGTTCTTGGCCTTCCAGTTCCGCAGGAAGCGATACGCCTGGTGGTACGTCGGGACGTTAAACAGCGTGGCGCCGGTCTTCTCATCCGCCGCAGCGGCTTCGATCAGGTCCAGCAGGTTCTGCACGCCCAGATGCGGCCGCTCGATTAGCAGCGCGATCGTCACCTTCTCCAGCATGGGCTGGGTGGTGAACACGTTGATGTCCTTGCGGAGATGCCCGTCGTTCTCATCAATGAGGCCTGCCATGCCGGCGCGCTCGAAGTCGAGCACCCAGCGCTGAACAGAGCGCGCAGACACCTTCGGAAATACGACAGTGACCTCGTATGCCATCTGCAGCTCGTTGGCGTTGTAGGCCGAGGCATAGACCTCCCAGCTGACCGACCTCGCCATGGGCTGCTTGGCGGCAAACCATTGCTCCCAGCCGCGGACGATGGCGAATCGACCGTCCAGTCGCGCCTTAACGCCCTCGGACATCGCGTCGAGAAGCCTTTTGAGGTTGGCCTCACCCTGCTGGGCACGTGCGGCGGCGCGCTCTGCGGCCGTCYGGCGGACGCGGGCGATGGCGGCGTCGACGGCGGCAGCGTCGCCCGCGCGTATCGAGATTTCTTTGTGGCGTTCGATCTTGCGACCGATCTCTATCGGGAGGTCGGTCAAGGCAAAGATCTTCCTGTGGCCACCGCGGACAGGTGCGAGCTCATAGCGCCAGCCATTGCGCTGGGCCTGCTTCTCCACTGCCCGCTTGGTCACGGACAAGGCCTGGGCGATCTGGTCGAGGCCTACCTTCACAGGCGACCCCCATGGCGACGGGCTTCTGACTCGGTAATCCGGTCGACTGCCTCCTTAGGCATGGCCCGCCGCAGTGCGGCCAGCCGTTCGTTGGCTAGGCGCTGCTGCATCGTCAACATGCCAATCTCGGCCAGCATTGCCTCTTCGCCGCGGAAGACCTTGCAGCCACATGCCGCCGCGATGATTTCCAACAGTCGATAGTCACCGGTGGCGACAACGAGCGCCGGGATCGCCTCGGCTGGGAATCGCCAGCCATCGGCGCTGGGCGCGCAGTATCGGTCCAGCATGTTCTTGGTCAGGTCGTGGTTCGAGAGGCGGGAAACCTTTGCCGCCACGTCGTGACGGTCCATGCCCGCGCTGCCAGCACCGGCCAGGGTGTCGACCAATGCCTCGCGCACGTTCATCGCGATATCCAAGCTGCCCGCCTCGTTCTTGGGCTGAGGGGGCACTTCGTAGAAGGACAGCTCAAGCTGGTTGGCCGCCTTCGCCTGATTTGCTCGCCGTTTCATATGTCAAATCCTTGGAAGGGGGCGGGGTTAAGCTGCTACCGCGTTTTCAACATTGCGGGTGTTAAGTGCGCTGATAGACTTACGGGTAGTCCAACGGCCAATGCCGCGTTGGTTCCGCCCACTCTTGGGGTTGCCGTCCGTGTCGTAGCGGCTCGGCCAGATTTCCAGCGGGCGGACGCCGATGGCGGTAGCGATGATTCGCTCCGCGCTCGGCCAAGGTGTGTCGAGCGCGACTTTGAGCGAACCGGGCGCGTACCCGTGCTGGAGGCTGAGCTGGCGCAGAGAGAAGCCGGCTTTCTCCAGGGCCGCTTTGATGTCGACCCGATGCCAGTCCTTGACGCCCTCATCGACTGGTTTTTTTGAAGTGTTTAACTTGTCCATGGCCATAAACATAGCACAAGTATTTGTGCCTTAACAAGCTGCTTTTGTGTGTTCGCACTTCGCGAACTTGTGGCATTGCGCTCAAGAACTTGTATCTATTTGATTTGAAAAGGATTTCCTTGAAGTGCGAACAAACATACGAAAGTGCGAACCCATGGGCGCACTTTGAGGACTGGCAATGACCGAAAGTGCGAACCGCTATCAGGACGAGATTGGCGAAAGATTGAGGGCCTTCAGGACACACCTAGATGTGTCACAGGGCCAGCTCGGAGAAATGGTGGGGGGTACGAAGCGCGGGGTGCAGGAAAATGAAGGCGGACGCAGCGCGCCCCAGGCGAAGATGTTGGCGCGCTTAGCCGAACTGGGCCTCAACGTGAATTGGCTTCTGACTGGGCATGGCCCGATGCTCTTGGCGGACCTTGAGGCCGGCGCGCCATCCAGCCCCCTAGATTCCGAGCTATTGGCAGTAGTCCTGGAGCGCCTAGAGGGCAAGATTGCGGCTGAGGGCGTCCGTGTGAGCGCCAAGAAGAAGGCAGAGCTGGCCGTGTTGCTGTACGACTACATTATCGAGACGGGAAAGAGGGAAGGCCCCAGCATCGATCGCATTCTTCGTCTCGTCGCCTAAGCGTCCATCCACGAGGCCGAATCCCTTCCAGCCCTTGTCCTGCAAGGGCTAGCGCAATATGGCATTGGCACCTTGATGGTGCGAAGTGACTTGCAATCCCTACAAGATGGGGGTTCAGGGGCATGCCACTCCACACGTTAAAACGTAGGCTGGCCCTTCCAGATTGCGGCCGATGGGGGGGGCAATCCTGCGTATCGGCTGCGGTGGAGATTTGCAGGTGGCAGTTGAAGAAATGAAGAGGCGGTTCGCCGAGGCCTGGGCGGACATTGTCGGTACAGCAGGCGAGGGGCGCGCAGAAGCCCAGCCTTCTGCACCTTCCATCAATATCTCTGGGGGAAACGTCGTTTTCGGGGACAGTGTTGTCAACCGGAATGTCTTTAATGTCCGGCCACGCGTCACGGTTGTTCAAACCGGCGTCGGCGTGCTGGACGCGAGCCAGAAGGCACGCTTGCTCGAGCTGCGCGACCAGATCGCAGGCGTATCAAGGGCCATCGAGGGGCAATCGGTCTCTCCCGCAACCGTCATGCGGAAGCTTAACGCCCACATGAACGTCAATTCCTATGCCGAGATTCCGGGCGACAAGTTCGACAGGGCTGAGAGCTACCTGGTGCGTTGGCGTGGGCGACTGGACGGTATGCCAGGTGCAAATCGGTCGCAAGGCTGGCGCGATAGGCGCGTCAGGGCCATTCATGCTCGCTGCAAGGAGCTTGGGTGCGATCAATGGCGGATTAACTACATGCGCAAGGCCTGGGGGAAGGAATCGCTTATTGACCTCCCGGATGACCAGCTGGAGAAGATGTACCTGGCCGTGATGCGCAGGAAGTGATCATGGGAGCCCGTTCTGTGCCAATGCTCGTGCAAAACCTGTTCAGAAGGTGCTCGTTTTTTGACTGTTTTGTGCCAAATGGCGCAGAACGGGGAAACCGGCTGGAAGCCTTGAGTTTATTGGCTTTGCGGCGTTTTTTTGTTGTTTCTCTGTTATGCCAATCTAAGCGCTACCCCACAGGAATCCTTGCCCGTTCGCCAATCTGCCGTTACCGACGCGAAGCACCACGACACATCGCCAGCCAATGGTCTCGTGGTGGGGCGGGCGCGGTGGTCAGGGCCTTGGGCATATCAAGCCAGTGCCACCGCGCCCACGACGGAACCGGTGCGCCTGCAACTTCGTGGCCAGCCACTGCGCGAGCGACAGACGGCTTGAAGCAAGCGATGTCTGCTACCGGGGGCTTCACCACGCATCTCGGAAGCTGGCAGGGTCGTGGTCAGTCAAGTCGGTACCGGCAGAAGCCCGCCGGCACTCCGGGCCGTACGACGAAATCATCGATATTCGAGAGCCTTATTGCTCTGCGCCCGGCAGGGTCGGCTTTCTTCTCGTTAGTCTTCTTTGCCGACGCAAAGAAGAGTGACCGGCAGCCCCCGCAGGGGGATGTCGTATGGCTGTTGGGTGCAAAAACCAGCGCCGCTAAAAGAAACAGCGACCAACCTCAAAGACCGATGTCGTACGGCCCGCAGGTCCAAAAACCAACGCCGCAAAAAGAAACAGCGACAATCACTCACATAGTTTTCCCCTTCGCATCATGGCCCGCCTAAATCTAGAATTCCCCGAAGACCAATTCTGCTACTCCACCCACCTGACGGTGCGCGTGACCGATATCAACTCCGCCAACCACCTCGGCAACGACTCGATGATCTCGATGATTTCCGAGGCGCGGGCGCGCTTTCTGTTCGACCTGCGCACGGCAGACGAGCCGGATGCGCAGACCGACCAGGTGGGCATCATCGTGACCGACCTGGCCACCACCTACCGCACCGAGGCCCATGCCCGCGATCAGTTGCTGTTCGAGGTGGGGGTGATGGATTTCAACCGCTATGGCGGCGATATCACCTTCCGCATCACGCGCCCGGCAGACCAGGCGCTGGTGGCCATGGCCAAGTCCGGCTTTGTCTTTTTCAGCTACGAGCGCAAGCAGGTCGTGCCGATGCCGGAGGCGTTCGCGCGCAAGTTCCCCAAGGTCAACTGGGTGGACCGTGGGGTGGCCAAGGCAGGCCAGGGCTGAAAAGCTACAGTCCGAAATAAGGCCGGTTCGACTGGATGCGCGTGCTTTCGGTGGGCGGGAAACGCTCCTCGATCAGCAGCTTTTGCAAGGCGGCCTTGCCTTGCGCCAGCGCGCCGACGTAGTACGCGCTGACCGTGAGTTCGTCGAGCGCGCGCCAGGCATAGACCGACGCATCGACAAACAGGGTATCGGCCGGGCAGGGCATGGCTGCGGCCTGCTGGGCGTAGAGATGCGCCTGCGCGAACTCGCCGCGCAGCCGGTGGTAGCGGGCCAGTTCGCACAGCGGCTCGGCACGCGCGGGGCGCGCCTGGTAGGCGGCGAGGTAGGCGTCGCGCACGGTGCCGGGGGCGTAGGCCGGGTTTGCCGCATGCGCGGCGTCGGCGGCAAGGCGCTCTGTCAGCACGGCGATCTGGAACAGCGCGAACCAGCGCTCCTCCTCCCAGCCGCCCATGGCCACGCGCGCCTGGTATTGCCTCAGGCTGGCTTCCAGCTTGCCGGCGTCGCGGTAGCTCTGCGCCAGGTAGAAGCAGTAGCGCGCGTTGGCCGGATCCTTGCGCAGGGCGCGCTCCAGCACTTCGATGTCGCGCAGGTAGGTCTGCGGATCGCGGGCGCGGGCGCCATCGCGCGAGACCACGATGGCGGGGCCGGGCAGGTGCTGCCAAGCGTGCGCCGGGTCCTGCGTCAGGTATTCGTGCAGCACGCCTTCCCAGCGCCAGGGCTGGGCCGCCTTGACCAGGGCGTTGCGCTGGTATTGCCAGCCGCCCAGCTCGCACTGGAAGCGGTAGCCGTCGTCGGCCAGCCGGGGCCAGCGGAATCCTTCGGGCATGCGCAGGGTTTCATCGGCATCGATGAACAGCACGTAGTCTTCGGCACCGGCCGCGCCCTCCATGCCGGCGCGCGCCAGCGCCAGGGCTTCGTTGCGGTTGTGCGCGAAATCGATCCAGGGCCGCTCATGGAGCGCGCCGGGCAGGCCCCCCATGATCTTGCGCACCAGCGCCTGGGTGCCGTCGGTGGACCCGGTGTCGACGATCGTCCAGCGGTCGATCCATGGCTTGACGGACGCGAGGCACCGGGCGATCACCGGGGCCTCGTTCTTCACGATCATGTTCAGGCAGATGCGCGTCAATTCGGGTTTCCTGTGATCCTGGGGGTGGGGTGGGGCCACGGACGGGATGGTCGGCCCGACGCCGCGGCGAGCCCAAGAATAGCGGAAAACATGGCAGCGCAACACCGCGCGGCAGGGCGCATGGCGAAGCACGGCGAGGATGCCGAAACGCCGGGACATGTACAAGTCAACCACATGGGGTAAGGTGTAAGCACTGCCATCCAGGCCAACATCCGGGTCAGTATCCGGGCCAACCTCCCCGCCAGCATCCGGGCCACGCCATCGCCATGGGTTTTTTCGATTCGCTTTTCCTGCGCAAGCCGCCGCCGGATCGTTTCGCGGCGCTGTTCATTGCCGCCGCCCGGCGCCAGGGCTTTGAGGGGCGCCTCGATTTCAACGCGGACGAGTTCCGGCTGGAGCACGGGCGCAACGCTTTTTTCAACCTCCATAACGCCTACCGGGCGTACTGCGAGGCGCCTGGCGCGCAGCGCGACAAGGCGCTGCATGGCTTCGTGGCCACCTTGTGCTCCAGCGGGCAGGCCACGCCGGCCTTGCTGTCCGAGGCCCGGCCCATGCTGCGCCCGCTGATCCGCAGCCGCTCGCTGATCGACGAGATCCGGCTGCACCACTTGCGCACGCAAGGCGATCCATCGACCTTTGATGTCGCCTACCTGCCCTTCGGCGAGGATTGCGTGATCCTGCTGGCGGTGGACTATCCGGAAACCACGTCGACGCTGCTCAGTGGCCCCTGCGCCTCCTGGCAGGTGACGCTTGGCCAGGCGCTGCAGATCGCGGGCGACAACCTGYGCGACCACACGGGCGAAGCCTTCGTCCCGGTCGCGCAGGGCGTCTACCAGGGCGCCTGGAGCGACGGCTACGAGGCCAGCCGCGCGCTGCTTCCGGATGTGCTGGAGCGGGTACCGGTACGCGGCCGCCCGGTGTTCATGATGCCAACCCGCGAGGTGCTGCTGGTCACGGGCGACCAGGATGATGCCGGGCAGTTGCGCATGGTGGAGCTCAGCCTGCAGGCGTCCCGCCAGGGCCGCACGATCTCGCCGGCCATGTTCCGCTACCAGCCCGGAGGCGTAGCGCACGCTGTGCCCACGGGGACCGAGGTGTCGCATTTCGTTCCGGCCGGCGAGGAGGCCGCACGGCACCTCGCCCATCTGGTGCGGCTGTACCGCAAGGAAGAATACGACACGCARAAGGCYGCCMTSGATCGCCTGAACGAGCGCGMCGGCGCCGATGTCTTCCTGGCCAATTACCTGCTTTATGGGCGGCAGGACGATCCGCTTACCTCGTTTTCGATTACCACCTGGACGTGCGGCGTGGAGACTTCGCTGCCACACGCGGATCGCATCGCCCTGGTACGGCCCGACGCGGCCGATGGCATGGGGCAGACGCGCGTGGTGGGCTGGCAGCAGGCGCTGGCCATGCTGGGTGACCTGATGGAGCTGGAGGCGCAATATCCCGCCAGGTATCGCGTCAAGGCGTTTCCCGACGATAGCCGGCTGGCGTTGCTCGATGAGATCGGCTGACGCTCGCCCGCCAATGCACCCGGCACGCCGTTAGCGCGTCTTGCGGAAAGTCAGGTTGATCCGCTCGCGGCCCACCAGCGCGTGATCGCCGTCGGCCAGCGGCGCAATGCCGTGGAACGCCAGCCTGGCCGGGCCACCCCATACCACCACATCGCCATGCGCCAGCCGCACGCGCAGCGGGCGCTCGGCGCGGGCAAGGCCGCCGAACAGGAACACGGCCGGCAGGCCGAGCGACACCGAGACGATGGGCGCGCGCAGGTCGAGCTCATCGCGGTCCTGGTGCAGGGAGAGCCGGGTGCCTGGCGCATAGCGGTTGAGCAGGCACGCGTCCGGCCGGAAGTCGGCAAAGCCGGCCGTGGCGGCCGCATCGCGCGCCAGCGCCAGGAAGGCATCCGGCATGCCAGGCCAGGGCTGGCCGCTGAGGGGATCGGCCGCTTCGTAGCGGTAGCCGGTGACATCCGAAACCCAGCCAAACTGGCCGCAGTTGGTCATGGCCACCGACATGCGCAGGCCGCCCGGCGTGATGAGGTGCCGCCACGGCGCTTGCGTGGCAATGGCGCGCACGTTATCCAGCAGGGTGAGTTCATGCTCGCGTGCGAAGCCGCGCAGCACTACTGCGCCGGGCACGATGGGCTCGGCGCGGGGGGCGTCCTGGGGGAGGGAATCGAACAGGTCGAAGGTCATGGCGTCCTGGCGGGCGGGGCGCGCCAGCCTTGGTGGCTGCGGCCCTGCTCTAAAACGACATGGTAAGCGCGAATGCGCTGGGCTGCGTGACATGCCCGGGCGTGTGCGCCCGAGCCTCCATCCCGCCCGGGCGGTCAGGCGAAGGTGTCGACCTCGCCGCGTGCGAGGGTGCGTGCCACCGGGGCCACGGGGCCGGCATTGACCGGGGCTGCCGGGATACCGGCCAACGTGCCAAAGCCGTTCTGCGCGTTGCCCGGCTGGCGTTGCTGCTGTTGGCCGTTGCCGGCCTGGCCGGCAAAGCCATCGGCGCCCACCGAGGTCTGGCCCAGCTGGATCCCGTTGTCGGCCAGCGCGGTGCGCAATTGCGGCAGCGCGGCTTCGACCGCGGCGCGCACGGCGGCGTGCGGCGAGACGAACTGGGCCTGGGCCTGGTCGTTGACGACGTTGAGCACGACCTTGAGCGGGCCGAGGTCGGGCGGATTGAGCTGCAGCTCGGCGGTGTGGTTGCCTTGGGTCGACAGGCGCACCATCTGCTGGCCCAGCGCTTGCGGCCACTGGCCGTCACCCACGGGCGGCGCGATCGGCAGCGAGGTGGTCGGCGACAGGCCGCCGGAGGTCGGCGCCTGGCTCGCGGCCAGGCTGCCGGCTGCCATCAGCGGCGTGACGGCGGCGGGCGTGGCTTCGGTGCTGGCCGGCTCGGCGGCGCGCATGGCTGCCGCCAGTTGCATCGGGTTGGCCGGCGCGGCGGCGGTGGCTGCCGTGGCTGCCGCGGGCGCGTTATTCTTGCCGGCATCGCCAAGCTGCAGGGGGGTCTTGTACGGCTGGCCGAGCGAGGCGTCCTGCTGCCCGGAGGAGGCCTGGCCATTGCCGCCTTGCTGGCCGGCCATGGCGGCCTTGAGGCTGGCGGCCAGGTCCGGGGCGGCCTTGGTGGCGTCGGCGCCGGGCGTTGCGGCGGGCTTGTCCGTGGTTGCCGCCTGAGTGCTGGCCGCGCTTTGCGGCACGGCCTGCAGCGCGGCGCGCTGGGACGCGATGGTGGCCAGCGTATCGGCGGCGGCCGAGGTTGCCGGTGCGGCCGCGTCGGGTGTAGCGGCCGCGGCGGTGGCGAGCGCCGGGTTCTTCATGTCCTTCAAGCCGGCTTGCGCGCCCAGGGCGGCAGTGCCGGGCAGTCCGGCCGAGCCTGGCAGCGCGCCGTTGGCTGCCAGCGCGGCAGGCTGCGCTGGCTGGGCCGGTTGCGGCGCGAGCAGGGCGGCCAACGCGGCGGCGGCGGACTGTGCGGCGGGATCCGCGGCCTGGTCCTCGGGCGTCTCGTTGTCCTTATCCTGGCGGCGTGACGGCTTGGTGGCTACCGTGCCGGACTGCGTGCCTGGCTTGGCGGCGTTGGCGTTCTGGCCGCCGGCGTCGTTGCGTGTGGACGCGTTGTTGGTGTTGTTGTTGCCGGCGTTGCTGTTATTGCTGCCATTGCTGCTGGTGCGGTCGTCGTTGCGGGCGCGCGCCAGCGCATCGCCGAACCCTTGCTGCTGCGCGTCGGCACTGCTGGTGTTGCTGCTGCTGCGCGAAGAGGCGGCTGTGGCGGCCGTGGCGGCATTGCTGACAATCTGGCTGATATCGATCATGTTCGGGCTCGGTCTGTCTGGGCGGCTTAGCGGTGGCGGCCTGCAACTTGCAGGCGGGCGGCGCGGGCTGCGTATTCGTCGGTGTCGCGTTGCTCGCGGCGCGTGCTGGCAATCTGCTCGCGCGTATCCGCGCGGGTAATGAGCGTGTCGAAGGAACTCTGGCGGCGTTTTTGCTGCTGCCAGTTGGCGCGGCCAGCGAGCAACTGGGCTTCGGCCCGGGCCAGCGCTTCGGTCTGCTGGCGGATGGCGGTATCGAGCGAGGCCAGGAATTGCGCAAAGTCCTGCCAGCGGGTGGAAGTCATGCCGTCCTGCGCGATGGCTTGCATGCGCTCGCGGTATTCCTGCCGGTACTGCGTGAGCGCGGCCAGTTGCTGCTCCGCCTGGTTGCGCAGGCCTTGCAGCCGGCCCAGCTCGCGCGCGGCTGCATCCGTATCGTTCTGGGCCAGGTCGGCCAAGGTATTCAATGCAGATGGCTTAGCCATGTTCACTCCGTTGGAAGAGACTATGCAACTGGCCGATCGAGGCGTCGTAGCCGGCGCGCTCATGGATGTCTTGCTGCAGGAAGGCCTCCATCTGCGGATGCAGGTGGATGGCCAGATCCAGCTCCGGATCGTTGCCCGGCACGTACGCGCCCACGCTGATCAGGTCACGGTTGCGCTGGTAGCGCGACATCAATTGCTTGAAGCGCCGTACCGAGGCGAACTGCGGCGGCTCGATCAGCGCCGTCATGGCCCGGCTGATCGAAGCTTCCACGTCGATGGCGGGGTAGTGGCCGGATTCCGCCAGGCTGCGCGAGAGCACGATGTGGCCGTCCAGGATGGCGCGCGCGGAATCTGCGATCGGGTCTTGCTGGTCGTCGCCTTCGGTCAGCACGGTGTAGAAGGCCGTGATCGAGCCGCCGCCTTCGGCGCCGTTGCCGGTACGCTCCACCAGCGTGGGGAGCTTGGCGAACACCGAGGGCGGATAGCCCTTGGTGGCGGGCGGCTCGCCGATGGCCAGGGCGATCTCGCGCTGGGCCATGGCGTAACGCGTGAGCGAGTCCATGATCAGCAGCACGTGGCGGCCCTGGTCGCGGAAGTACTCGGCCAGGCGCGTGGCATAGGAGGCGCCCTGCATGCGCAGCAGCGGCGAGGTGTCGGCAGGTGCCGCCACCACCACGGAGCGCGCGCGCCCTTCCGGGCCCAGGATGTTCTCGATGAAGTCCTTCACTTCGCGGCCGCGCTCGCCGATCAGGCCGACCACGATCACTTCCGCGCTGGTGTAGCGTGCCATCATGCCCAGCAACACGCTCTTGCCCACGCCGGAGCCGGCGAACAGTCCCATGCGCTGGCCGCGGCCCACGGTGAGCATGCCGTTGATGGCGCGCACGCCCACGTCGAGCACAGTCTCGATGGGCGCGCGCGACAGCGGGTTGATCTGCGTGCCGCCGAGCGTGACTTCCGTGGCAGCGGTGATGGGGCCCAGGCCGTCCAGCGGACGCCCGGCGGCATCGAGCACGCGCCCGAGCAGGCCTTCGCCCACCGGCAGGCGCTTCGAGCCCGGCTCACGCGGGGTGGTGTCGCCGCTGGGCAGCGGCGTGGGCTCGAGCGGATAGACGCGCGCGCCGGGCACCAGGCCCACCACGTCGGATTGCGGCATCAGGTAGAGCCGGTCGGCGCCGAAGCCAACGACTTCTGCCTCGGCCAGGCGCGGGCCGGTGTTCTTGCCGTGCAACTGGCCACCCGGCAGCTCGATCAGGCAATCGCTGCCGACCGGCAGGCGCAGGCCCACGGCTTCCAGCACCAGGCCGGCGGCGCGGGTCAGGCGGCCGCAGCTGCGCTTGCTGTCGATCTCGGCAATGCCGGCCGAGGCCGCGGTGAGCGCATCGCGCCAGCGCTGGCCATGCAGGCCGGCGGTGAAATCCGTATTCACCGAGGTATTGGCCGAAGTATTGGCCGAGGTATCAGGCATGCGGCGGCTCCCACGGGTCGTCACGGCCGAGCGCCTTGACCACGCGACTCCAGCGCGTGGACAGCGTGGCATCGAGCTCGCCGCTGGCGGCACTCGCCACGCAGCCGCCGCGCGCGATGGCCGGGTCGGCGCGCACGCTCCAGCCGGCGGCCTGGAGCTCGCCCGTCAGGTGGGTTTCCACCAGCGTGACATCTTCGGGATTGAGCAGCAGGCAGGGCGAGCCGGACAGCGCCGGCTCGGCAGCGAGCAGTTCGCGCACCGCTGGAAGCAGCACGGCGGGATCGGCCTGCACGGCCTGCTGCACGAGCTGGCGCGCCACATCCAGCGCCAGTGAAATCAAGGTCTGGGCCACTTCTTCGTCAACGCGGCCAAGCGCGTGGCTGAAGGTGGCGGCCAGTTGCTGCAGGTGGGCGGCTTCGGTGCGTGCGCCTTCCAGGCCGCGCGCATAGCCTTCGCGGTGGCCGTCGCCGTAGCCCTGGGTCTGGCCCTGGGTATAGCCCTGGGCGTAGCCTTCCTTGCGCGCGCCTTCACGCATGGCGTCGAGCGCGGCAAAGTCGATGGGGGGCGGTGCGGGCTCCAGCGGCATGAACTCCGCCGGAGCGGGCGCGGCCTTGCGCGGATCCAGCGAGACCATCTGCCAGCGCTGCCAGCCGTTTTTCTGCGGGGCGCGGCCCGCTGGCGCGGCAAAGCTTTCGAAGCCAGCCTGGCGTGGCGCGCCGCGGTTGCCCGCTGCGCGGCCATCGCCGGCATCGCTGGCATGATCGCCGCGAAGCTCGCTGCGACCATCGACAAAATCGCTGTCCGAGGCAAGGCCCCGGAACTGGCGCAGGGCACGTTCAGACGTAGGCATCGTCGCCACCACCGATTACAACTTCGCCGGCTTCGGCCAGGCGTCGTACCACCTGGAGGATGTTCTTCTGCTCGGCCTCGACTTGCGAGACCCGTACCGGGCCCAGCGCTTCGAGGTCTTCGCGCAGCATTTCGCCGGCGCGGGTCGACATGTTGCGGATGAACTTGTCGCGCAACTCCACCGGCGCGCCCTTGAGCGCGACGATGAGCGATTCGGTGGCCACTTCCTTGAGCACGCGCTGGATGCCGCGATCGTCGACTTCCATCAGGTTCTCGAACAGGAACATCTCGTCGATGATCTTCTGCGCGAGGTCGCCGTCGTGCAGGCGCACGCCTTCGATCACCGCTTCTTCGTGGGCCGTGCTCATCAGGTTGATGATCTCGGCCGCCGTACGCACACCGCCCATGCGGCTGCGCTTGAGGCTCTGGCCCGCCAGCAGCTTGGTCAGCACATCGGTCAGTTCCTGCAGGGCGCCAGGCTGCACGCCGCCGAAGGTGGCGATCCGCAGGATCACGTCCTGGCGCAGGCGATCGGTGAACATGGCGATGATCTCGGACGACTTCTGCCGGTCCAGGTGGATCAGGATGGTGGCAATGATCTGCGGGTGTTCGTCGCGGATCAGTTCTGCCACCGAAGTGGAATCCATCCAGTTCAGCGAGTCGATGCCGGCGCCCGGGTCGCGGGACTCGAGGATGTCCTCGATCACCGATACCGCGCGCTCCTCGCCCAGCGCCTTGTTCAGCACGCTGCGGATGAAGGCGCTCGAGTCCACATTCAGCGCGAGATACTGCTCGGTCTCCTGGCGGAACTCGGCCAGCACGGCGGACATCTGCTCGCGCGTCACCGAGTTGAGCGTGGCCATGGCCGAGCCCAGGCTCTGCACTTCGCGGGGGCCAAGGTGCTTGAATACTTCTGCTGCGGCGTCTTCACCGAGCGACATCATCAGGATGGCGCTCTTCTGCAATCCTTCATCGGTCATCGCTAGCCATCCAGTTTTTGATCACACTAGCAACCAGGCGCGGGTCGCGCTGCGCGGCGTCACGCACCAGGGCGAGATCGCTTTCATATTTAGCGGCAAGCCGGAGGACTTCCGGATTTGCCGGCTCTTCAGGCGGCAACAAAATGGCTTCGTTGTCGGCCGACTTTTCCTGTGGCGGCGGCAGGGGCGGCGCGGTGTACTTGCGCAGCACCGGACGCGCTACCTTGAACCACACGAACAGCGCCAGCAGTGCCAGCAGCAGGTAGCCGGCGGCGGTCTTGGCCAGGGCGATCATTTCCGGCTGCTTCCACAGCGGCAGTTCCGGCTTGATGTCGTTGTCCAAGGTGAACGGGCTGTTGACCACATTGAGCGAGTCGCCCCGGTCGGCCGAGAAGCCCATGGCTTCCTTGGTCAGGTTCTCTATCTGGGCGAGCTGCGCGGCGGGCAGGGCTTCAGACACCATCTTGCCGTTGGCGCCCGCCTTTTGACGGTAGTTGACCACCACGGCCACCGACAGGCGCTTTACGCCGCCCGGTGCCTGCTGCACATGGCGCACGGTACGGTCGAGCTCGTAGTTGGTGGTGGAGTCGTGGCGGTTGCTGCTCGGGCCGGTCTGGGCCGTGGCGGTGGCGCCGCCCTGGGCCTGGCCCGCGGCCTGGCCTTGCTGGCCGGGCTGCTGCCCCGGCTGGTTCGGCTGGCCCGGGCGCGGCGGCTGGGCCGTGGCGATCGGGGCCGTGGCCGGTGCCGGTGGCTGGTTGGACAGCGCGCCAGGCACGCCGCCGACCGGCGCTGCGCCTTGCTGGCTCGATTCGCTCGATTGCTGGCTGCGAATGGCGGCGCGGGTTGGGTCCTGGTTCGGCTTGTAGGACTCGTCCGTGTGCTCGACGATGGAGAAGTCCACGTCAGCGGTCACCTGCGCCTTCACGTTGTCCTGGCCGAGGATCGGCGCCAGGATGGCCTCCACGCGCTGCGCGTAGTTGCGCTCCAGCGTCTGCACGTACTTGATCTGGCCGGCGTCGAGCATGCGCTCATTGGTGCCGCTGCCGGACAGCAGGTTGCCATGCTGGTCGACGATGGAGATGGCCTTGGGCGTGAGCTCCGGCACGCTGGACGAAACCAGGTGGCCGATCGCGGCGACCTGGCCGTCATCGATGGCGCGGCCCGGGTAGAGTTGCAGCACGATCGAGGCGGTCGGCTTCTGGCGTTCGCGCACGAACAGCGTCGGCTTGGGAATGGCCAGGTGCACGCGCGCCGACTGCACCGCCCCAATCGATTCGATCGAGCGGGCCAGCTCGCCTTCCAGGCCACGCTGGTAGTTGACCTGTTCGGCAAACTGGCTGATGCCGAATTTCTGCGTGTCCATCAGTTCCATGCCCGTGGTGCCGCTCTTGGGCAAGCCCTGCGAAGCCAGGCGCAGCCGCGTTTCGTGGACTTTCTCGGAGGGCACCATCACCGCACCGCCGCCTTCGGCGAACTTGTACGGCACGTTCATCTGCTGCAGGGAGGCGATGACGGCACCGCCGTCGCGCTCGGACAGATTGCTGTAGAGCACCTTGTAGTCCGGCGCACGCGACCAAAGCACACCCACCGCGATAGCCGCGGCGAGGGCCGCGCCGCCCAGCATCAGGGGCAGGCGCGGATTGGTCTTGAGTCGCTCGAACAGCTCGGACTTGTTCGACAGGGCTGCCACGGCGTTCATGCGCGCGCCCCCGTCACGGCCGGGCCGGCATGGGTCAGGATCGGCTGGGCCGGATGGCGGGCGACGCTCTGGCTGCCCTGTCCACCCCGGCTGGCCTGGCTAACCCTGGCTTCGGCATGGCTAAGATCACGCTGCTGACAAAACACGCGTACTCCCCGCGATAGTTGATGAGATTCGGGTCCGGACCGGGCGCGCAAAGGTAAGCGGCATCCCAGATTCGGCACGGTATCGATGATCATCCAAGGCGGGTGCCGACAATCCGGCGAATAGGCCTCGTTTTCCACCCGAATTCCCGCAATGGCCCAGGTGACGCCGCGAGTACGCTTCGGGGGCTGGCACAGGCGGCGCGCGCGGATGCGGTATTTGTGGCATAGGCGGCGCATTGCGCCAGGTTTGCCGGCAGCGGCGCGGGCGATTGCCCGGCGCAACCTTATTGACTCATTTTTGAACCGGTTTCCCCCGGGGCGGGCTTCGGCTGGCGAGGGCGGGGCGGGTTCCAAGCGGATCGCCATGACTACCATCTCTTCTATCGACGGCATGTTGCAGCAACTGCGCGGGCTGGCCCAGAGCGCCACCGGGCAGGAAAGCCAGGCTTCCGCCGTTTCCTCCGGCGGTTTTGCCGGCGAGCTCCAGCGTTCGCTGGCGCGCATCAGCAACGTGCAGGAGAAGGCTTATGGGCAGGCTGAGGCGTTTGAGCTTGGCAAGCCGGGTGTGTCGCTCAACGATGTGATGATCGATATGCAGAAGGCTAATGTTTCGTTTCAGACCGGGGTACAGGTTCGGAACCGGTTGACGGCGGCTTATCAGGAAATGATGAATATGACGGTTTGAGGGGAGTGGGTTTTGCTTGTGGCTACTTAACGTCAAAAGCAACGGCAGTTTCACCACCCCTGCGGGGCGGCGACCTACTTTCTTGTCTTGCCAAGAAAGTAGGCAAAGAAGGCGCGCCGGATGGGGCGACTACCCCCTCGGGCTTCGGCGAAAAGAGCGGCCGGGACCCAAACTCGCATCGCCTTAAGGCGATACT
>NZ_JBFTOQ010000048.1:0-55380 GCF_056398045.1 Cupriavidus sp. 05L411 | reverse complement strand
TTGAAGCGGTCAACTTCACGCAGACTCATGGTGATCAACCCTCGATCCTTCACGGCGCGCTCCCGTCCAACCCAGGCGCTACCAGTATAGGTCTATCCAGAGGACATTCTGATGTGGCTGGAAGCGGACATTCTGATTTGGCCTTTACACACCTAAAAGACGCATAATTAGCCTTATGTTAAATCATGAAAATTCTAAATCCACGCCTGAGACGCTGACTGGCTGAACGTCCATCCCCCCCATCCTTGGCTCCCCAGCAGCGCCGCGCATCGTCAGCCCGGCGTTGACCAACTTTTCCTTGTCCCTTGGACAATCGCGAATACTCGCTGCTATATTGCGTGAACCAATCCTGCCCCAGATCCCATGGCACGCTCGCTTGTGCTTGTCGCGTTGGCCGCTTCGCTCTACGGTTGCGCCGGTGCTCCGTCCTTCAGCCTGTTTGGCGCCTATTTTCCGCTTTGGCTCTTGAGCGCCCTGATCGGCATCGTGGGCGCCGTCATTTCCTGGCGGCTGTTTATCCTGGCCGGCTGGGCGGATATCGTCGGCTTCCCGCTGCTGGCGAACACGGCAATCGGCCTGATGGTCGCTGAAATCGTCTGGCTATCGGCTACGGGACACATCCTATGAAAATGGCCGGCGTCCGCAAAAGCCCGCTACGCGGGAAACTGATCGCCCTGGCGATCGTCGTTCTGGCCATCCTGCTCTCCATCTATGCCTGGCATCGCACCGTGCGGTTTCCGTCTTCCGATGATGCCGGGCTCGATGCTGACATGGTGCATGTGGCGTCGCCCGTGGGCGGCCGGATCTCGAGGATCCTCGTCAGCGAGAACCAGCACGTGGCCAAGGGCGACGTGCTGTTCGAGATCGATCCTGTGCCATACCGGCTAGCCGTGGCCCAGGCGACTGCCGATCTGGAACTGGCGCAGGCTGCGCTGGGCACGCGCAGACGCACGATTGCCACCGAACACGCCAACGCGGCGATTGCCTCGGAGCAGACCGCCCGTACCGAGCAGAACTACGCGCTGACCGCGCGCACCGTGGAGCGTCTGCGCCCGTTGGCCGCGGATGGCTACGTGCCGAAGCAGCAGCTCGACCAGGCCGAGGTGGCGCAGCGCGACGCGGCGGTATCGCTGAAACAGGCCAATGTGCAGCGTGCCGCGACGGCAAAGGCGGTGGGCACGGAAGACGACGCCACGGCGACCGTGCGAGCGCGCGAGGCGGCGCTGGCCATCGCCCAGCGGGCACTGGACGACACCGTGGTTCGCGCCCCGCATGACGGCCGCGTGAGTGGCCTGACCGTGTTGTCCGGCGAAGTGGTGATTCCCAATCAGTCCCTCTTCCTGCTAGTGCATACCGGCGAATGGTTCGCTGTCGCCAATTTCCGTGAAACCCAGCTGGCCGATATCCGTCTGGGCGATTGCGCCACGGTCTATTCAATGATCGACCGCAGCCATGCCATGCGCGGCAAGGTCGAGGGCATTGGCATTGGCATCACCGATACCGAGCGCCTGAACCTGCCGCGTTCCCTGCCCTATGTCCAGCCGTCGGTGAACTGGGTGCATGTTGCCAAACGATTCCCGGTGCGGATCAAGCTTGAAGAACCGCCGGAAACGCTGGCCCGGGTGGGCGCGAGTGCAACCGTCGAGATCCGGCATGGCGCAGCCTGCCGCTGACAAGTTGCGTCTCGGGCTGGCCGATCTCGGCGCCCTGCTGGCACCGTTTCCGGGCCGCGCATCGGCCACCACGCGCATTGCCGTGGCGTGCACGTTGACGGTGCTCGTCACCAGCATCTATGGCACGCCGGAGGTGGCCATCTCCGCCTATATCGTCTTTTTCATCAACCGGGCGGATCGCACCACCAGCATCGTGATGAGCGTGGCGGCGCTGGTGCTGGTCAGCATCATCATCGGACTCGTGATGCTGCTGGCCGATTTCAGTGTCGATGATCCACTGCGCCGGGTGGCGTGCATGGCCGTGCTGTCGGCCGCCCTGCTCTTCCTGACCTCAGCCAGCAAGCT
The DNA here is from genome assembly GCF_056398045.1 of Cupriavidus sp. 05L411. Classification (NCBI taxonomy): domain Bacteria; kingdom Pseudomonadati; phylum Pseudomonadota; class Betaproteobacteria; order Burkholderiales; family Burkholderiaceae; genus Cupriavidus; species Cupriavidus sp. 05L411. Next base: position 53,362 of record NZ_JBFTOQ010000048.1, on the reverse strand, counting down.
GCGCCCGGTGGGCGCCATCATCGCCATGATCATCGGGTTCGGGCTCGACGAACTCGGCCTGGTGCCCGGCGGTGAGATCGCCACGCGCGCCCTGCTCTATGCCTGGCTGATGGTGGCGATTCCGATTGGCGTGAACGTGGCGGTCAACCTGGTGCTGGGGGCGGCGCCGCGCCGGCTGGCCTGCGACCGGCTGGCCCATTGCCTGCGCGTGGCTGCGGCCTGCCTGCGCGATCCGCCACCGGACGGCGCCGCGCTGCACGCAGCCTTGCACGCCGGCGTTCAACCGGTGGCGGGCTGGCTGAAGCTGGCAAGGATCGAAGGCTCGGCCAATGCCAGCGACGTAGCCGCGCTGCGTCATGCCGCGGCGTCAACCATGGCGATCCTGCTGGCGGTCGATGTCGCCTGCCGGCAGCCGGGCGCACCCCTGCCCGCCCCGGTTGCCGACCCGATCGCCGACACGCTTGACGCGATGGCGCGCATGCTCGATGCGGGCGGCTATCCGGTGGAAATCGGGCTGAGCCCACCGGACGCCAGCCAGCTTGCGCCGGCGCAGGCGGCGGTTGCCAGGGAACTGCACTCGGCCATCAACGGCTTTGCCGAGCCCCCTGAAGCGGACACGGCGACCGATACAGCGACAGCCCCGATGCCGCCAGCCAGCCATGGCGGCTTCCTCGACGCAGATGCCTTTAGCAATCGCGGCCACATCCACTACGCGCTCAAGACCACCGGCGCGGCGATGTTCTGCTACCTGCTCTATCAGCAGCTCAACTGGCCGGGCATTCATACCTGCTTCATCACGTGTTATCTCGTGTCGCTCGGGACCGCCGCGGAGACCGTGGAGAAGCTTTCGCTGCGGCTGGCCGGCTGCCTGGCCGGCGCGTTCATCGGCACGGCCGCCCTCGTCTATGTCGTGCCTTCGCTGTCGTCGGTGGGCGGACTCATGTTGCTCGTCTTCGCGGGCTCGTGGATATCCGGCTGGGTTGCGCAAGGCTCTGCGCGCATCGCCTACGCAGGCTTCCAGATCGCGTTCGCGTTCTACCTGTGTGTCATCCAGGGCGCAGGCCCAGGCTTTGACCTGACCATCGCGCGTGACCGGGTCATCGGCATCATGCTTGGCAACCTGATGGTCTACCTGGTGTTCACGCGCATCTGGCCGGTCAGCATTGCCGCGCGCATCGAAGCGGCGCTGGGCCGGCTGGTCGAGCAATGGCAGCAACTGGCGCATGCCAGGCGGCCCGACGACCGGCGCGGGCATGCCACGGCCGCGCTGGCCTTGCAGGGCGATATCGCGCAGGACCTGATCCTCGCGCACTATGAGCCGGCGTCCGTGGGCCCGGCACCCGAGTGGGTCGAAGACCGCCAGCGGCGCCTACGCTCGCTCGACGCGATTGCCGGTCCGGCGTTCCTGTTCGCCGAGCGGTACCCGGGCGACCCTGACCTCGCGCGGCGGCTTCGCACGCTGCGGACCCACGATACGGCGCCGCAGCCAGTGCCGCCCGCTCACGCCACTGAGGCCACTAATGCCACCACTGAGGCCCACGCCGCCGGTCACGACGGCCCGGCCCGCGACGCCTTGCTGGCCCTCATCGACAAACGCCTGGCCGCCTCCGTTGCCGACGCCGCGCAGGCGGCCCACCCTTCCCCAATCCATGCGCAAACGTGATTCGCTGGTGATTCCGCTATCGCTGATTGCTGCGACGCTGGCCGGTTGTGCCACGTCGTCGCTGAATCTCGCGCCTGTGCAAGCCGATCGGCCGTGGCAGCCCGCCACCACGGCATCCGGAGACATCGTGCCCGGCGCCGCGGCCAGGGCCGCACCCGCGCCAGGGCCTTCCGACTACACGCTGCCCGCCAATTCGGCGCTGGCGTCGATTGCACCGCCGCCCGCGCTCGATCCGGCGCACGCGTACTCGCTGCCGGAACTAATCGACATGGCCGAGTCCGCCAACCCGCTGACGCGCATCGCGTGGAACGACGCACGCAATGCGGCGCTGGCCGCGGGCATCGCCAAGGCCAGCTACCTGCCGCACATCTCGGCCGCGGCCATGGGCGGCTACCAGAACGGGCATCTTTCCACCAGCACGCCCCTGGGATCGGCTGGCACGAACACATCCACCCACGGCGCGGTGTCGGTACTGTCGCTGCAATGGCTGCTGTTCGATTTCGGTGAACGTGCAGGGATTGTCGATGCCGCGGAGCAAACTTCGATCGCCGTCAATATTGCGTTCACGGCCGTTCACCAGCGCATCGTGCACGATGTCAGCGTGGCGTTCTACCGCTATCAGGCTGCCCGGTCGCGCGGCGGCACGGTGCAGCAGGCCATGACCAACGCCGAWGCCGTGCTCGCGGCCGCCAARGCCCGCTACCAGCGCGGCATCGGCACGGTCGTGGAGGTGGCGCAGGCCACCCAGAACCGTGCGCAGACCAACCTTGCGATGGTGCAAGCACAGGGCGCCGAGACCGACGCGTATCTGGCCCTGCTCACGGCCATCGGTATCTCGCCGTTGTCCAAACCACGCATCGCCGAAATGCCCGTGCGGCCCTTGTCGCCCGCCTTGCGCGGCTCCATCGAGCAGATCGTCGAAAGCGCGATCGCGCAGCGGCCCGACGTGCTGAGCGCCTATGCGGTCGAGCGCGCCAGCCAGGCCAAGGTCAAGGCAGCCGAGGCGGCGTTCCTGCCCAAGGTGTTCCTGTCCGCGTACACGTCGTATGCGTCGGGTGGATCGTCCATCTCCGCGATTCCGCCAATCGGCCAGCAGCCGCCGACGCTGAACCTCAACGGCTATCGCTACGGCGCTAGCGTATTCCTTGGCGTTACCGTGCCCATCTACGACGGCGGGGTGCGCTCGGCGGTGGTCGCGCAGTCGCGCAATGACGTCGACAGCGCATCGGCCCGGCTGACGCGCGCCAAGGAAGAATCGGTGCGGCAAGTGGTGATCAGCCAGAGCGCGCTCGAATCGAGCCTGGCGGCGTACGACGCGGCCAAGGCGCTGGCCGACGCCGCCCAGGTCACCTACAACGCGGCCTTTGCTGCGTATAGCAAGGGCGTGGGATCGGTAACCGATGCCAACCTGGCGCAGAACCAGTTGCTGCTGGCATGGAACGCGTCGACCGATGCGTACAGCGGCGCGCTGGCCGCCGCCGCCACGCTGGCGCTCGCGACCGGGGCGATCGGCTCGACGCGTTGAGCCACCCGAATCCGACTCCGTCCGCCTCGGCTTCCAAAACCCATCACGCGGATGCAGATGCGAGCGGTACTTCGTTGTAAGTCTGCAGGCGGTTGTCGGCCCGATGCAGATCCGATTCATACTGGCGCGCCGCCAAAAGGAAACACGCAGCGGCGACCAAGCCGAATGCCGGCATCACCGCAAGGGCCGTCTGCAGGCCAAGGGCATCTGAAATCGCCCCTCCGACGAATGGCCCAACCGCAAGGCCAAACATGTTCTGAAAGAGCGACAGTAGTGCGGCGCCGGTGGAACGGACGCCCGGGTGAACGACGTCGAGCACAATACCCGCCGCCGGCCCGACCGTACACGTCATCAGGAAGCCGCCGAACGCAATCAGCAGGAACTGCTGGCCGGCCGGCATCGTAACAGTAAAGGCCGCAACAAAAACCAGCAGGGTCGCCACGCACAGGAACGCCACGGCGAGAGGCTTGTTGCGTGGCCGGCGCGCAGCCGCCCTGTCCACCACGAGACCCCATACGAAGGCCCCCAGCGCGCCGCACAACACGATCAGCGCCGCCTGCTTGGCGGCAACATCCGGGGCTGCGCCGTGGAACCGGTTGAAGTAGCTGGGGAGCCAGGCCCAGACGGTAGACACCACGATGAGCTGAAACGCTGCGCCGACGCAGGTCCACCAAACCGTACGCGAGTCAGACAACGCGCTTGCGACGTGCCTGATGAAGTTCCATGGTGATTCCTTCGCCTTGTGCAGCCGGGATGTCAGTTCCACGGTCTTGTAGTCAGGCACGAACAGGTACAGCAGCGCGATTGCCAGGCCCGGGAAGCCCACCACACCGAACGCTGCCTGCCAGCCCCAGCGCTGGGCGATCACGCCGCCCAGCATGACGCCGAGGACAGCGCCAATGGAGCCGGCGGCAAAGAACGCTCCCAGCAACATGGAGCGCATGCGCTTAGGGAACAAGCTCGCAATCAGTGCCGCACCGACGGAACCATAGCCACTTTCGCCAACGCCGACCATGGCGCGTGCGGCAAACAACTGACTGTAGTTGCGAGTAAACATGCATGAAATGGTCGCTACGCTCCATACCGTTGCCATCACGGCGACACTCTTGACCCGGCTCATCCGATCGGCCAGAAGAGCGACGGGCAGGCCGCCCAGTGCGACAACGATCGAGATGATCGACACCAGTGCGCCAAGCTGCTTGTCCGACAAGCTCCACGCCTCCTTCAAGTGGGGAAACAACGAGACAATGACCTGCCGGTCGATGTAGTCGAACAGCATCAGCGCAAAGGTCATGGCAAAGGCAAACCAGGCTCGGGGCCGGCTGACCAGATAGTCATCGCGATCATCGGGTCCGGAATGCGGGGTGTGCGGGTTCATGCGTGTCTCCATAGTGGGTTGGCTCTTGCATTGAGAGCCACCTCTGATGCTTGCACAGTCTGCTACGTGCAACTGACATTGCCGGCAGCCTTCCGGCATGGTGCGTTCAAAGTCAGGCGGACACGCCAGCAATGCGTCCTTGCTGCTTGCCGCTTGTGCTTCGGCAACGTGACAATGCCCTGTCAGGGCACCAGGATGGTCGAGCCTACTGTCTTGCGCGAATCGAGCGCCCGATGCGCGTCGGCGGCATCGGCCAGGGCAAAGGTCTGCTGGGGCTCGCTCGCGATGCGCCCGGCCAGCACGTGGTCGAACAGTTCCTTGGCCATGTCCAGCATGTGCGCGCGCGGCTGGATATAGTGCATCATGGCGGGCCGCGTGAACCAGATCGATCCCTTCACGGCCAGCATCTGGGAGTCGACGATCACCGCTCCCGACGAGGTGCCGTTGCTGACCAGCGAACCGCGCGGCTGCAGGCAGTCCAGAGAGGCTTCCAACGTGTCCTTGCCCACTGAGTCATAGACCACCGGAACGCCCTTGCCGTCGGTGATCTCCTTGACGCGCTGCACGATGTTCTCGCGCGAGGTCACGATGGTGTGCGCACAGCCGTTGGCCTTGGCGATCGCGGCCTTCTCATCGGTACTCACGGTTCCGATCATGGTGACGCCCATCGCCCGCGCCCACTGGCAGGCGATCAGCCCCACGCCACCCGCAGCCGCGTGGTAGAGGATGGTCTCGCCACCCTGGAGCGGGTAGACCTGACGGAACAGGTATTGCGCCGTCATGCCCTTCATCATCAGCGTGGCGGCGGTGCGCTCGGAAATGCCATCGGGCAGCGGGATCAGCACCGCGGCCGGCATCACGCGCACCTGGGAGTAAGCGCCCTGCGGCCCGATCAGGTAGCCGACGCGGTCACCCACGCGGATGTCCGTCACGCCGGAACCCACGGCCTCGACCACACCGACCGCGTCGGAGCCCAGCCCGTTGGGCAGCGCCAGCGGGTAGCGGCCGGTGCGGAAATAGATATCGATGAAGTTCAGCGCGACGTAGCTGTGGCGCACGCGAGCCTCGCCGGGGCCGGGCTCGCCGACCTCGACGTCCTCGAACTTCAGCACTTCCGGGCCGCCGGTTTCGTAGAAGCGAATGGCTTTTGACATGATTGTCTTCCTATGTATGTTCTGTGGGGCTTTGCGCCGCCGGCTCAGTTGGTCACTGACAGCCCGGCGACGGGGTTGGTGGGCGGACCAGAGGCGCAGACGCGTAAAGGGCGAGGGGCGAGGGGCGAAGGGCGACGGCAACCCCGAGAAGCGTCGCGCGCCGGCCATACCTGGTTGCTTGCTTCATCATGGGTCTCCTCGTCGTCGTGAGCCAGGGCGTGGCGGCGCTCAGGCGACCTTGCGCAGGTGGCCCTGCTGGCGGCCGATGCGGTTGGGCGCGAAGCCGTTGGCCGCCAGGGACGCCTCCACGGTGTCGTAGAACACGCCGATCTTGGAAATCTCGCGCGCCTGCTGCGCGGTGGCGATCGGGCGGCCGAACTCATGTGAAATGCGCACCAGTTGCTCGATCTGCTGGACCGTGCTGAATTTACTGGAGCGCTGCTGGTTCCAGAGGTTGTCCTCGATGCCGCAGCGCACATGCAGGCCCATGGCGATGCCCATCATGTTGATCGGCAGCACGTTGAGCACGGAGCTTTCCACCGTCAGCACTGCGCCATCGGGCACGGCGCGCACGATGTTGGCCATGTTGTAGATGTTGGGCGCGTCCATGCCACCGCTGATGGCCACCCAGTTCATGACCAGCGGGCCTTTGTAGATGCCCCTGCGCATCAGGCGCTCGACCGACTCGAAGCTGTTGATGTTGTAGCACTGGAAAGCGCTTTGGATGCCGGCAGCCGACAGGCGGCGGATGTGCTCCTCGACCCAGCCTGGCTGCGAGGGCACCGTCATTTCCTTGTAAGCCTGAAAGGTGGCCGGATCTTCCATCGACGTGCCGCGCAGGTCTTCGTAATCGAAGTGCTCCAGCACATTCATCTGCGAGGTGTTCACAGTCACGGTGACCTGGTCGGGCTTGGGGTCGAGATCGGCCAGCATGTGGCGCGTATCGTCGGAGAGCCACTTGGCGGCGGCGCCATCGGTCTCTGGCGCGAAGGAGATCGAACCACCCACCTGGATGATCATCTCGGGCACGGCCTTGCGCACGCCGGCGACCAGCTCGTTGAATTTGGACAACCGCTTGGAGCCGCGGCCATCGAGTTCGCGTACGTGCAGGTGCAGCACCGTGGCACCCGCGTTGTAGCAATCCACGGCCTTCTGGATCTGCGCCTCCATCGTCACCGGGATGTCCTCGGGAAAGTCAGAGGGGACATAGGACGGCGCGTAGGGCGCGGCCGTGATGATGAGTGGTTGCTGGTTTTCGGGGAACAGGTGTCCATCGAGAAAGTTCATGGCGTGTCTCCAGGGGGAAAGAAGAAAGGGATAGGGCTAGCGGGAGTGAGGGTCAGAACACCAAGTCAGAACACCTTGTCGCCGATGATGCCGGCGCGCTCCATCTTGCGATGGCAGGGCGGGTAGTCCATCACGGCGTAGTGCTGCGTCGAGCGGTTGTCCCAGATGGCGATGCTGTTCGGCTTCCAGCGCCAGCGCACCTGATACTCGGGGATCAAGGCCTGGCCGATCAGGTACTGCAGCAGCGCCGATCCGCCTTGGGTGAAGTCCTGGCCGTAGCGCACGTTGGCCGCCGTGTGGAAGTTCGAAAAATGGGTGGCGAAGCCGTTGACGAACAGCACCTTCTCGCCGGTCTCGGGATGGGTGCGCACCACGGGATGTTCGGCATCCGGGTACTGGGCCTTGAGTGCCAGGCGTTTCTCAATCGGCATGGCCGCACCGAACGTGGCTTCGATGCTGTGCCGCGCACGCAGGCCGGCGATCTGGAGCTTGACCTGGTCGGGCAGCTTCTCGTAGGCCAGCGCCATGTTGGCCCACATGGTGTCGCCGCCCACCGGCGGGCATTCCACGCAGCGCAGCACGCAGCCCATTGGCGGCGTCTCGCGCCAGGTGGCGTCGCAGTGCCAGCCGTTCTCGTAACGGTCGTTGGGAGCCTCTGGCGATTTGTAGATGCGCACCAGGCCCGGGTGATCCGGGTCGCTGCCGACCACGGGGTGGTCCTCGAGCTCGCCGAAGCGGCGCGCGAAGCCCACATGCTCGGCGCGCGTGATGTCCTGGTCGCGCAGGAACAGCACCTTGTGCTTGAGCAGCGCGGCCCTGATCTCGGCGAACAGCCCATCGTCGTGCACGGCGTCTGCCAGGTTCACGTTCACAAGCTCGGCACCGATGGCGCACGTCAGCGGTTTGATATGCATGGTTTGTCTCCTTCGTTTTTTTGTTCAAATCACCACCACGGACGGGCCCGTCGTCTTGCGGGACTCAAAGTCGCGGTGGGCACGCCCCGCTACATGCGGCGCGTAGCGGTGGTCGGGCCGCTCTTGCGTTGAGAGCTGCCGCCAATGCTTGATGCTTGCCCGGTCAGTGCTGCAACGTGGGCTCGGAACGGCTAGAGCGGCGCCCTGTGTCAAGCCGCTCGATCAACTGCGAGGCCATCGGCCAGGGCCCATAGCCAGATGCCGGGTTCAGATGGCCGACCTTGCCCAGGTCCACCGTGTCACTGCCCCAGGCCTGCGCGAGTTCGATCACCCTGGGCAGATCGCCCAGCGGATCGTCTTGGCTGGTAGCGACCAGGCTGGGAAACGGAAGCCGCTGGCGTGGTACCGGGAGCCAGCCACTAGACTTAATCGCGGAGAGTGTCGGGTAGCCTTCCGGCATGGGGCGTTCAAAGTCAGGCGGACATGCCAGCAATGCGCCCTTGATGCGTGCTGCGTGTGCGGTTGTCAGGGCCCAGTGGGCAAGCATGATGCAGCCACCGCTGTGGGCGACCAGCAGTACAGGGCCGCCAATGTCTGCCACCGCCTGCTCAATTGCCGCGACACGGCGAGAACAGTCCAGGTTCTCGCGCCCCATCGGCGGCACTGTGCGTGCACCGGGCAGTTGCTCAGCCAGTAATGTCTGCCAATGGTCGGCAACCTGGTCACGCAGGCCGGGGACGATAAGCACAGTGGACGTTGTCATGATGGATTTCGATTTGAGTTTGTGCTGGGACTCGGGTCTGTCAACAGCTCGCGTCTGCGCATGAGGTCCGGCTTGAAGACTGAAGCCACGCTGTGTGCCATCGATCTCGCACCGCCGGACATCGGGGATCAGATCCACATCAGATCCACATCGAAAGACTATCTCTGCAAGACCAAATGCGATGTATTATTTGGGACATTCAATATCTAAATTGGGACACACCCATGCCCGGCTACACGCCCTTGATCCGAAGCGCCAGTCTTACCGGCTACATGGAACTGGCGCGCCACCATGGACTCAACCCTGAGGCGATGCTGCGCAAGGTGGGATTGAGTCCTCGAAGCCTTCTCGATCCCGACATGCCGGTCACTTCCATGGCGGTACGCCAGCTGCTTGAGGACAGCGCATCGATGGCAGGGGTGGAAGACTTCGGCTTGCGGCTGGCCATGGACCGGCGGCTGGCCAACCTGGGCCCGATCAGTTTTGTGATGCGTGAAGCACCCGATGCCAGGCAGGCACTGGACAACCTGTGTCGCTATATGCGCCTGATCAATGCGGCGCTGCTGACTAGCATCGAAGACTTTGGCGATGCCGTATTGATTCGCGAAGAGATCCTGGTCACCGGCAAGTACCCGGTGCGGCAGTCCATTGAAATGGCCGTGGGCGTGCTATACCGCGCGATCCAGGAACTACTGGGGCCAACCTGGCGGCCCCGAAGCATCTGTTTCGAGCATCGTCAACCGCACGGTGCTACGTGTCACAAAGCGCTGTTTGGCTCCGTGGTTGAATTCAATGCGAGTTTCAATGGCATCGTCTGTGCGGCAAAGGACCTCGCTGCGCCCATGCCGGCCAATGACTACCGTATGACGCCCTATGTCCGTCGCTTTCTCGACCAGGCCCTGTCTGGATCCGAGGAGAGTGCGACGCACACCGTTCGGCAGGTCGTGATTGCCATGTTGCCCGGGGGCAGGTGTACGTCGGACCAGGTGGCGAAGCACCTTGGCGTGGATCGCCGAACTTTGCATCGCCGGCTCGTTGCGGAAGGCACAAGCTTTTTGTCACTGCTCCAGGCGGTCCGAGCGGAACTCGCCTCCCGCCAGATCCTCGACAGCGATCGCTCCCTTGCCGAACTCGCCGATCTGCTCGGCTTCTCAAGCCCCAGCGCTTTCGCTTTCTGGTTCAGAAAGCACTTTGGCATGACGGTGTCGAGCTGGAAGCAAAGCGCACAGGCAGTCGCAAGTGCATTGCCGCAACGTGACTGATCTTCGCCCTCTCCCACTGTAATCTCCGCACCGAGGCGGGCCAGTTTCTGGCCGGGCTCGCCGGTATGATCGCCTCATACCAAAGGGCAATAGACGCACCCTGCCCCTGCGCCTAGCCTTGCGCTGACCTGGCGGCAGATATTCCTGGCCCGGACGCTGCGCGGAACGGCGCTTGGCCCGGCGCTGCGCCCATCTCCTTTCCGGGTCTTGGCCATATCTGCGTCAAAGGACGGGAATTCCACGGGATTCCCGAACGCGGGCGCGTTGATCCGCGCCTGACCAGCAGCAGCCCGCCCTGCCCATCTACGCCCCACAACGGCTGACTAATACGAAGAGACAATGGCGATGAGCACCATGCCCCTTTAACCTTCGTTCGAGGTGCTTGCGCAGAGCTCCGCCACACTCCCGCGCTGCACCCGACCAGGAATCGGCCGTCCGTGGCCTGTGCCGCGCCATGCCGGCACGATCCTGCCAACCCAACTTCAGGAGAGAATCATGACCAATCCCAAGCTAGAAGTGCTGACCCCTCAGAACAGCCAGCTGATCTTCATCGATCATCAGCCGCAAATGGCTTTCGGCGTGCAGTCGATGGATCGCCAGGCCATGAAGAACAATGTGGTTGGGCTGGCCAAGGCGGCCAGGATCTTCAATATTCCCACCACCATCACCACGGTGGAGAGCGAGTCGTTCTCGGGCTATACCTACCCCGAACTGCTCGACGTATTCCCCGGCCAGAAGACGCTGGAACGCACCTCGATGAACTCGTGGGACGACCAGAAGGTGCGCGACGCGCTGAAAGCCAACGGCCGCAAGAAGGTCGTCGTCGCCGGCCTGTGGACCGAAGTCTGCAACACCACCTTCGCCCTGTGCGCGATGCTCGAAGGCGACTACGAGATCTACATGGTTGGCGATGCCTCCGGCGGCACCAGCAAGGAAGCGCATGACTACGCCATGCAGCGCATGGTGCAGGCCGGCGTGGTACCGGTGACCTGGCAGCAGGTGCTGCTCGAATGGCAGCGCGACTGGGCGCACCGTGACAGCTATGACGCCGTGATGAAACTGGTCAAGGAACACTCGGGTGCCTACGGCATGGGCGTGGACTATGCCTACACCATGGTGCACAAGGCCGAGCAACGTACCGCCACGCCGCACGAGTCGCTCGCGCCGGTACCGGCCCGCTGATTCGCCGCCAACACCACCCTTATCTCTCGGGCAGACAAGCATGAGCGCGCAATCCAATCAGCAAGGCATGGCCCAGAACCCAGCGCGGCGCGAGCTGCTGGTTTCCGGCGCCAGCACGGCCGGTGCCGCCGCCCTCGCGGCCCTGGGCAGCACCGCCGCCGTTGCCGCCGGCAAGCCGCAGGGCCACGCCGCATCCCACCATACCGGAGCACGCAGCATGAACACCGTTACCACCAAGGATGGCACCCGGATCTACTACAAGGACTGGGGCACCGGCCGCCCGGTCGTGTTCTCGCACGGCTGGCCGTTGAATGCCGACGCCTGGGACGCGCAGATGCTGTTCCTGGTGCAGCACGGCTTCCGCGTGATCGCGCATGACCGCCGTGGCCATGGCCGCTCCGACCAGCCCGCCAAGGGCAACGACATGGACACCTATGCCGACGACCTGGCAGCGGTGATCGAAGCGCTGGACCTGAAGGGTGCGGCGCTGGTTGGCCATTCCACCGGCGGTGGCGAGGTGGCCCACTACATCGGCCGCCACGGCACCAGGCGCGTGGCCAAGGCCGTGCTGATCGGCGCGGTGCCGCCCATCATGGTCAAGACCCCGTCCAACCCCGGCGGCCTGCCGATGGACGTGTTCGACGGCATCCGCAAGAACACGGCTGAAAACCGTTCGCAGTTCTTCAAGGATCTGGCGGTGCCCTTCTTCGGCTTCAACCGTCCCGGCGCCAAGGTCTCGCAAGGCACCATCGATGCGTTCTGGGCGCAGGGCATGACCGGCAGCATCCTGGGCCAGTACCTGTGCATCAAGGAATTCTCGGAAGTCGACTACACCGAGGATCTGAAGAAGATCGATGTGCCGACGCTGATCCTGCACGGTGATGACGACCAGATCGTGCCGATCGACGATGCGGGCAAGCTCAGCGCCAAGATCGTCAAGAACGCCACGCTGAAGGTCTACCCGGGTGGCGCGCATGGCATGTGCGTGGTGGAAGCCGACAAGGTCAACGCCGACCTGCTGGCCTTCCTCTCGGCCTGATGAACACGCCGTCCCGCGACCAGCAGACAGGCCGGGACGGCGTGTCTGCATCCGATGCCCCCCGGTCCCCCTCGCCTTCCGTCTCACTGACCCGCCGCCAGTTCATCGCCGGCGCCGCCGCGCTCGGCGCGGCTGCCGCCAGCCGGAGTTTCGCCATGACCCAAACCAGCACGCCCGAGCTCATCCTCGTCAACGGCAAGTTCGCAACGCTCGACCGCGCCAATCCGCAGGCCGAAGCCGTGGCCATCAGCGACGGCAAGTTCATCGCCGTCGGCACCCGGCACGAGATCATGCAACTGGCCGGCGCCGCCACCAAGGTGGTCGACCTGCAAGGCCGCCGCGCGATTCCCGGGCTGATCGACAGCCACATGCACATTATTCGCGGCGGGCTGAACTACAACATGGAGCTGCGCTGGGACGGCGTGCGCTCGCTAGCCGATGCCATGCGCATGCTCAAGGACCAGGTGGCGCGCACGCCCGCGCCGCAGTGGGTGCGCGTGGTCGGCGGCTTTACCGAGCATCAGTTCGCCGAAAAACGCCTGCCGACCATCGAGGAGCTGAATGCGGCGGCGCCGGATACGCCTGTGTTCATCCTGCACCTGTACGACCGAGCCATCCTCAACGGCGCCGCCCTGCGCGCCGTGGGCTATACCAAGGACACGCCGAACCCGCCGGGCGGCGAGATCGTGCACGACAAGGCCGGCAATCCCACGGGCCTGCTGCTCGCCAAGCCAAACGCCACGATCCTCTACGCCACGCTGGCCAAGGGCCCCAAGCTGCCGCCCGAATACCAGAAGAACTCCACGCGCCACTTCATGCGCGAGGTGAACCGTCTTGGCGTGACCGGCGTCATCGACGCTGGCGGCGGCTACCAGAACTACCCCGAGGACTACCACATCATCGAGGAGCTGCACAAAGACGGGCAGCTCACGGTGCGCCTGGCCTACAACCTGTTCACGCAGAAGCCCAAGGACGAACTCAGCGATTTCAGCGGCTGGTCCAAGCAGATCAAGCCCGGCCAGGGCGACGACCTGTATCGCCACAACGGCGCCGGCGAGATGCTGGTCTACAGCGCCGCCGACTTCGAGGACTTCCGCGTCGAGCGGCCCGACATGCCGCCGTCGATGGAAGGCGACCTGGAGCCGGTGATCCGCCTGCTGGCGGAGAACCGCTGGCCCTGGCGCCTGCACGCCACCTACAACGAGACCATCTCGCGCGCGCTGGATGTCTACGAGAAGGTGGCGAAGGACGTGCCCTTCGACGGCCTGCACTGGTTCTTCGACCACGCCGAGACCATCACGGACCGCAACATCGACCGCATCGCGGCGCTGGGCGGCGGCATCGCCGTGCAACACCGCATGGCCTACCAGGGCGAGTATTTCGTCGAGCGCTACGGCGCGCGCGCGGCCGAGGCCACGCCGCCGATCAAGCGCATGCTCGAGCGCGGTGTCAAGGTCGGCGCCGGCACCGACGCCACGCGCGTGGCCTCATACAACCCGTGGGTGTCGCTGTACTGGCTGACGACCGGCAAGACGGTGGGCGGGCTGTCGATGTATCCGCAAGCCAACCTGCTCGACCGCGAAACGGCGCTGCGGCTGTGGACCGAAGCCAACACCTGGTTCTCCTCCGAGGAAGGCAAGAAGGGCCAGATCAAGGCCGGCCAGCTGGCCGACCTGGCGGTGCTCTCCGCCGACTACTTCAGCGTGCCCGGAGACGATATCCAGGACATCACCTCGGTGATGACCGTGCTGGGCGGCAAGGTGGTGTATGGCGACGGCGATTTTGACAAGCTCGCGCCGGCGCTGCCGCCCGCCATGCCGGACTGGTCGCCGGTGCGCCACGCTGGCGGCTACCAGCCACGGCCGCAGGCCAAAGCGCTCGCGCTCAACACCGCGTGCGCCTGCGCCAGTGCCTGCGGCGTGCACGGCCACGGCCATGCGAACGCGTGGACGGCCGGCGTGCCTGCGTCGGACGAAAGCACATTCTGGGGCGCGCTCGGCTGTTCCTGCTGGGCCTTCTGAGACGCGCGTCCGATCCACGCATCCTGCCAGGGAGACTCCAAGATGCGCCCTTCTGCCTCCACCCACCCTTGCGCGGCGGGCGCCGTCCCGCTCCCGTCCTGGCTGCGCTGGCTTGCATTGCTGGCGCTGTGCGCCGCCTACCTGCAAGGTGGCCTGGTCAAGGCCATGGACTTCGCCGGCGCCATCGGCGAGATGCAGCACTTCGGCCTCGCGCCGGCGGCGCCGCTGGCCGCCGCGGTGATCGCGCTGGAGCTGGGCGCGTCGCTGATGATCCTGTGTGGCATCTATCGCTGGCTCGGCGCGCTGGCGCTGGCGGTCTTCACGCTGCTGGCGACCCTGCTGGCCAACCGCTTCTGGGCGGCGCCGCCAGCCGAGCAGTTCATGATGGCCAACGCCTTTTTCGAGCATATCGGCCTGGTCGGCGGCTTTGTACTGGTGGCGTGGGAAGACCTCTCCCGCCGCGCCGCCGGGCAAACGGCATGAGTCTGGCCATGCCGCGAGCTCGGCAACCCACGCTGAACACTGATCACTGAACACAGAACACAGAACACTGGAAATGCGATGAAGCTCTATATCGTTTCGCTTGGCGCCGGCATCCTCGTCGGCATCATCTACGCCTTGCTGCAGGTCCGCTCGCCCGCCCCGCCCGTGGTCGCGCTGATCGGGCTGCTCGGCATGCTGATCGGCGAGCAAGTCGTGCCGCCCATCAAGCGCATGCTGGCCGGCGAGCCCGTCACCGCCGCCTGGTTCCACACGGAGTGCGTACCCAAGATCACCGGCGCACCGCCGCCGGCAACCTTGGCCGCGGCCCGCAACGACATACCACCAGCGCCGAGCGGCACCATCGATTCGCGCTGAGCCCGCCTCACAAGCCAAGCCTTCCGGCGATTCAAGGCTGCACCTGCGCTGCTCCCGCAGCCATCCGCCGCAAGCGCAGACCTTCTGCGCGCGCCTCGGCCAGTAGCTGATTCCAGTCGTCCGGAGGGTGGCCACTTTCCAGCATCTTGCGCAACACGCGGTAGGCGTCGTCACTGCTCTCGAAGGCGCGCTTGGTGTCTTCGTCGTTGACCCAGGCAAATACGATTACCTTGCTTTGCGCGTGGTAGCGGAAGAACAGCCGGTACTGTTGAAAGAACTTGGCCCGGAACCAATGTTTGTGATCGTCGCCGAGAGTGCCGCCCTGCCGGTATTCCGGCCGTGCCGGGTCCTGCGCGATCCCCTCGAACGCCAACCTCGTGATCGCCGCCAGCCGCTTGCTGGCGTTCTTCTTCACGTACCCGGTTGGGTCTCTTTGCTTAAGCGCTTCGACTTGTTGGGTCAGCCCCTCAAGTTGAGCGAGAAACAAGGGATGGGCGAAAACGGTCCAACCGTTGATGACCAAAGGCGCAGGCTGACTCGCGCTCATTCATCGTCTGCCGAAAGGGCGGCATCAAGATCAACTTCGATGCCACCGACCAGCGACTGGATGCGCCGCACAAAACCGGCATCGACGGCCTGCAGGCGCTCCGGATGGCTGGCAATGTCGCTGACAAGGAAACTCAGGAAGTTGCCCAGCACCGGATCGTCTCCCTCGGAAGCTTCGGCGCGCGTCAGCACGACCTCGCCGCCGGGGCGGATCGTATAGTGGATCTTGTCGCGCTTGCCCAGCCGCAGGGCGCGGCGCACGGTTTCCGGCACCGTGGTCTGATAGCGGTCAGTCAGCGTGGATTCGACTTCGAGGGTGGCAGCCATGGGGCTCTCCTGTCAAAGGGGTGGATGCCCTGCATAGTAATGCAATCGCCTTACCACATCAATGCAAGTGCATTGCCTCCGACGTGTGCCATCTCGCCCCCAAGCCCAGATGGAGACGGCCTACCAACCGACCACATCGAGATAGCGCTTTCTTCACTTTTCTCCGTGAGGCGCCGCCAGAACAAGAGCCGAAATGGCCACAATGCACAATCCCCAAGGCTAGGCCGGGACGAATGCGAGCCTGGCTAACCGCTGCATGCGCGGCAGCTAGACCGTGTCCTTCCTCTCCATATCGCCCACCGCTTCGCCGACGATGCGGCGTAGCCACTCAAGCGCGGCATTACCCAGCACGCGGCGGCTGCAGACCATGTCTATGCTGAACGCGTTTTCGCCCAGTTCCGGCGGCAGCGCATGCAGCGCGATCTGCCGGCCTGCCAATCGCAACGCTGCTCGCCGCGCGAGCGTTGCGAGGAGGTCGGTGTTCTGCACGGCATAGGGCAACGCAATAATGTGGGCGAAGGTCGCCGCCACGCGTCGCCTGACTCCCAGCCTGGCCAGGTTCTCATCGATCACGCCGCGGGTGGAACCGTCATCGCTCGGCACGAACAGCGCATGCGGCAACTCGATGAAGGTCTGCAGATCCAGCGCGTGCCGGCGCAGGCGCGGATGGCGGCGGTCAGCGATGCAAACGAATTGCTCCTCATACAGATGGGTGACAAGCATGCGCTTTGGCGGCGCCAGGTGGCCGCCGATGGCCATGTCCAGCACGCCTTCATCCAGTTGCTTGTAGATGGCAGCGCGATCGAGCTTGGCGACGCGCAGGTCGGTGTGCGGCGCCAGGCGACGCAGCCGCGCCAATATATGTGGCACGACCACAATATCGGCATAGTCGCTGGCGGCGATGGTGAAGCGCTTGCCCCTAGCCGTCGCGGGATCGAAGCCGGCGCCCTGGTCCAGCACCTCGCGGATCTGCGTCAGTGCGTGGCCGATGGACGGCATCAGGGCCATGGCCCGTTCGGTTGGCACCATGCCGGCCGCGGTCCGCATGAACAGTTCGTCTTGAAACAGCGTGCGCAGGCGGCTCAGCGCGTTGCTGACCGACGGCTGGGCTCTGTGCAAACGCTGCGCGGCTAGCGTGACGTTACGCGTTTCGAACACTGCCTCGAAGGCCACCAGCAGGTTCAGGTCGATGGAAGCTAAATTCATGATTCCAATACTACGGATATTGATTATCCATTTCAAGAATTCATACCCGCAGGTCTATCCTTGCGGATCTACCACCTAGCGAGGTTTGGAGACCGCAATGACCAAGATTTTGCTCACCGGCATCGAACCCTTCGATGGCGAGACAATCAATCCGTCATGGGAAGTGGCACGTGCGCTCGACGGCGAGTCCATCAATGGGGCAAGCATCGTCGCCCGTCAACTGCCGTGTGTGATCGGTAAGGTGAACCAGGTCCTGCAGCGCGCCATCGAGGAGCTTGATCCGACCGTGGTCATTTGCCTCGGACAGGCCGGCGGCCGCAGCGATATCTCGATAGAGCGCGTCGCGATCAATGTGGTCGATGCACGGATCCCCGACAATGAAGGGCGCCAGCCTGTCGACGAACCGGTGGTCAGCGACGGGCCAGCGGCCTATTTCTCCACCCTGCCGATCAAGGCCATTGTCAGCGCGCTCCGTCAACATGGCGTGCCCGCCTCGGTGTCGCAAACCGCCGGCACGTACAACTGCAACGCGATTTTCTATGGGCTATCGCATTACATCGCCGAGTGCCGGCCCAGCCTGCGCGGCGGCTTCGTCCACGTACCCTATCTGCCTGAAATGGCGGCCCGCCATCCGGGCGCTCCCAGCCTTGCGCTCGATACGCTGATTGCCGGCGTCCGCGTAATCGTGGCGACCACGCTAGCTGTGGAGCAGGACATCCGAGAAGGCGCGGGCGCGCTGCACTGAAATGGCCGGGAACGCGGCATTGCCGAGCCTGCGCAGAGACCGGCACCGAGAGTCAGGATGGTCTCGGCCTGGGTGCGCAGGCTGTCTGCGCTGTAGCGATTCTCTGCCATGTGCATGTCGCCTCAGGCGGGAGTCTTGCGAAACTTCTCGTGCAGCTGGCGCAGCAGCGGCGTGGGCGTCATGCCGTTCTTTCTTTCTACGGCAATCAGCCAGCCGGTGCGATGCCAGTCCTGCACGATGCGGTCGATGGCGGCCTGGGTATCGGTCTCGCCCTTGCGCACCCAGATCACCGATGGCGACGGGATCAGGTCGCGTGGCGAAACGATCTCGTAGTCCTTCCAGTCGGCGTTGTTCTCCACCAGGTCGCGCAGCGTCGGACTCACATGCACCGCCGCCACGCAATTGCCGCCCCTGAGCGCCAGCAGCGACTCCGGCTGGCCGCGAAAGGCCTTGATCTGCGCGCCATACTGCTCGGCCAACGGCTTGGTGAAGTTGCTGCCCTGCGAAACGCAGACCGGCTTGCCTTTTGTGTCTTCCCACCTGGCCATGCCGCTACCCTTCCTGGCGATGGCCGCGCCACCGACCTCCTCAAAGGGCGTGGGCACGAAGGACAGGATCTCGCTGCGCTCCTGCGTCCATTGCATGTTGGCGATCAGGATGTCGACCTTGCCCTGCTGGAGGAACTGCACGCGGTTCGAAGGCTGCACCTGGATGGTCTCCAGTGTTACGCCAAGGCCCCTGGCCACGCCTTCGGACAACTCCACGTTATAGCCAATGTGCTTTTGCGTGGCCGGGTCGATGGTGCCAAAGGGCGGGCCGGACAGGATCACGCCGACCACGAGCTTGCCGCGCTGCCTGATCTTGTCGAGCGTGGCATCGGCATGCGCGGCAGTGGCCACCAGGGCAAGGCCGGCCAGCAGCGCGGCACGCACGCCACGCGAGGGGAAACGGAAACGGAAACGGGAATGGGAGTGGGAGTGGGAGTGGGAACGCAAGGTCTTCAGCATCTGCAATGTCACTTCCTGGATTGCTCGAAGGGCGCATGGTCGAATTCGCCCTGCTGCGCCTTCTGGTTACGGGTCTTGATGTAGGCATCCGGCACGCCATACTTGCGCGCGGTCCGCAGCAGCAGGCCGGAGCGGTGCCAGTCGCGGATGGCCTGGTCGACGAACGCCTGCGTATCGGTCTCGCCGCGCCGCATCCAGACCACAGTGGGTGACGGGATCAGCTGGTCCTGCGTGGCAAGCTCATAGTCCTTCCATTCGGCAGCGCCCTGGCCATGCAGCGTCTGGTAGAGCGCCGGCTGGATATGCACGGAGGCAGCGCAGGAGCCGCCCTTCAGGGCCAGCAACGATTCGGGAATGCCACGCAGCCCCTTGACGATGGCACCGTAGGTTTCCTGCAGCGGCCTGGCGAAATTGCTGCCTTGCGATACGCACGCGATCTTGCCGCGCAAATCCTCCCAGCGATGGATGCCGCTCGATCTGGCCACCATGGCGGCGCCACCGATGAGGTCATAGGGCGTTGGCGCGAAAGAGAGGATCTCGCTGCGCTCCTGTGTCCACTGGATATTGGCGATCAACAGGTCAACCTTGCCGGTATTGAGAAACTGGACGCGCGTGTTGGCGGTAACGGATACGGTCTCCAGTTGCACCCCCAGGCGCTTGGCGATATCGCTCGCCAGGTCGGTCTGGTAGCCGCCAACCTTGCCGGTAGCTGTGTCCATGAAGCCAAACGGCGGGCTGGCGCCGTCGATGCCGACGCTGATCCTGCCGCGCTGCTTGATCTTGTCTAGCGTGGCATCGCCATGGGCGGCGCCCGCCGCCAGGCAAAGCAAGGCGGCGGCTGCGATTTGGGGAAAAAACGGGAAGCGGAAAACGGAATTCATGCGGGCTACGCACCGAGGCAAGTGAAGGGGAAGCGGGGATCTTGCTGGATCGCCCAGACGATCACAAGAAAGGGTTTCGGATATGGATATGCGCGACTCCAGGTAGGGCCCGGAACCCCGCCCGGCTTGGCTAGGCCGCGCGCGCCCGGCGTGCAGGCGCGGGCTCGGCCGCAATCAGTGCGCGCGTGTAGGGATGCACCGGAGAATTCCAGAGCTGCTCCTGCGGCGCGTTTTCGACGATCTGCCCCGCCTGCATCACCATGACGCGGTCAGCCAGATAGCGCACCACGGCGAGATCGTGCGAAATGAACAGGTAGGCCAGGCCAAACTCGCGCTTCAAGTCAACCAGCAGGTTCAGGATCTGGGCCTGGATCGACACATCGAGCGCCGAAACCGGCTCGTCGCAGACCACCAGGTCGGGCTGCAGCAGCAAGGCGCGCGCGATGCCGATGCGCTGGCGCTGGCCGCCGGAAAACTCGTGAGGATAGCGCCCCAGCGCCGACAGCGGCAGGCCCACCCGGTCGATCATCAGCGCCACCTGCCGCAAGCGCTCCCTCGCGTTGGACACGCCATGCACACGCAGTATCGTCTCCAGCGTGTCGCGCACGCTGCGGCGCGGGTTGAGGGACGCGTAAGCGTCCTGGAAGATCATCTGGACGCGGGGACGCAATGCGCGTAGCGGCCCCGGTTTCAAGGCGCCCAGGTCCACACCGTCGAGCAGCACGCGTCCGGAAGTGGCGGGCACCAGTTGCAGCAGCGTCTTTCCGAGGGTCGATTTT
This sequence comes from Cupriavidus sp. 05L411, assembly GCF_056398045.1. Taxonomy (NCBI): domain Bacteria; kingdom Pseudomonadati; phylum Pseudomonadota; class Betaproteobacteria; order Burkholderiales; family Burkholderiaceae; genus Cupriavidus; species Cupriavidus sp. 05L411. Next base: position 32,825 of record NZ_JBFTOQ010000048.1, on the reverse strand, counting down.
CCGCAGCCGGACTCGCCTACCAGCCCCACGGTTTCGCCTGCGGCAATGTCAAAGGACACACCCCTTACCGCATGGGTAACGCCCGCGCGGGTGGCGTAGCGGGTATGCAGATCAATGACTGACAACAGCGGCATGAGTATCCTGTTTCTCGCTCTGAGCATAGCCTGGTGCGGCACCGCGGTGAGCGGGCCCGCAGGCCACGTGGTGCAGCGTTGCGCCCGGCGGCGCAACGCTGCACTGTTCGTATACCGCTGTGCGCAGCGGTTCTGGCCTTGGCGGCCGTACCAGGCACTGCGCCTGCGCCTGCGCGCAGCGCGGCGCGAAGGGGCAGCCGACAGCCTGCCGCGCGGACTCCACGCTGCCGGGAATCTCGGCAAGCCGGGTGTCGCGATAGAACCTGCCCTGATCCAGCCGCAGCGAGGCGTCGAGCAGGCCGCGCGTGTATGGGTGGGCCGGGGCTGCGAACAGCTCGCCCGCCTGCGCCTCTTCCATCTTTCGACCGGCGTACATCACCACCACGCGGTCGGCCCATTGCTCCACCAGGCCGAGATCATGGGTGATCAGCAGCAACGCCATCGACAATTCGCGCCGCAGCGTATCCAGCAGGGCCAGTACCTCGGCCTGGATGGTCACATCGAGCGCGGTAGTGGGCTCGTCGGCAATCAGCAGCTGCGGCTTGCAGGCGATCGCCATGGCGATCATCACGCGCTGGCGCTGGCCGCCCGACAGATTGTGCGCATAGGCATCCACACGCTGCGCCGGGGCGGGAATGCGCACCAGGTCCAGCAGCTCGATGGCCTGCGCGCGCGCGGCGCGGCGCGACAAGCCCTGGTGCCGGCGCAGCACTTCGGCAATCTGGTGGCCCACCGGCATCACCGGATTGAGCGAACTCATCGGTTCCTGGAAAATCATCGACATGGCGCGCCCCCGCAGGTCGCGCAGCGCCGGTGGCGGCAAGCCCAGCAAAGACTGCCCGGCAAAGCGGATGCTTCCCCCGCTGATTCGCCCAGGAGCTGGCAATAGCTGCATCAGTGCCAGCGCGGTGGCCGATTTGCCGCAGCCCGACTCGCCCACCAGCGCGAGGGTCTGCCCGGCTTCGATGGCAAAGCTCAGGTCATGCACCACGGGCTGGGTACCGAAGCGGATCTCCAGTTGCTCGACTTCCAACAGTGCGCTCATGCGCTCTCCCCTAGTGCGCCCGCATGCACGGCGGCAAGGCCACGGCCGGCCTTTCTGGCATCGGTCACAGTCATATCTCAGTCATGCCGCAGGCGAGGGTTGAGCGCATCGTTGAGTGCATCGCCCACCAGGTTCAGCGCCAGCACGGTCAGGATGATGGCGGTCCCCGGCAGCGCGCTCAGGTACCAGGCGCTGCGCAGCACCTCGCGGCCGGCGCCGATCATGCTGCCCCAGCTCACGACATTGGGATCTCCCATGCCCAGGAATGAGAGTGCCGATTCGATCAGGATGGCGCTGGCCACCATGACCGAGGTGGTGACGATCACCGGTGGCAGCGCATTGGGCAGGATCTCGGCAACGATGATGCGGCTGCTGCGGTAGCCCACGCTGCGCGCGGCCAGCACGAAATCCGCCTCCCGCAGGGTACGAAACTCGGCGCGCACCAGGCGCGCCACCGTGGGCCAGGAGGCCAGCCCGATCGCCAGCGCAATGGTGGTGACAGACGGACTGCCGATGGCCACGATCACGATCACCAGCAAGAAGCTCGGCACCGTCTGCACCAGCTCGATCAGCCGGCTCAGCACGGCGTCGGCCGCGTGCCCGAAGTAGCCTGCCACGGCGCCCACCAGCATGCCAATCAACAGGCTCAGCGACGCCGCCGCCAGCCCCACCAGCAGCGACACGCGCGCCCCGTGCACGATGCCGGCCAGCACATCGCGGCCGAGCGAGTCGGTGCCGAACGGGAAGGCGGGATCTGCGCCGGGCCACAGGAAGGGCTGGCCCACCATGTCAAGCGGATCGCCGGGAAACAGCACGCCGGCGAGCGCGGCCATTGACACCATCGTCAGCAGCACCAGTACGCCGCCCAGCGCGGCCGGGTTGCGCAGGAAAATGCGCAGCGCGCGCATGCGCGCAGTGCCCGCCTGCGATACGTCCACGGAGGTGGTGTTGGCGGTGCCAGCCGCGCCGGCCGGCCCGGAGGAAGACATGGAACTCATATCAATACGCGCCTTGTATGGCGCTCCGCGATTCGGTTGATCGGCGATCCCGCCATGCCGTGCTTGGTGCGTCAGGCATTCTTGATGCGCGGGTCCAGCCATGCTTGCAAGAGGTCGACCAGCACATTGGCAAGCACCACCAGGAAGGACGACAGCAACAGCACGCCGAGCAGCACGCTGAAATCCCGCGCCATCACCGCCTCCAGCGCCAAGCGGCCCAGCCCGGGCCAGCTGAATACCGTCTCGATCACCACCGTGCCGCCCAACAAGGCGCCAAAGTGCATGCCGGCCACCGTCGTGATCGGCAGCAGCGCATTGCGCAGCACGTGGCGCACGGATACCCGCAGCGGATGCAGCCCTTTGGCAGCAGCGGTGCGCACGAAGTCCTGGCGCTGTACCTCGAGCATGGCGGCGCGCGTCAGGCGCGCGTAGATGGCGATGAAGAACGTCGACATTGCCAGTGCCGGCAGCACCAGGTGGCTGGCCACGTCGCCAAGCCGCGCCCACCCGCCCAGCTCCGCGCCGATGGTGCCGGTGCCTTCGCTGGGCAGCCAGCCCAGATGGACCGAGAACAGCACGATTGCCATCAACCCGATCCAGAAGCCTGGCACCGAGTACAGCAGCAGCGCCGCGAGCGAGAGCGCGCGGTCCACCCAGGTGCCCACGCGCGCGGCCATGGCAGCGCCGCAAGCCACGCCGAGCACCAGCGCGATGCACAGCGCGGCGCCCGTCAGCAGCAGCGTATTGGGCAGGCGCACCAGGATCAGGTCCGCCACCGGCATGTTGTAGCGCGGCGAGAAACCCAGGTCGAAGCGCGCCAGGTGGCCCAGGTAGGCCAGCAACTGGTGCAGCACCGGCTGGTCCAGGCCAAAACGGGCCCGTATCAACGCCATGGTCTGCTCGGTGGCCGAGCCGGACTCACCCGCGAGCACGTCGGCGGCATCGCCGGGCACCAGCTGCAGCAGCAGGAAGTTGAAGACGATCACGCCCAGGGCGGTGGGCAGCGCGCGCCATAGCGTGCGCCGCAGCGCCGATCCGATTCGTAGCAAGGTTGGCATGGTGTGGCGCCCGGTCGGCCGGACTATTTGTCCAGGTAGACGTTGGCGAGGTTGGACTCGACCCCGTCGGCGGTCAGCGAATGGTCATGTACCCGCGTGTTGGCGATGGTGATGAACTGCGGCGACACGAGGTTCAGATCGGGCACCTCCTTGCCGACGATCTGCTGGAACTGCTTGAACTGCGCCACCCGCCTGGCGGGGTCGATCTCGGAAGTGGCGTCCTCCAGCAACCGGTCCACCTCTGGATTGCTGTAGTGGGTTGCGTTGGAGAACGGCACGCCCTTCTTGAAGTTCTTGGACCAATACAAACGCTGCACGCCGACGGTGGGATCGAACAGGTTGCTCGCGCCATTGACAGTGAAATCGTAGTCGCGTTCGGTATAGATGCGCTTGACGAAGGCCGGCAGGTCTTGCGAGCGGATGGTCACGTCGATGCCGACCTTGCCCAGCGCCGAGCGCAGGTAGTCGGCCAGGCGCTTGCTGTCCTCGCTGATGGGGTTGTAATCCAGCGTGACGCGAAAGCGCGGAGCGCCGCCTTTGCGTGGATAGCCGGCCTCATCCAGCAGCTTGTCGGCCGCTTTCGTGTCGAATGGGTAAGGCGTGGGCGTATTGTCGTGGAACGCGCTCAGGCCGGGAGCGATCGGCGATGCGGTTCGGGTGCCGTAGCCGTAGTAGACCGTGTTCAGCACCACATCTCGGTTGACGGCCTGTGCCACCGCCTGGCGCACTTTCAGGTTCTTGAAGTACGGATTGTCGAGATTGAACTCCAGTCGCGTCACATTGAAGGAGTAGCTGTTGCCCTTCGTCTCGAACATCAGCTTGGGCACCTTCTTCAGCCGCGCCAGATCGGACAGCGGTACCGGTGTGCGGTAGCCCAGGTCCACCGCGCCGGTCTCGAAGGCAATGGCGCGCGCGGCCGGATCGGGGATGAACTTCACCACGATGCGGTCCACATAGGGCTTGGGCTTGTCCCAATAGTCCGGGTTGCGCTCATAGACGATGTGGCTGCCGCGCACCCATTCCTTGAAACGGAAGGGGCCGGTGCCGATCGGGGCATTGTTGTTGGGATTGCCGATGGCGTCCGTGTTCTCGTAGATATGCTTGGGCACGATCGGTGATTCGGTGGCCACCAGCGCCTTGATCAGGTAAGGCGCGGGCCTGGACAGCACGATGATCGCGGTGTAGGGATCGGGGGTTTTCACCTCCGTCACGTTGGCGAAGGTGCTGCTGCCGCGCGGGTGGACCTTCTTGAGCAGCAGGATAGAGAACGCGACATCGGCCGAGCTGAAGTCCTTGCCGTCGTGCCACTTGACGCCCTTGCGCAGATGGAAGGTGTACTGCTTGCCGTCCGGGCTGATGCTCCACGAGGTGGCCAGTTGCGGGCGCGGGGTCAGGTCGTAGTTGTATTCCAGCAGGCCTTCCGTCACCTTGGCACTGACGCTGAGTGCGGGCGTGGCCACGTTGGCAAGCGACACCAGCGTGGGCGGCTCGTAGTTGAGCAAGAGGTTGAGYGTGCCACCGTGAGCTGGCGCGGGCGCGGCGTGCGCGACCGGTATCGGCAGCGCGGCAATGCCTAGCGAGACAACCAGCACTGCCGACAACACACCGGACAGCAAGCGTTCATGCAGTTTGGGCAACGAAGGCTTTGAAGACATGAGTGGGAAATCCTGATGAAAATGCGGATGGATGGCGGTGCCGGGCACCGCCGGGCCGGCGGCAGCGCCGCGAGCCGGTGTAGGGAGGTGAGGCAAATCCTTCATGCCAATGCGGCATTGCCCGGCGCGGCATCCAAGCCGTAGCTGGCGCTCGCCTGCGCGGCGCTGACCAGGCCGTTGCGCAGATCCGCCGCCAGTTTCTCCGAATCGCGCGCCGCGGGGTTGCCGATGCCACCGCCGCCTGGCGTTTCCACCACCAGGCGCTCGCCACCCGGCACCAGTTGCCGGCCCTTTCCCCTCAGGGCCTGGCCAGAGGCAAGCGAGACCCGGCCGGGCGCGCCAGCCAGGCCGCCATCGGCGCCCCGCGCCGGAAACAGCAGGCGATCCCACGCGGCAGCCAGCACCATGGGCGCGCCTTCGGCGTTGGCCACCTCGATGACCTGCCCCAGGCCGCCGCGCTGCTGCCCGGCGCCTCCCGAATCCGGACGGTACTCTTTGCGCCAGAACACCAGCGGGCTCACCGTTTCCAGGATTTCCACCGACACATTGCGCACCCCGCTGGGGAAAGACGTGGTGGACAGCCCGTCCTTGCCTGGACGCGCGCCGGTGCCGCCAGTGGAGAAACTGGTGATGRCGAAGCGCCGGCCTTGCAGCAGCTCGCCTGCGCCAGCGCCGGCCAGCGGCTGGCCGCCCGAGAGCTGGATATTCCACAGACTCGACGAACCTTCGGCCGGCACCACGCCAGCGCGCGCCTGGCGCAGGCAGCCAAACACAACGTCCGGCAGCATCTGGCCGATGATGTGGCGCGCGGTCACGGCGCAAGGAAACGGCGCGTTCAGGATCGAACCCTCGGGCGCATGCACGCGCACGGGGGCCAGCGAGCCGGCGTTGTTGGGAATATCAGCGCCGATCAGGCAACGGATGCCGAACGAGGTATAGGCGTCGGTGTAGGCCTTGGGCACATTGATGCCGCGCGCCACCACCGGCGACGAGCCGGTGAAGTCCACGTCGATGCCGTCCGGCGAAATGGTCAGGCTGGCCTGCAGGGTGATCGGCGTTTCATAGCCGTCGATGGTCATGCTGTTGTGCCAGGTGCCGTGGGGCCATGCGGCGATCGCGGCGGTCATGGCCTGGCCGGCCTGGCGGATGATGTACTCGCCCACCGCATGCAGGTCGCCGAGTCCGAACTCATCCATCATGGTCCGCAAGCGGCGCCCGCCGATCTCGTTGCAGGCAACCAGCGCATGCAGGTCGCCGATCACCTGCACCGGCTCGCGCACGTTGGCGCGCACGATGTCGAACACGGCTTCATTGGGCTGGCCGGCGTCGAACAGCTTCAGGATCGGCAGGAACAGGCCTTCGTGATAGACCTGAGTGCCATCCGGACCCGCACCGATACCGCCGATATCGACCACGTGCAGGGTCGAGGCGAACAGCGCCACCACCTGGCCCGCGCGCACCACCGGCGTGACCATGGTCATGTCGAACAGGTGGCCGGTGCCCTTCCATGGATCGTTGGTAAGGTAGACATCGCCCTCGGCCATGGTTGCGGCGGGAAATGCCAACAGGAAGTGCTTGACCGATTCGGCCATCGAGTTGACGTGCCCCGGCGTGCCGGTGACCGCCTGCGCGATCATGCGGCCATCGGGCAGGAACACCCCGGCGGATAGATCCCCGGCTTCGCGCGTGGAGGTGCCAAAGGCCGTGCGGATCAGGGTCTGCGCCTGCTCCTCCACGACCGACAGCAGCCGGTTCCACATCAACTGGGCGTGGATGGTGCCGCGCAGCGCGGCATGGGTGACTACGGGATTGGCCGGGCTCATTGCGCCACCTCCACAAGATCGGTAAGGCCCGCTTGGGCCGGGACGGGTATCGACGCCGCGAGCACCAGATGGCCATCCGGATCCAGCGAGAAGGCAAAGCCAGCCGGCACCACGGTCGTGGTTTCGTCCTCCACCACCAGCGCGGGGCCGTGTATCGGCGAGCCGCCGGACAACGCGGCACGTTCGTACACCGGTACTTCGCGCCCCGCACCGTGCTCGCCGTCGAACAGGATCCGCTGGCCACCGCTGGCCACCGCCGCGGCGCCCGCCGCCACGCTCTGCCCCGCGCGTGCAATCGCCGGCTGCGCGGTACTCACATTGATCGACCAGCTGATAATCTCGACCGGGTTGCCGGGCAAGGTGCGGCCGTACAGGGCGGCATAGGCACGCTCGAAGCTCTCGCCCAGCGCCGCCGCATCTGCCGCGCGCAGAACCTGTGCATGCAGGGGCACGGGAATTTCGTGCCCCTGGCCTGCATAGCGCATGTACGCCAGGCGCTGTTCGCCCAACGCCTGGCCGGGTGCGGCCTGGCTGACGATATCCCGCGCGCTGGCCGCCAACTGCCCGAGCACGGCATTGACTGCCGCTGCGTCGAAGGCGTCAAGGCGTTGATAAAAGCTGCGCACCGCCTGATAGGCAATCGGTGCCCACAGGAAACCCAGCGCCGACCCTACCCCGGCGGATTGGGGAACGATCACGCGGTGGATGCCGAGCCGCCTGGCCAGTGCCGCCGCATGCAATGGCGCGGCGCCGCCAAACGCGATCAGGGTGTAGTCCTCCACCGTCTTGCCGAGCTCTGTGGCATGGACGCGGGCAGCGTTCGCCATGTTCTCCGTCACGATCTCGGTCACCGCCAGCGCGGCGAACTCCGGTGTCGTACCCAGTCCATGCGCGATATCGGTGCCAAGCGCAACACGCGCGAGCTCCGGCTGCAGCTCCACCTTGCCCACGGCAAAGCGCTGCGGATCCAGCAGGCCCAGCACGCAGTTGGCGTCGGTCACCGTGGCGGCGCTGCCACCCAAGCCATAGCTGGCCGGGCCGGGCTCGGAACCGGCACTATCCGGGCCAACCTGCACGCGGCCCAGCGCGTCGATGCGGGCGATCGATCCGCCACCCGCGCCGATCTCCACCATCTCGATCACCGGGATGCGGATCGGCAAGCCCGATCCCTTGAGGTGCCGGTGCATGCGGCCGAATTCGAAACTACGCGAGATCTGCGGCTGGTAGTCGTCGATAAAGCAGATCTTGGCGGTCGTGCCACCCATGTCGAAGGACAGCGCGCGCCCGATGCCACCCTGCTCCGCCACCCGGCGCGACAGGATGGCGCCCCCGGCGGGACCGGATTCGACCAGCCGCACCGGCTGCGCGATGCCCGCTTCGATATTGGTAATGGCGCCGCCCGATGTCATCAGGAAGAGCGGACTGCGCAGGCCCAACGCCGCGACGCGCTCGCGCAGGCGTCCGAGATAGCCCGCCACCAGCGGCTGGACGTAGGCATTGGCGCTGGTGGTGGACAAACGTTCGTACTCCCGGATCTCCGGGCACACGTCGGAAGACAGCGAGACCCACAGATGCGGTGCCAGCTCGCCCAGGATGGCGCGCACCCGCTGCTCGTGCGCGGGATTCACATAGCTGTGCAGGAAGGCGACGGCCACGCTTTCCACGCCCTGCGCCTCGAACTGCGGCACCAGCGCGGCCACGGCCTCCTCGTCGAGGGACAGCGGCGTGTTGCCGCGGCCGTCGACGCGCTCCGGTACGCCAAAGCGCAGGTAGCGCGGCACCAGCGGTGCTGGCTTGTCGAGGAAGATGTCGTACTGCGCGAAACGATCCTCCCAGCCGATCTCGACCAGATCGCGGAATCCCGCCGTGGTGATCAGCGCGGTACGCGCGCCCTTGCGTTCGATCAGCGCATTGGTGGCAAGGGTGGTGCCGAGGATAAAGAGGTCGACTTGAGCCAGCGAGAGCCCGGCGCTGGCCAGGAGGTCCTGTACGCCGTGGATCACGCCGTTCTCGGGCGCGGCCGGCGTTGTCAGGACTTTGCTGGTGTAGCGGCGCGTGCCGGCCAGCAGGACGGTATCGGTAAAGGTGCCGCCAACGTCGACAGCGAGCCGCACGCTCGCCTGATGTGAATTCTGGTTGTCTGCAGGCATGCCGTTGTTCGTGGAGTGGGAATATCTGGATTCAGCCCTCGCGGCGGGGTGCCGCAGCGCACTCGACAAACGACGACCATCGGGAACTTCCCCTGGATAGATACATCTCCCCTGCCCGAAGGCAGGGAGCGAGCGCCGGACTTCGCTCAAAGCCAGCGCGCAGCATAGTCGGCCGCGGCGGCACATCGGAACGAAGAATTTCGCGCTTGCTTATGTTGTGACAATGGCTATGGATAGACGCAATCCATCCTTGCGCCAACGCGCGCGCGAGACTATGTCGCGCCCCGGCCGGGCCTTCGCACGTCGGCAAATACCCATATGAGCGAACCTTCGTATGCAAAGCATTGGGGCGGGGCTAGGATCATCGCCTATTGCCGTGCGGGGTCCGCGTAAGCCGACCTGCCCGCCATGGCGCTCACTGGAATCCACCTTGACTCTCGCCGTCCCGCCCTTCTCTCCCAACGCTTCTCGTACCTCTTCTCGCACTTCCCGGCGCACTTCCCAGCGCACCTCCCGGCGCATCTTCCTGCTCAACACCGCGCGCGCCGGGGCCAGCCTTGCCGCATTGGGCGCGCTGTCGGCATGCGCCACGGTATCGGGCACCGCCGAGCCGATCGTCGATACCACATTGGGCCGCCTGCGCGGCACGCGTGCGCGCGGCGCGTTCGCTTTCAAGGGCGTGCCCTATGCCGCGACAACCGCTGGCGACAACCGCTTCCGCCCGCCCGTCGCGCGGCAACCGTGGGCAGGCGTTCGCGATGCCCTGGAAGGCGGTGCTTCCGCGCCGCAGCCGCAAGTCGGCAGCCCGGTCGAGTTCGCCTGGTACTGGTCGGGCATTCCGGCGAGCGAGGACTGCCTGTCGTTGTCGGTGTTCACGCCCGCGCTGCGTGACAATCAGCGCCGCCCCGTGCTGGTGTGGCTGCACGGCGGGGCATTCGCCATCGGCGCCGGCACGTCGGCGGGCTTCGACGGCAGCTATCTGGCGACATCGCAGGACGTGGTGGTAGTGTCCGTCAACCATCGCCTCAACGTATTGGGCGGGCTGTTCACCGGCGAGCACCCCGAGCAGTTGTCCGCCGAATCGGGAAACCTCGGCACGCTCGACCAGCTTGCCGCGCTGAAGTGGATCAAGGCCAATGCCGAGTCGTTTGGCGGCGACCCGGCCAACATCACGGTGTTCGGCCAGTCGGGCGGCGCGGCCAAGGTCACGGCGCTGCTGGGGCTGCCCGCCGCGCGCGGCTACATCCAGCGGGCCATCGTGCAGAGCGGCTCCGGCGCCTGGAAGCTGGCAGGGCCGGATGCGGCGGCACGCGCCGCGCATGCGTTCCTGCGTGAGTTCGGCTTGACCGCCGCCAACGCGGGCCGCCTGCGCCAGCTGCCGGTGGAGCAACTGGTGGCCGCATTCGCCAAGGTGTCCGGCGCCGCCGGCGGCGTCAGCGAGTTCCGGCCCACGCTGGACGGCAAGGTGTTCGTCGACGATCCGTTCGACCCGGTGGCATCCCCGCTGTCGGCGGACGTTCCGGTCCTGATCGGCAATGCCGCGCAGGAGGCTACCTTCTTCCTCGCCGCCGACCCGCGCAATTTCTCGTTGAGCGCCGGCCAGGCGCGCCAGCGCATCCAGCGCTTCCTGAAGCTCGACGACGCCGGCACCGCTCGGCTGATCGATGCCTACCGCGAACTCGACGGCATGGCCACGCCCAGCGAACTGCTGATCCGCATTGCCGGCGACTACAACTACCGGCTGCCGACGCTGGCCGTGGCCGAGCGCAAGGCCGCGCAGAATGGCGCGCCGGTCTATGCCTACGAATTCGACTGGCGATCGCCGGCGCGCGGCGGCGTCCTGGGGGCTGCGCATACGTCGGAGGTGCCGTTCATCTTCGGCACGCTGGACGCGGCGAGGCCTCTGGTGCAAGACAGCGCCGACCAGCTGGAGGTGCGCGACCGCATGGGGGCAATCTGGGCGCAGTTCGCACGCACCGGCAAGCCGGGCAGCGGCGTGGTGGCGGGCTGGGCGCCTTACGACGGCTCGGCGCGCACCACCGCGATGCTGGGCAAGTCATGGGAGGCACGGCGCGATCCCGCCGCGCGCGCACGCGCGGCGTTTGCGGGTATCCCGCTGTACGCGTACAGCGTCCCGGTGTCGTTCACCCGCGACTGACCCGCGACTGACCCGCGGCGCGCGCTGGCAAACGCGGCTGCGTGCGCGACGCGCATCAGGCAGCGTTGCGCCGCGCTCAGACCAGCCGCGCGTAGCCGGCCGCCACCGCGGCGCGGGCCATCAGGGCCACCGGCTCGTAGTGCGCCAGTCCGGTCCGCGCGATGCCCCGCAAGCGCAAGCGGCACGCCAGTGCCGGCTCGCCGGAAAGCACCTGGGCCAGCGCCGCGCCAACGCGCGCGCTAAGCGCCGGGGCGGCGTGGCGCGAAGACACCAGCGGCAGCCCGGGGGCGGCCTCGGTGCGGCCAATCTGGCGCAGCGCGACAAGACGCTCGGGCAGGTGATCGCGCGCGAACGCCAGCGTGACGCAATCGATAGCGGCGACATCCGCCGCGCCGTTGGCCACGGCGTCAAGCGATGCCAGATGCGAGCCGGTGCGCACCGTGGCGGAGAAGAAGCGGCCGCCCCGCGCCAGCGGTGCCACCGCGTAGCGCAGCGCATTCATGCCGCTGTGCGAGCCCTCATCGTTGTAGGCCGCGCGCAATCCGCGGCACGCGGCGAGCGTGGCGGGCCCGTCATTGGCGCGCACCACGATGGCGCTGGTATAGCTGGCGCCCTCGCAGCCCGGCGCATTGAACCGAGGCGTGCCAATGATGCGCACATGGCGCCGCAGGCCCTGCACCAGCGGATAGCCGCAGGTTTGCGAGAGCAGCAGGTCCGGCCGGCGCCAGAAGTCGTGCAGCGCCTCCACCGTCCCGGCGGGTTCGACGACGCTCAGCTGGAGCGGGTCGCGTTGCCGCGCGAGCAGGTCGGCCACGCGCGCGATCAACGCCAGCCAGTCCGTATGCAGCGCGGGTGTCAGGTTATACATGGGTAGCGCGGCCACCCAGTGCTTGCGTTCGGTCGTCGGCTGGTCTTCCACGTTCACCCCGCCAGTTGCGCACGGGCATCGTTGCTGGCCTGCCCGCTTCCTGTTGCAACGGGCACCGCGTCACGTACAGGACCGTGAAACAGCGGATGCACCACGGGCGCGGCCGGACGCAGCGCGAAGCGCGCCAGCCATTCGCCATAGCCATGTACCACGAAGCCGCCGCTGCGCCGCTGGTAGTCGGCCACGCGGCGGCGATAGATACGCCCCAGCGCGAACCAGGGCACCGCGGGCAGATCATGGTGGACCAGGTGATAGTTGTTATTGAGAAAGAGCAAGCGCCATGGCCACGCGGCCTCGTTGATCACGCTGCGGCATGCCGGCAAGGCATGAGCGCGGTGCTCCTGGAAGGAGCGTACCGCCGACAGCGACAGCGCCGGATAGGCCACGCCGCCCAGCATCAGCCACGGCGCTATGCCGCAAATGCGGTCGAGCCACGCCAGCAACGCGGCCAGCGCCAGCAGGTGCGCAAGCCACATCGGCAGGTCGCGCAGATCGCCATCGCGCACCTTGCGCCCCGCGCCGGCCGCAGTCTGCGCAATGGCAAAGGCCGGGCCGATCAGCACACGCCCCGCCAGTGTATTGCGACAGCGCAGCAGCACCCGCCCTAGCGAACCGGCCGCCTGCCAGTCGCTGGAAAGCATGAAATAGCTCTCCGGATCGGCGCCCGGATGGGTGAGCTCATCGGCCTCGTGATGGCGCAGGTGTTCGCGGCGATACAGCCCGTAGGGAAACCAAACCGCCAGCGGCGCCATGCCGAACAGTGCATTGAGCCAGGCCAGCCGGGTCGGATGACCGTGCAGCAACTCGTGCTGCACAGACATATACCAGGCAGTGACAAGGGCCAGCAGCGCGACAGCCAGCGGCAGGCCAATGCGCGTGGCGTTGAGCGCGATGCCAAACCACGCGCCATAGATCGCGGCGATCAGCAGCCAGGTGGGTACCTCCGTTCGCCATAACCAACGGCGGGAGGCGCGCGCAATCTCGGCGCGTTGAATGTCATCCAGGTAGATTGCCATGGCTTCGTCATCGTCGATCGGTGGCGGGCTGGTCGGCAATCGAGGCGATGCGAACACCCAGGGCATCCCGCACCCGGCGCTCCGCCATGTGCATGGCTTGCGGCGCGAGGGATGTCGCTTCAGCTTAGCGGCGCCGGAAAATAAGGGAACGAAGGAATGCCGATAAGGATATGCGCAGCGCAGGATCGGCTATCCGCTGCTGTTGCTGGACTGCTCGCCGGGCCAGCAGGCATCGGGTTTACCGCCTCGGCAGGCGTTCGATAGCTTACTTCTGCAGCAAGCGTACGCGCGGAACCGAGTAAGCATCTACAAAAAAATTCGTGGGAAGGAGCCGAGGCGCCATGCTGCAATGCGCGAATGGTTTACTTAGCGCATCCAGCCTCCAGGCCGGGCAGCCACGCTGCTCCATCGCCCTCCCCAGTCACGCAAACCGGTACACAGTCCGGCGCGGTGGCCCTGCAGCCATTACTGGACATCCATGGCCTCAATGTGCACTTTCCCGGCAATCATGCGCTGCGCGACCTGAACCTGCAAGTCGCGGCCGGAGAGATGCTAGCGTTGGTCGGCGAATCCGGCTGCGGAAAATCGACGACGGCCCTGGAAGGCAGCCTGCGCAAGAAGCTGTTCGCCGAAGACGACCGGCTGCCGGCGCGGCATGCGGCGGCGGGATTTCGCCATGGCCGGAACTAAGGCCCGCGCACCCCGTTGAAGGCACAGGGAAGGCACAGGGAAGGCGACGATCTCCCCACCTGGCGCCAGGTAGCGGTACATACCGAAATACCCTCCCATAGTAGGGTCAAGTTTCCTCCCCCGCGGTCGATAGAAAGGAGCATGGCTTTGGTCCGTGGCCGGCCGGCCAGGTGCGCGCACGCGCATGCGGATCGCTTACGATCATAGGAAAAGACAAACATGGAGCTAGTAGTGAGTATCGATAGCATCATGTCTAAGAAGCTCGTCACCGTCGTGTTCGACGACACGTTGGCAACGATCAAGAATATCTTCGACGAAGCTAAGTTCCACCACGTGCTCGTCGTAGAGGACGGGAAGCTGCATGGTGTTGTATCGGACCGCGATCTGCTGCGCGCGATGAGCCCGTTTATAGGCAGCACGGTAGAGTCGGCCAGGGACGTCAATACCCTCAAGAAGCGCGTGCACCAGATCATGACGCGCAAGCCGGTAACGCTGCGACCCGAGGCCGGGATTGCCGATGCCATTGCACTATTTCTTGCCCACCAGGTCTCGTGCATTCCCATCGTCGACGAGCAGTTCCGGCCGGTTGGCATCGTGAGCTGGCGGGACATTCTGCGATCGTTGGCGGCAAGTTCCACGCCGCCGGATAGCGCCGCCTAGGAAAGGCATGGCATCCGAGATATCCGGGCGGGGAGTACTGTCCTCCCCCTTGCAGTGCGGCCGCTACGCGTAGTGCACCGTTCCGATGCCGACGCGACGGGATCCGCCAGCCTCGTCGGGCATCGGGTCGTTTTCGAGTGCCTCGATCGCCTCCTCCAGCGCTTGCCTCACATCCTCGCGCCGTTTCGGCAGAGCCGATAGCAGATCGCGCAGTTCCGACACATCGCAGATCTCGGCCAGCGCCTGGACAGCCTGCTGCCGCACATGGGGATCGCTGTCGCCAAAGCTGCCCGTCAGCAGCGGCAGCACCTTGCCGGGCGTGAAGAAGCTCAGCGCCCAGACGACCCGGCGCCGGACATCCGGCGAAGGCTCCCGCTTGAGCCGCGACACCAATGGCGGAACCGCCTCATCGTCACCGATGGCCGCCAGCGCCAACGCCGCCTCGCCACGCACCGCATCGTCGTCATCACTCAGCAGTCCAAGCAGCAACGGCATCGCGCGCGGATCGGGTTGTTCCCGCAAGGCTTCGACGAGGCCAGCGCGCGCATCTGCCTGCGCGGTGGCGAGCACGTCGATCAGGTGCGCAATGGCTGCGGGGTCGCCATGCCGCGTCAGCGACTTCGCCAACGCCCCCTTTACTTGTGCATCCGCATCTGGGGCGCGCAGAAAGGCCAGTGCTTCCGGCGGTGTGACGGCACCATCGGGCAGCCAGAGTGCTTCGGCTGCGGACTGCTGAACGCGCCGGCTCGGATCCTGGAGGCAACCCAGGATCAGGGCGGCATGGTGCTTCGCGTCGATGCGGCTGATGGCCTCGATGATCTTGCACCGAACCTCGTCGTCGCCGTCGCGCAGCGCACCGGCAAGAAACGGGATGGCCCGCGCATCGCGCAAGCTGGCGAGCGCGTCGCAGACGCAGCGCCTGACGTTCGGCTCGGCATCGCTCAGCGCACGGCAGAGGCTTTGCAGCGTGGCCGTGGTGTCGGGATGCGCCTCCCACGGGAGGCTGCCGAGCGAGTCAGCGGCGCGCTCCCTGAATTCGGGGTCGGGATCCTGCAGGGCCGCATGCAATGCCGGCAGCGCGTCAAAGTCGTTGTTGTCGCCCAAAGCCCAGAGCACCGCCCAGCGGACCCGGCGTGTCTCGGCAGGATTGTTGAGCGCGTCAATCAGATGCTGCGTGGCGCCCGCGTGCCGCATCTCGCCCAGCGCATTGACCGCGTAATAACGGACCTCTTCGTCCGGATCGCTGAAGATACGGTCGGCGAGGATGTCGATGGCTTGATGCACCTGCATCGAACCCAGCGCGATAACGGCCTGCAGCCGCACGCCAGCCACCTCGTCGTTTGCCGCAAGCATGAGCGCCGGGATGGCCTCCGGCGACGAAAACCGCAAGGCTTCGGCTGCCGTTTCCCGGACGATTGCCGAGGGGTCCGACAAAGCGGCCAAGAATAGGCTGTGCAGCTCCGGCGCCGCTTCAAAGCCGGCGCACTCCCTGAGCGCGGATAGTGCCGTGGCCCGTACACCCTCATCCCTGTCGTTGACGGCCACGCGCAGATCCGGGATCAGGTCGGCACGCTGTAATTCACCGAGCATGGCGGCGGCAGAGGCGCGAACCCCGGCGTCCCGATCGTGGCGCAGGCGGTCTTTCAGTGCCTCGACTGCCGGCTCCGTGCGAAAGACGCCGAGCGCCAGGACGGCTTGCCTGCGGACTTCGGCACTGGCGTCATCGAGCGCCTTCACGAGCGCATGCACGTGCTTCGGCGACTGGCTCGCCAGGGCCGAAGCCGCGGCCGCCCGGATCGACGCGTCAGGGTCGCCCGCCAGCGCCCGATGCACCGCATGCGCCGCTTGCGCATGCGTCTCCATGTCGTAGTGCCCGAGCGCATGGATCGCGCTGGCGCGGATGTACGGGTCTTCGTCCCGCGCCGCGGCCAGCAACGGCGCAACGAACGCATCGGCCGTCCCCGGATCGGTGAGGCTGACGTTCGCGCCGCGCCGTTCGTCTGGGGGCTGCGCCCTCAAGGACACGATCAGGTCTTCGATTTCGCTCGGCGCACGCATCCCTTCTCCGTCCGAATCGTCAGCAGCGGCATCGCGATGGCCAGCAAGGGCTGCTTTCACGCGCATCATCAGTGCCTTCAGCCGCATGTGCCGGCCCCCGGACCTTCCCACGTGTCGTCGTCCGCAACCGGCAACGCGCGCAGTCGCCGCCGGTCGAACAGCGCATGGGACGCGCAGTCCATGCGCCGGATTTCCTTGATATCTCTCATGATACCTATCACGATGCGTAAGCTTCCCTCCCCATTGCACGGTCGCGAGGCCTACGCCTTGTTCGCCTGCCGTTCGCCAGCTTGACGGATCGGTGACCAGCTCGCCCGTCACCCGGCACACACTGCTCGCTTCGGCCTCAACGCAACCATTTCGCGTCGAACCGGCGCGACACGTTATCACAGGCGCTTTGTGCATCTCAAGTGCAGGCGCAACCCGGCAATGTGGACAAACGGGAGCTGATGCCCCCGCGACAATCAGGCCGCCTTCGCCCCAACCGACCAGTAGTAAGTCGGCGCCGTGCCGTTGATGACGTGATCGCCGACAGCTCTCCCCTTGTAGAGGGTCGGATTATGCGAAGCCAGTGTCCGCGCATTGCGCCAGTGGCGGTCCAGCCGGCGGTCTTCATCCAGCGCGGAAGCGCCGCCGATGTCGAACAGCCGCGTCGCCGCCGCCAACACCTGGTCGGCGATGCCGACCTGCGCCTTGGCGGTACGCAACTCCACATCGTCCAGCAAGCCGACCGGCACGGCTTCGCCCCGCTGACGCAGGCGATCGATCTCGCCAAGGCCATGCGCCACGGCGGCGACGGCGGCAGCCGCCACGAACGCCGTGCTGGCCAGTTGGCCCACCACCTGCTGCACCAGCGGATCCTCGGCTGGTGTGCGTCCGCTGCCGTGGCTGTACACCCGCTTGCGCGCGCGCACAAAGGCGGCCGCGTCGCGCTCGATGGCCCGGGCGATGCCGGCCAGCGTCGCCAGGTGCACCAGTTGGAAGTATGCCGTGATGGATGTGGGCTCATTGCGCGGGAAGCTCAGCACCTGTTCGCCGGACACCGCGACATCGCGAAAGCGTGTGGTGCCGGAGCCGGTGAGGCGCTGGCCAAAGCCCCGCCAGTCGTCGATGCGGTCGATGCCCGGCGCATTGGCCCGCACCAGCACATAAACCGGATCGGCACTGCCCTCGCGGCTGGCGCTGACGGCAATCCAGTCGGCATAGAGCGTGCCTGTGCTGTAGAACTTCTCGCCGTCGAGCCGCCAGCCTTCGCCATCTGGCGACAAGATGGTCTTGTGCTTGCCTGGCGCGCCGTCGCCAAGCTCGGTAGTGGCGTTGCCGAAGATCGCGCCCTGCGCGACGAGCCGCAGCCAGCGCTCCCGCAGTTTGGGCGCTATCTCCGCATAGAGCCGCTCGACAAAGCCAAAATGCGCGCGCAGGATCTGCGGCAAGTTGGAATCCGCTTCGCCCAGCTCGATCAGCAGTTCGAACAATTGCTCGACCGACGCGCCCAGCCCGCCGAGCGCCACCGGGACGCGCAAGGCACCGAAGCCGGCATCGCGCAGCAGGGCGACCGCTTCGAAAGCAAGCTCGCGCTCCTGTTCGCGCTGGGCCGCGCGTTCGGCGATCTGCGCAAAGATCGGGCGGAAGCGCGCAAAGAGATCTGCCTGGGAAGGATTGAGTTCTGGCATGCGTTTGTTGTCTGGGTTTAGATAGCGATGGCAAACACCGGAGGCTCGCCAGCGGCGGCATCTGGCTCTTCCGGCTCGCCGGGCTTGCGCCGGCTCTCCCGCAGCGCACCGATCCGGATCAGGCCGCAGCCTTCCTGCCCGGCAGCACGTCGTTGGCAATCATCTCGCCGAACGGCCCCGTCAGGTTGGTGGCGCCGCCGCGGCCCAGGCTGGCGTACGGCTCCGGCAGCAACGGGAACACCAGTTCGGCGAAGCGGTACGCTTCCTCGAGGTGCGGATAGCCCGAGAAGATAAAGCTCTCGATGCCAAGATCCGCGTATTCCTGGATCCGTGCGGCCACTTCCTGTGGATTGCCCACCAGCGCGGTGCCGGCACCGCCGCGCACCAGGCCCACGCCTGCCCAGAGGTTGGGATAGATTTCCAGCTGGTCGCGGCGGCCGCCATGCAACGCAGCCATCCGCCGCTGGCCGACGGAATCGAAGCGCGAGAAGGACTTCTGCGCGGCGGCGATCGTTTCGTCCGATATCTGCGCGATCAGTTCATCGGCGGCCCGCCRGGCTTGCTCGCTGGTACGGCGCACGATCACATGCAGGCGCACGCCAAAGCGCACTTTGCGGCCAAGGCGCGCGGCGCGCTCGCGAACATCGGCGATTTTCTGCGCTACGGCCTCGGGCGGTTCGCCCCAGGTCAGGTACACATCGACCTGCTCGGCTGCCAGCTCGTGCGCTTGCTCGGACGAGCCGCCAAAATAAAGCGGCGGGTAAGGACGCTGCACCGGCGGATACAGTGCCTTGGCGTTATCCACCTTGATATGCTCGCCATCGAAGCGAACCGCCTCGCCCTCCAGCACGCGGCGCCAGACGCGCAGGAACTCGGCCGATGCCGCGTAGCGCTGGCTGTGGTCGAGGTACAGCCCATCGCCACGATTCTCGTCCGGATCGCCGCCGGTCACCACGTTGATCAGCAGCCGGCCATTGGTAATACGGTCAAGCGTGGCGGCCATGCGCGCCGACACGGTCGGCGAGATGATGCCCGGGCGGATTGCCACCAGGTAGCGCAGGCGCTCCGTCCAGGGCRCCACTGCGGAGGCAATCACCCATGAATCCTCGCAGGAGCGGCCGGTGGGAATCAGCACGCCGTAGTAGCCCAGGTTGTCGGCCGCCTGTGCGATCTGCTTCAGATAGCCCAGCGAAACGGGGCGCGCGCCCTCCGTGGTGCCGAGATAGTGGCCGTCGCCGTGCGTGGGAAGAAACCAGAAGACTTTCATTGCCGCGGCTCTCCCCTTCAAGCCGCGCGCTGCAGCGGCAGTTTTCGGCTGGATTCGAACAACGGCGCGCAACGATCCGCAGCCAGGCGGATGCGTTCGGCCAGCGCGGTGCTGCTGACCTGGTAGTTGTGGAAATCCCCCGGGCTGCCGTACACGCCGATGGGCAACGTGAGCGCCTGCAGGAAGCCGAACAGCGGCCGCAACTGATGCTCCAGCACCAGCGCGTGGCGGTCGCTGCCGCCCGTCGCCCCCAGCAACACCGGCTTGTCCACCAACGCTTCCTGCCCCACCAGGTCGAAAAGGTGCTTGAAGTGGCCGGGGTAAGAACCGCGATACACCGGCGCGGCCACCACCAGCAGGTCCGCGGACTCGATGGCGACCAGCTCGCTTTCAATCTCGGCCGGCAGCTCCGCGCGCGACAGCGCCGCGCCCAGCGGACGCGCGATGTCGCCGAGGTTGACGATATGGCTTTGCAAATGCAGCCGGCTATCCAGTTCCGTGAGCAGTGCCTGCACGAGCGCGAGCGTGCGCGAGGGTTGCTGCGCGCTGCCGTTGACGGCGACCACTTTCAGCGGTGTAGCCATGGGAAGAACCTCCTGTCGATATCGATGGTTTGTGGATTCACGCGCAGGGCGTATTTCGTTGCCGGTATTGCGTCAGGCAAGAAGCAAGCCCGCGTGGATGGCCATGTTCTTTGCCCGTGCGCCATTCCTGGCGCGGATCCGCGCCGCGCTCCCGGAGCACACTGTTGATCTGCAGTTGCTGGTGCAACAGTGTGGCGTGGGGGCGTAGCCACCGCGGCCGTCTTAGGCAAGCGCTTACAAGTCCCTCACGATAGCGCAACGGAATCGGCCGTCGAAGGATGGATTTCGTATATGGATAGACACACGCCCCCCCTTCCAGGCGGCTGACAAACCTGAAGCACCAGCCGAAGCCGTCGAGCGGGCCAAAGCCGCTCGCCACGACGACGGCTGTCTCTCCCTCGCCCCTCAGGGGGAGAGGGCCGGGGAGAGGGGAGCACGGCAACGCAGATCCAGTTTTGTCAGCAAGTCGGATCCGTCTTCAGCCAATGGCCTCAGAAATCCAGTCCACCGCCTCCGCCAGCCGCGCCCGGCGCGCCGGGCTGCCCCTCATCCTTCGGCAGTTCGACGATCGCAGCATCCGTGGTAAGGATCAGGCCTGCCACCGAAGCGGCATTCTGCAAAGCGGTGCGTGTGACCTTGGTCGGGTCAACCACACCACCTTCCACCAGGTCACCATATTCTCCCGTCGCCGCGTTGTAGCCAAAATTGCCCGTCCCTTCGGCCACGCGCGCTACCACCACGCTGGCCTCTTCGCCGGCGTTGGCAACAATCTGGCGCAACGGCTCCTCCAGTGCCCGCAGCACGATCTTGATGCCTGCCTGCTGGTCCGGGTTGATGCCCGTCAGATCCTTGATGGCCTGGCGCGCACGAATCAGCGCTACGCCGCCGCCGGCCACGATGCCCTCTTCCACCGCGGCACGCGTGGCGTGCAGCGCGTCTTCCACGCGGGCTTTCTTCTCCTTGACCTCGACTTCCGTGGCGCCGCCGACCTTGAGCACCGCCACCCCGCCGGCCAGTTTGGCCACGCGCTCCTGCAGCTTCTCGCGGTCATAGTCGGAGCTGGCCTCGTCGATCTGGGTGCGGATGCGCTTGACCCGCGCCTGGATCTGCGCGGCGTCGCCGGCGCCATCGATGATGATGGTGTTCTCCTTGCCGATTTCCACCCGCCCTGCCTGGCCCAGTTGCTCCAGTGCGATCTTTTCCAGAGACAGCCCGACCTCTTCCGACACCACCTGGCCGCTGGTCAGGATCGCGATGTCTTCCAGCAGTGCCTTGCGGCGGTCGCCAAAGCCGGGGGCCTTGACGGCGGCGGCCTTCAGGATGCCGCGGATATTGTTGACCACCAGCGTGGCCAGTACCTCGCCCTCCACGTCCTCAGCCACGATCAGCAGCGGACGCCCCGCCTTGGCTACCTGCTCCAGCACGGGCAGCAGGTCGCGGATGCTGGAGATCTTCTTGTCCACCAGCAGCAGGTAGGGTTGCTCGAGCACCGCCACCTGCTTGTCGGGGTTGTTGATGAAATACGGCGACAGGTTCAATGCGTTCGCCGGCTTCGTTGCGCCGGCCTGGGCCGACGGCGATCACCTCGCCCTGGTCTGGCTATTCGGCGGCGCTGTCGGGAATGACGATGCCGGATTGCGTGCGGGTTTCGTTGTCGGACCGTTTGACGAGAACGCGGTCGTGCAGTGGGCGAAGGCTCATGCTGGCTCCAGAAGGAAAGGAAGAGAGAAGTGCATTGACGGCGGATGTCAGTGCCGACGGTGGCACTGCGGGCTGGCAATCAGCACTCGATGCCGGTGAGTGCTGAGTATAGAAAGCACCGCCATGCGCGGCCAACTGATCGTTTCGCATTTGCTTAGAAGCGCGCCTGACAGCGCGCCCGACGTGGCGAGCACATCGGGTTCGCACCCACGCTGCCTTGCGCGACCCGCATGATTTGCCCGGGCCGACGATGTCGGCATGGAGCGGGCCGGGCACGGCCGGCCCGCCAGCCTTAAGCGTTCCTTAAGCCGCTGTGCCCTATCCTTGTCGCATCGCCAGAATCCAACGTTCCCGATGCCGACGCTCCTTGCCCTGAACCTCACGCTGTTCCAGTGCCTGAACGCCCCCGCAGGGCTGTCTGGCGCCGGCCTCTGGGTGGCCGCTTTCCTTGCCGAGGGGCTGATCGCAGCCGCGCCGCTGGTGCTGGCCGCGGGCTGGCTGCGCGCGCGGCCGGGCGAGCGCCAGATAGTGACGAGCGCCTTGGCGGCCGTGGCGCTGGGCGGGCTCTGCTCGACCCTGTTCGGCCTGCTGCTGCCGATGCCACGGCCCTTCATGGCAGGCATCGGGCATACCTACCTGGCGCATGCCGCCGACCCCTCCTTTCCGAGCGACCACGTCACGCTGCTGGCCACGCTGGCCTTCGTCCTGCTGCGTGCGCCCGGCAAGGCCCAGCGCCTAAGCGGTACCGGCTTGCTGGTAGCCGCGGCACTAACGGGCTGGGCCCGCGTCTTCCTCGGCGTACACTTTCCACTGGACATCGTCGGCGCATTTGCGATAGCGGCATGCTGCGCGGCCGTGGCTACGTCTGCCTTCACGCGCCCGCTGCTTGCTGCTGTCACGGTGCGCGCGGAGCAGCTTTACCGGCACCTGCTGGCCTACCCCATCGCACGCGGATGGCTCAACCCATGACAACGGCTGACACGATGCCGCCCCTTGCCACCGTTGGCGCACTGCCGTCAATGCGCAGTGCCGACGCTAGCCTGGCCATCGTTGGGCTTGAAGGCGCCGGCCGCGGGCCGTTCAGCCTCACCGTCGCGCCCGGCAGTTGCGTGATCCTGTCCGGCGCATCCGGCGCGGGCAAGAGCCTGCTATTGCGCATGATTGCCGATCTCGATCCCAATCGCGGGCAGGTCCGGCTAGGCCAGTCCCCGCGCGAGAGCATGAGCGGGCCGGCCTGGCGGCGCCAGGTCATGTACGTGGCGGCCGAGTCCGGCTGGTGGGGCGACGACGTGCTTGAACATATGACGGACGTGCCGGCCGCCCAGGCGCTGCTGGCGCGGCTGCGCCTGCCCGCGGACATCCTGCAGGCGCCCGTGAGCCGCCTGTCCACCGGCGAGCGCCAGCGCCTCGCGCTGATCCGCGCGCTGGTGCGCCGTCCGCGCTTCCTGCTACTGGATGAGCCAACCTCGGCGCTGGACGCCGAGACCACGCTGGCCGTCGAAGCGCTGCTGCACGACTGCAAGGCGCAGGGGCTGGGACTGCTGATCGTCTCGCACAATCCCGCGCAGGCGGCACGCCTGCAGGACCGGCACTATCGCCTCGGCGCCGCCGGGCTGGAAGCGGTGCCGGCATGAGCCCGATCCCGCTCACAGCCTATGACCTGGCGCTGGCCAGCCTGCTGGTGCTGGCCGGCGCGGGCGCCTCGCTGGCGATGTCGCTGGACGTGCACCGCAACCTGCTCTGGGCCGCCGGGCGCATGGTGGTGCAACTGCTGCTGGTCGGCCTGGTGCTGCGCACGGTGTTTGGCTTGTCGTCGCCGCTGGTGACCGCGTTGACGGTAGCGGCCATGATCGCGGCAGCCGCCCGCGAGGTGGGCACCCGGCAGGAGCGCCGCCTGGCGGGGCCCTGGCATGCGCTGATCGGCGCTGCCGCCGTGAGCCTGCCGACGCTGCTGGTGACCGTGCTGGCGCTGACCACGGCCTTGCGCCCGACGCCCTGGTACGACGCCCGCCACGCGATCCCGCTAGCCGGCATCATCCTGGGCAATGTGATGAACGCCGCGAGCCTGGCGCTCAACGGCGCCTTTACCGCGGTCTGGCACCAGCGCGCTGCCATCGATGCGCGCCTGGCGCTTGGCGACGACCGCCAGGCGGCGCTGCGCGTGATCGTGCGCCAGGCGGTGCGCAGCGGCATGCTGCCCACCATGAACACCATGGCGGCGGCCGGCATCATCACCATGCCGGGCATCATGACTGGCCAGATCCTGGCCGGGATGGACCCGGTCGCCGCGGCCCGGTACCAGATCCTGCTGATGTTCCTGCTCGCCGGCGGCAGCATGCTGGGCGTGATCCTGGCCGCCACGCTGGCGGTCCGGAGGCTGACCGACCACCGCCACCGCTTGCGCCTGGACCGGCTGCAACGCCGTTGACCCGAAGGCATCCACACTCATCACCAACCAAGGAACCCATGCCATGCGCCTGCTGCTGGTGGAAGACGACCCGATGATCGGCGAAAGCGTAGAGGAAGGCCTGCGGGCTGAAGGCTACGCAGTCGACTGGGTCAGGGATGGCCGCCTCGCCGATGCCGCGCTAGCCGCCAATGCGCCCGGCACCTACGACGCCGTGCTGCTCGATCTTGGCCTGCCCGGCCGCTCCGGCGAGGCAGTGCTGCGGCAACTGCGCGCCCGCGGGCTGGCATTGCCGGTGCTGATCCTGACCGCGCGCGACGCCACCGCCGACCGCGTGCGCGGCCTGGATGCCGGCGCCGACGATTACCTGGTCAAGCCGTTCGACCTCGACGAGTTGTTCGCGCGTATCCGGGCCCTGCTGCGCCGTAGCGCCGGGCGCGTCAGCACCGAGCTGGCGCATGGCCCGGTGCGCCTGGACCCAGCCACGCGCGAGGTGCGCTGCGCCGGCGAGATCGTGGCGCTGTCGATGCGCGAGTTCATGGTGCTGCAGGCCCTGATGGAGCAGCCGGGCCACGTTGTGACCCACGAGCGCCTGCGCGAGGCGGTCTACAACATGAATGAGGAAATCAGCAGCAATACAGTGGAAGTCCATATCCATGCGCTGCGCAAGAAGCTTGGCGCCGACTTTATCCGCAATGTGCGCGGTGTCGGCTACAAGCTGGGCGGCCCGGCATGAGAACGATCCGCGCCCAGTTGCTGGCCGGCCTGCTCGGGGCCATGCTTGCATGCGCCCTGGTGGCAGGCGCGGCCGCCTACTTCAAGGTGCGCCGCGAAGCCAACGAGGTCTTCGATGCGCAACTGCAGCAAGCGGCACGCATGTTGCCGACACATCTGGAGCGCGACGCCACGCCGCCGCTGAACGGCAGCGAACTTGACGAGGAGATCGTGGTGCAGGCCTGGGATGTGCAGGGCCGCCAGATCTACGCCTCGCACCCAGTCACGCTGCCGCGCGCGGACCTGCCCGGCTTTCATGACCTGCATGCGCTCGGCAGCGAATGGCGCATCTACGGCGTGCTCGCCGGGGACCGCTATGTGCAGGCCGCGCAATCGGTGGTGTTTCGCCGCAAGCTGGCGGCCTCGCTGTCGCTTGGCGCGCTGCTGCCCATCCTGGCGCTGGTGCCAGTGCTTGGCTTGCTGATCCACCTGGTGGTCAGGCGCTCGCTGCGCCCGGTCGAGGAGATCGCGCGCGCGGTTGGCAGCCGCTCGGCAAACACCCTGGCGCCGCTGGACGCGCACGGCTGGCCGCCAGAACTGGAGCCGGTGGTGGAAGCCCTCAATGCCCTGCTGGCCCGCCTGCAGCAATCCATGGACACCCAGCGCGCCTTTGTCGCCGACGCCGCGCACGAACTGCGCACGCCGCTCACCGCGCTCAAGCTGCAGCTGCAGCTGGCCCTGCGCGCCGACAGCGAAGACAAGCAGAAACTGGCGCTCGCCAAGCTGGGCGAGCGCCTGGACCGCACCACGCACCTGGTAGCGCAGTTGCTGACGCTGGCACGTAGCGAAGACGGCGCCCCTGCCACCCAGGCCCCGCTTGCCGACGTGCGCTTGCGCGACGTAGCGGTGCAGGTGGTGCGTGAGCTGCTGCCCATGGCCGAAGCCAAGGATGTGGACCTCGGCATGGATGCGAGCGCGCCCGAATGCCGGGTGCGCGGCGTGGATGGCGATCTCTTCATCCTGCTGCGCAACCTCGCCGACAATGCGATCCGCTACACCAGCCCAGGTGGCCGGGTCGACCTGCGCATCGAATGGCGCAACGGCGCGCCCATGCTGGGTGTGAGCGACACCGGTCCGGGCATCGCGCCGGCCGAGCGCGACAATGTGTTCCGCCGCTTTCATCGCGGCGACGCCAGCGACGCGCATGGCAGCGGACTGGGCCTGGCGATCGTGCAGAGCATTGCCACGCGCCATGGCGCCACGGTGTTGCTGGAGGATGGCCCGTCGGGCCGCGGGCTCACGGTGGCCGTGGTGTTCCCGGCGCAAAACGGTGCGTGAAAGGCAACGCCGGTCGTGCACGGCTAGACTTCATCCTTACCCGGAGTTCCGATGCATCCCCAATCCGACTCTCGCTTCCCTGCGTTCTTCGCCCGGCGGGTGGCCGGCCTGCCCACAACCCTGTGGCTGCTCGCCGGCCTGCTGATCCTGCTGCTGTGGTTCGGCACGCTAGGTTTTCGCCACCTGCTCAGCTCCGATGAAGGCCGCTACGCCGAGATCTCGCGCGAGATGTTCGCCAGCGGAGACTGGGTAACGATCCGCTACAACGCGCTCAAGTACTTCGAGAAGCCGCCTTTCCATATGTGGGTGACGGCGCTGTCGTATACCTTGTTCGGCGTGGGCGACTGGCAGGCCCGGCTGTGCGTGGCGCTGTCCGGCATGGTTGGCCTGATCGCGTCGATGTTTGCGGCAACGCGCTGGTACGGCATTCGCGCAGGCCTGCTGACCGGCCTGGTGCTGGTGGCCGCGCCGATGTGGAGCGTGGCCTCGCACTTCAACTCGCTGGACATGACGCTGTCCGGCGCCATGGCCTGCGTGCTGGCCTTCATGCTGGTGGCACAGCATCCCGACACAACGCCTGTGGCCCGCCGCCACTGGATGTGGGCCTGCTGGGTGGCCATGGGCGTGGCGATCCTGAGCAAGGGCCTGGTGGGCATCGCCCTGCCCGGGCTGGTGCTGGTGATTTACACCCTGATCTCGCGCGACTTCGGCCTGTGGCGGCGCCTGCACCTGATCTCCGGCATCGCGCTGATGCTGATCGTCACGGTGCCCTGGTTCTGGCTGGTGTCGGCGCGCAACCCCGAATTCCCGAATTTCTTCTTTATCCACGAGCACTGGCAGCGCTACACCTCGACGGTGCACTCGCGCGGCGGGCCGGTCTGGTACTTCGTGCCGTTGCTGGTGGCGGGCTTCGTGCCTTGGCTGGGGCTGGCGCCGCGCATGTGGGAGGTGGTCCGCGACGATGGCGCCGCAGCGCGCGTGGCGACGGTTCGGCGGCTCCGGCCGGCGCTGTTGCTGGCTGTGTGGGCCATCGCCATCTTTGTCTTCTTCAGCCTGTCCGACTCCAAGCTGCCCGGCTATATCGTGCCGGTCTTCCCGGCGCTCGGCATGCTGGCAGCCATGGCGCTGGAGCGCATCGGCGAGCGCGGCTGGCGCCAGCAGCTCAACGCCACGCTGGTGATCATGGCGATCGGGTTGCTGGCCAGCCCGGTGGTGGCCACGCTGCATTCCAACCACACCGCGACCGCCGACTACCGCCGCTACGCGGTCTGGGTGGCCGCCGCGTTTGTCGTGATGCTGGCGGGCACGTGGCTGGCGCGCCGTCTGCTGCGCACCCACGGGCTGATGCCGAGCATCGTGGTCTACGCGCTAGCGCTGTTCACGGGCTTTACCACGGCGCTGCTCGGGCACGAAACGATCGGCGGCCCGGCCTCGGGCGCCAGCCTCGTTCCGGCCATCCGGGCGGTGCTCAAGGACGATATGCCGATCTACGGCGTGCGCACGCTGGACCACACCCTGCCGTACTACCTTCGCCACACCACCGTGATGGTGGAACACCCCGACGAGCTGGAGTTCGGCACCCGGCAGGAGCCGCAGAAATGGCTGCCCACGCTCGACAGCTTTATCGCCCGCTGGCGCGAGGGRCCGCCGGCGCTGGCAATCATGTCCGCCGATACCTACCGCGAGCTGACCACGCGCCAGGTGCCCATGCACCTGGTTGCGCAAGACCAGCGGCGCATCGTGGTAGCCAATTTTCCGGTGCCGCCTTTGGCTGGCCGCTAAGCGCGGCCGGGGCAAATCCAGCGCGCCGCAGCATCTAGCTTCTCATGGGTGGCCGGCGAAAAACAGTAACGATTTTCATTTGCAATCCGTACCCACCCCTCCCCTTGTTCCACGCGCCGTCTCACGTAAGGTGCCTCCTGTTCCTTGCCGGTGCATCCCCCGCCCGGCGCTACGATTTATCCCGGCCGGTACTGCCGGGACCGGCTACACCAGTGACTTCCCGCATCCATTCCAGGCAAGAACTCGACCTGACATATACCCGTTTTCGAACGACTTAATCCACGATTCCAATCAAATATGACGGCACGTTCGATAGCATATTTAAGCTGTCAATTTAATAGATCGCCTTACCCCACCAAAGCATGGAACACCATTCCTTGACAGCCCCCATCACTCTTTTTCCGGACGCATGCCGATCTGATTCCGCGCACCCTCACGGCCCCTTTCTTCCATCCACCCTTAAAATTCAAACAACAATCATTATCAATACATGCAATATTTCTCGCAGCAATTTGTCAATAACTGCAGATAATTGGGGGGAGAACCTTACGTTTTCATTTCAATGCCCTGCATAATTTTCCTGATCAGGCAGAGTGTCTTTCTTTCCAGTACCGTATGATTGAGCCTCATCGGAATCGACGTGCGCGGACCACGGTGAATGAATCGGAAGTAGCCCATGCAAATGATGTCTTCCCAGTTCAGTGGCTTCCGGTACGAGGAGCCTGCAGCTCCCGTCATCTGCCTGCGCGACGTCGCCCGCCCGTGTCTTCGTAAGCGGCCCACTGGCAACGCACCCGAAGCGCAGGGCCAGGCCAGCGTCGCTGCCAAGGGCTTCTCCAGATGAATTGGGGCGTGCTTGCCTACACCGTGCTGGCGTGCCTGGTGACCGGGTATGCCGCTACTGCGGCCTGGGCAGCAAGGCGGCCACCGGCTGCCAGCCACGATCCGGAAGGCACCGGCTTGCGCCCGGTGAGCGTACTGAAGCCGTTGTGCGGCGCCGACCCCCGGCTCTATGACAACCTCGCCGGCCTGTGCCGGCAACAGCATCCGGCGTTCCAGCTGGTGTTCGGTGTGCACGCGGCAGACGACGCCGCCATCGCCGTGGTGGAACGCCTGCAAGCGGAATTCCCGGATTGCGATATCGTCCTGGTGATCGATCCTCGCGTGCACGGTAGCAATCTCAAGGTCAGCAACCTGATCAACCTGCTGCCGCAGGCACGCTACACGTGGCTGGTCGTGGCCGACAGTGACATCGCGGTGCAACCGGATTACCTGGCCCGCGTCACAGCGCCACTGTCCGATGCCACGGTTGGCGTGGTGACCTGCTTGTACCGGGGCCGACCGGCGGGCGGATTGTGGTCCTTGCTCGGTGCACAATTCATCGACGACTGGTTTGCGCCATCGGTACGTGTAGCCCATGGCTTTGGCTCGAGCCGCTTCTCATTTGGCGCCACCATCGCGCTGCGGCGCGACGTGCTCGATGCCATCGGCGGTTTCTCTGCGCTCTCCAACCGGCTTGCCGACGACTTCTGGCTGGGCGAACTGACCCGCCACCAAGGCTTGCGCACGGTACTGTCGGACGTCATCGTCCTTACGGATGTGACTGAAACGCGGCTGGCTGCGCTGTGGGCGCACGAGCTTCGCTGGCTGCGCACCATCCGCTCGCTCAATCCGGCAGGCTTCGCCTTTACCTTCATCACTTTTACCTGGCCTATGCTGGCGCTCGCCTGCTGGCTGGCACCCACACCCATCGTGCTTGGCGTGTCGCTGGCCGGCGTATCGGCGCGCTGCATCCTGGCCGGTGATGCCGGCGCGGCATTGCGGGCACCGCTGCGCGATACGCTGCTGCTGGCCGGGTGGGCCACCGCCATGTTTGGCCGGCACGTGCGCTGGCGCGACCAGGTGCTGTCGGTACGCGACCGCACCTCGCCGGCCGAAGCCCGTCCGACTATATCGCCGGCAACACCGCCCGGCGCGGAGCCGCCACCGGTCACCAGCACGCATGCCCAGCCTGGCATTGCAGCCGGATTCGCCGGGCTCCCCCGATCCATGCAGACCGAGGGGACACAGAATACCGATCGCGACCGCTCGCCGCCACTGCCTGCTAACGGCATGATTCCCTAGATAAACGCCATGAAGACCCTGCCTTCCTTCGATGGCTTTGACGCCGGCGCTTAGGGCAACAGGACCATCACGGACTTCGGTACATACGTCGCCACAAAGGTCAAACATGAAACGTGCTGCTCTGCTTGCCACGCCGTTCGCCTTGTTGCCGCTGGTCGTGCTGGCATCGCCCGGAAACATGCCGCACACCGCCCACGTCATCCATGTGGGACTCTCGCTGTTCTGCGCTGCCGCCGCGGTCTTCGGCATTGTCTATATGGTGTCGGCAGGTGTCCTCATCCGGCGGTTCTTCGCTCGCGCACCAGCAGAGCCCGATAGTTTCCCGCCGGTTACCATCATCAAGCCGCTCCGTGGCCAGGAGCGGATGCTGCTCGATAACCTGTCGAGCTTCTGCAGGCAGGACTACCCGGGCCCCGTGCAGTTCCTGTTCGGCGTGCAGGACTCAGGCGATCCCGCGCTGGAAATACTGAATCAGCTTCGGCGTCTGCACCCTGAAGCCCAGATCACGGTGGTAAGCGATTCCCGCTTGTCCGGCCCCAACCGCAAGGTGAGCAACATCCTCAATATGCTGCCCCAGGTGCAGCACGACGTGCTGGTGTTCGCAGATAGTGATGTTGGCGTCGAACCTGGCTACCTTCGCCATGTCGTCGGCGAACTGCAAAAACCTGACGTTGGGCTCGTGACCTGTCTCTACCGGGGGCGGCCTGCCCCTGGCCTCTGGCCTCGGCTATCGGCAATGGCCACCAACTATCAGTTTGTTCCCGGTGTGGTGACCGGCCTCGCGCTCGGGCTCGCGCGCCCCTGCTTTGGCCAGACCATCGCAACGCGCCGGGCGACCGTGGAGAGGATCGGTGGATTCTTGCAATTCGCGCATCACCTGGCCGAAGATCACGCCATCGGCAAGGCCGTGCGGGAGGCAGGCGAGAAAGTCGCGATCCCGCCATTTGTCGTCACGCATGCTTGTGTCGAAGGCGACGCAACCGAACTGCTGTCGCACGAGCTGCGCTGGAGCCGAACGATTCGGACCATCGATCCGATTGGACATCTGGGCTCCGTGCTGACCTATCCTCTGATCTTTTCCGCGCTCGCCACTCTCGCATCCGGCGGCGCGGCCTGGTCATTGGCGCTGGTACTGACAGCGGTACTGGCAAGGCTGCTGCTCAAGTGGCAAATCGACCATGCCATGTGCCAGCCATACCGCGACGCCTGGCTGCTACCGATCTGGGACCTTTTATCATTCTGCATCTTTGTTGCCAGCTTTTTCTCCAGACGCGTGGTGTGGCGTGGATTCAGTTTCGAGGTCAGTGGCAATGGCCTGCTACACCCGATCAAGAAGGACTGATTCGCGATGCCGGTGCCCTGTCCGGGACGAACAGCTGTGTCCCGCCAGGCGGCGGCATCCGATTTCGATCCTCCTGTCGTCATTGACGCTATTCACCCTAGGAGCGGCAATCGCATCATGAAGTATCTCGGTTCCATAGCGGCCTTTGTCGGCCTGGTGGCTGCGCTCTGGCTCGTCTGGCACGAAGACCCCGGCCAGGTGTTCTCCTTGATGCGCGCCGCGGCGGGCGGACTTGTTATCGCCGGGCTTGCGCATTGGCTTCCCATGCTGTTCAACGCGTGCGACTGGCAGACACTGATTCCAGAAACGAAACGGCCCGGAATTGGCTCGATGCTGCGCCTGGTCTGGATCCGGGAGTCGGTGAACGGCTTGCTGCCTGTCGCCCGCGTAGGGGGCGAGATCGTCTCGTTCCGGCTGATGCGGCACTGGGGACTGCGCGCGTCGACGGCATCGGCCAGCCTGATCGTCGATATGCAGCTGACCTTGATCAGCCAGCTGATTTTTACGATGGTGGGAATCGGCTTCCTGCTCTCGGCACACTCGGACTCGAAGGCACTCCAGCTGGCCGGCAGTCTCGCCTGGGGTGTAGTCGCGCTCTTGCCGCTGCTGGTGTTGTTCGCATTGGTGCAGCACGCTAGCCCATTCGAACGGGCCAGTCGTGCTCTCAGCCGGTTGACCAGCGGCAAATTTGCCGCGCTGACTGGCCAGTCGGCCAGGATCGATCAATCGATCAAGCTTGTCTGGCGCCGCCGGGC
Organism: Cupriavidus sp. 05L411; assembly: GCF_056398045.1. Lineage (NCBI taxonomy): Bacteria > Pseudomonadati > Pseudomonadota > Betaproteobacteria > Burkholderiales > Burkholderiaceae > Cupriavidus > Cupriavidus sp. 05L411. The sequence continues at coordinate 765 of NZ_JBFTOQ010000048.1, read as the reverse complement.
CGTCATCATTCGCTACCTGTTCTTCTGGCAGCCGCTGCAGTACATGGCGACTGCGCTGGAGCTATGGCTAGCACTGTATTTCCTTGGGGAACCGGTGAGCATGATGGATGCCCTGGTGCTCGAAGCCCTGGTTCAGGCACTCAGCAGCGCGGCTTTTTTCGTGCCTGCGGCACTGGGGGTCCAGGAGGGTGGCTTTGTCCTGATCGGGACCGCGCTGGGTCTTGAGCCCACGACCTGCATTGCGCTGGCCGGTGCCCGTCGCATCCGGGACTTGATGATTTACCTGCCCGGGCTGCTTGCCTGGCAAATCTCGGAATCGCGCAGCCGCATCGGCCGGCTTCGCTCCTGACTCGATCTGCAGCGATGCGGAATATGCAGCGACTCATGAAAAAGGCGCGCTGCGCGCGCCTCGAATCCCGGCAGTGTGACCGCGAGCCACCAACGGGGCTGCCCGGAATGCGAAGTCCCACTTGTGCGCCGCCCTTTGCTTGTGTTTCGCATTGCTCGGTTTCCTGAGCGCACCGGCCTCGGCGGTGCTACCGGATGAAATCCAGGTGTACACCGGCGATATCAACGCGCCGGGAGAGTTCGGACTCGAACTGCATCTGAACACCACTGCGGATTCAACCGGTCAACGCAACAGCTTGATGGAATCGTTCAGCCGGTGTATCGAAGTTTAGTGTTTTGCGTGGGCGTTCGTTGAGTCTTCTGGCTATGGCGTTGAGCTTGGCTTGCGAGTAGCCCGAGAGATCGGTGCCTTTCGGG
>NZ_JBFTOQ010000047.1:0-55928 GCF_056398045.1 Cupriavidus sp. 05L411 | reverse complement strand
GTCCTCTTGGTGGCATTCCAAGTGTGAAACTCAATCACATTCAGCTGCGCAGCGGCAACGATGGCCGTCTCGCTGGCGATCTCAAGGAGCGGCGGATGTCCCGCCCATAGGCTGGCATCGAGGACGTTGATCCCAGGGATCTTGATGGTCTCGGCGTGCTTCTGAAAGAACAGCTCGCCGTCGATGCCCGTTGGCCCGCGTACCAAGGAGACAGGGCGCCCGCGGAGATGAGGCAGCATGTGCGGCGCAATGGCTTCGTAGAATCCGACCAGGTCGCCTTTCGTCAGCCCGGTCGTTGGATCAATCACGCGCTCCGCGTTGGATACCTTGACCGAGCGCGCTGGCCGAGGCCGGGGCTGTTCCACATCGACCGGCCGCTCCCTTGTCACGGTGCCCGCAGCCTTGTCAGCGCGCAAGGCATGGAAGACGGGATGCCGGATTCGGCCTTCTTTGGTCCACTCGGCGAACGAGATCTCGGCCACCAGCTTCGGCTTGACCCACCGGGCGACTACGCGCGGTGGTAGCTTTCCAAACGGGCAGACTGGCACTTCCAGTTCGGACAGCATGGCGAGCAACTTGGTCAGCATGCGCGAATCCAGACCGCTGCCAACGCTGCCGGCGTAGTGCAGTTTCCCGGTTTCGTCGTGTAGGCCAAGCAGGAGCGCGCCGATGCCTTGTCGGCTTCCCTTCGGGGCCGTGAATCCGCAGATGACGAATTCTTGTCGCTGTTTGCATTTGAGCTTGATCCAGCAGGGCGCTCTGGTGGAGACATAGGGCGCGTCGACGCGCTTGCCAATCAAACCTTCCAGGCCCATCTGGCACGCTGCGGCAAGAAGGTCGTCAGGCGTGCCCTCAAAGGCCTCGCTGTATCTGACTCGTGTCCCAGCTGGCACGGCTATCACCTCCTTGAGCAGCGCCCTGCGCTCGGCCAACGGAACCAGTCGTAGGTCGTGGCCTTGGAAGAAGGGGAGGTCAAAGACGAAGTACTGGATGTCCTCCACCTTCGATCTATCAAAGGCATTCTGCAGCGCCTGGAAGTCCGTGGTGCCCTTGTCGCTGAGTATCACGATCTCCCCATCCAACCAGGCGGAGCCGAGGCCAAGAGCGCGAATCTCCGCCGCAAGCGATTTGAGGCGCGATGTCCAGTCATGGCCATTTCTTGTGAAGAGACGGACGTCATCGCCGTCGACCCTTGCCAACAACCGATTGCCGTCGAACTTGATCTCATAGGCCCACTGGTTGGCGTTGCGCGGCACCGTTGAAGCGAGCGTTGCCAGTTGCGGGGCTAACGCAAGCGGAAGGGGGGCCGGGCGTGCTGCAGCGGGTAGTCCCTGTCGGCCCTGGCACGGGCGCGAGCGACGCTGCTTTGGCACGGCAATCTTTGCGTTACCGCCAGCAGCCGATTTGCTATTGCCCTGGGCCAGTACGCTGTCCGGCATGGCTTCGGTGACGTCGTACTCTGCGGCAGAGCGCGCGAACGCGTCCCGCTCCTTGATCAAGAGCCACGGATCCTGACGCTCATCGCCGCGGCCGCGCATCCTGACCAAGGTCCAATGGCCATGTAGCTTCGCACCTTGCAACTCGAACTTCAGCTTGCCGCTCTGGTAGCCGGCCACCGGATCGCCGACCGGCATCCATGTCCCTCGATCCCAAACGATGACAGTGCCGGCCCCGTATGCCTTGGGCGGGATCACGCCTTCGAAGCTCGCATAATCCAGCGGGTGATCCTCGACGTGCACGGCCATCCGCTTCTCTGTGGGATCCAAGCTGGGTCCCCTGGGGACCGCCCAACTCTTGAGGGTACCCTCCAGCTCGAGACGAAAGTCGTAGTGGAGCCGGCGAGCCGCATGCTTCTGCACGACAAAGCTCAGTGCGCCGCTGGCAACGCCAGGGGCGGACACCTGGCCGATCGGCTCCGTCGTCGCGGCGAAGTCACGCTTCTGACGGTATCGCTCGAGGCTGCGCGCGTTGGAAGAGGCCGACTTAGCCATGGACTGGGTTCACAAACCGGGCGCCGTGTGGAACGACGTGCACTTTCTTGTTCGCCATGACCGTCTCCGTATGCCGTCTGCTGTAATCGCAGTATTTCCAAGTCCTATGGATGCAGCAATAAGCCGCTGTCCGACATGTGGTATGGCACTGGTTGCCATGTAGGTCCGACAGAAATTACATGCACATGTTCTTCCAGGAATTGCTCGCCTATCCGCAAAGTGACAGTGGAACTCCGCCGATTCGGCGGGCACGATCTAAGCTAGATCGGTGTACTCCCCCACCTGTACGGTGATCGCCATGGCTGCCCGTTCCATTGCTTCCCACTCTCTCAGCTTCGGCCTCGTGTCGATCCCCGTGAAGATCTTCAGTGCCACGGAAAGCAACTCGGGGGTCGGCTTCAATCTGCTGCACAAGGGATGCGGCTCTCGGCTCAAGCAGCAGTATGTGTGCATCCGAGAGGATGTAGTGGTCGAGCGGTCCGAGATGGTCAAGGGATACGAGTTCGAGCCGGATCACTATGCTGTGTTTGAGCCGGACGAGCTGAAGGCGTTGGAAGACGAGGCAAAGCACACGATCGATATCGTGTCGTTCATGCCGGCCGGAGCCGTCGACCCCATCTATTTCGACAAGGCCTACCACCTGGGGTCGGACAAGCGCAGTGGTAAGCCATACAACTTGTTGGCCGAAGCCATGCGAAAGACCGGGACCTGCGCGCTCGCGCAGTGGGTCTGGAAAGGCAAGCAGTACATGGTGCAGGTGCGTGCGATCGACGAGGGCCTGGTGCTCCAGCAACTGCTCTACGCCGACGAGGTCCGATCGATGCTGGATCTGCACGTGGAGAAAGCTGAGGTCCAGCCAGTCGAGCTGGCTTTGGCTAAACAGCTGATCGAGCAGAACTCGGTGGACGGGTACGACCCGACGGCCTACAAGGATGAGGAGAAAGACCGTATCTTGGCAGCGATCGATAAGAAGATCGCGGGCAAGAAGATCACCGTGAGTGAGGAGCGAAGCGAACCGCGGCAGGGCGCGGAAGTGATAGACCTGATGGAGGCCCTGCGCGCAAGCATGGCCCAGCGCAAACAGGGCGGAACGAAGGCACCGGCCTCTGCGGCGGCAGCGGAGGGCAAGAGAAAGAAGACTGGGAAGCGTGCCACTGCGGCGCCAGCGCCCGCTCCCGCGAAGCGAGCTTCAGCGGCGAAGAAGTGACGGGCCGATGCCGACATACACCCTGAAGGACGCCGAGACGATGCTGGGCATCCCGCGTACGGTGGCCACCAGGTTGGTCACCGAGGGGATCATCACGCCCACACGCGGGCCGCGCCGGCAACTCCTCTTCACGTTTCAGGACATGGTGCTTCTCCGGACTGCCAATTCGCTGCGTGGCGCCAAGATCCCAACGCGGCTGATTGTCCGCGCGCTGGCGAGGGTGAAGGCCTCTCGCGGCACTGGCCAGCCGCTGACCGGCGTGCGGATTCGAGCGTTGGGCAACGAGGTGGCGACAAAGGACGAGGATAGGGGATGGCAGGCCGTGTCGGGCCAGATGCTGATGGACTTTGAGCCAGGTGAACCGGGCGCGGCGGTCGTGGAGTCTCTGCACGATGCACGGGCGCCGGCGGCCGACGCGCAGGATTGGTTTCTCATCGGTGCCGAGCTGGAAACGGAGAAGCCGATCGACGCCGAGGCCGCATACCGGGGGGCCTTGGCGGAGGATCCAACATTCCTGGATCCGTATCTCAACCTGGGTTGCATGCTGCGCGACGCTGGCCGGTTTGGCGACGCGGTGGAACTGTACCGTTTCGGAGTCTCACATCTGCCGAACGAGCCGCTGCTCCACTTCAATCAAGTTACGAACGATGCGTCACACTTGCACCGGACTTTGCTGATGCTCACTTCAACGCAGCCCGTATTTACGAAACGCTTGGCGACGGGATGTGGGCGATCCGGCCTTTCAATGCCTATCACCGGCTGCAGACTTAGCGAGTGCGCGGGTCAGTTGCGGCGAGCAGAGGCTGGCATGCGCTGCAGCGAAGTGGCCATTGCATCATTCTCCCGTGCCTGCTGCACGAGCGCAGACGCTGCGCAAGCTCCCTCTAACGCATTTAGCCTACATCGCTGGCTCAAGTCGCGTGTAATTTTTGCGAATCCAATCAAGGTGCCGGCGTCATCGTGAATCGCCGTAATGACAACATTCGCCCAGAATCGGCTCCCGTCCTTGTGCACGTGCCACCCTTCGTCTTCCGCATGTCCCCGCGACGCGGCAGTCTCTACCACTTTGGTACCTCGATGCCGTTCTGTCCTGGAGGGCCTCCTTCTATTTGTGGAGGGCAGCATCCCTCACGACGTCACTCGGCGCCCAGGAGGGACGCATTCATACCCTCTCAAACTCTGCATCCCGCCTCAGAAACGGTGATCGAGCTTTGCGCTTGCCACTTGTGCGAATGCATGGCCGGTATTGATTAGCGTGTCGATTGCGAAGGAAACGGTCAGGGCTTTGGACGGATGGAGGCTGACGCTTGCGCCGGTCGTGAGAAACGAGCGCGGCAGATCCGTGCCCAGGGCTGGCGAGCAAGACGGTGCCGATCGGGTGATCGACGAACCAGCGATAGAGGGGGGCTCGTTCTGTCACGTCAGATTCTCGCCTTCGTGGTGGCAGGCGGAACTCCGTCGGATATCAGCTGGTCGCCGGCAGTCACGCCATCGATCACGACTTGCTGCCGGTCCTGGTAGAGGACGTTGACGGGTATGATTTCCACTGTGCTGTCCGCCTTCAGGCGGAACACAAACGGTTTGTCCTGCTCGCCATAGCGGAGCACCGCAGGTGTGGAAACCAGAGCGTCGTGCGGCAGCCCTGTCTGTAGATGCACAGTGACAAACTGGCCGGGCCAGAGCTGACCAGCACGGTTATCGAACTCCGCCTCGATACGTACCGCGCCATTGCCGGTACCCACGCGGTTGTCGATCACCAGCAGTCGTCCCTGCGCCACGGACGTTCCAGCCTCGCGAGATATCGCTTGCACAGCGGCCGGCGTGTCGGCGCGAATCAGGCTCTGTAATACGGGCAGCGCCGACTGCGGCATGGCGAACTCCACCGTTATCGGTGCGATCTGCGTCACTGTAAACAGCCCCTCGGTGTCATTCATACGGACCAGATTGCCTTCGTCGACATTGCGCAGACCGACCCGCCCAGAAATGGGCGAGCGTATCCGCGTGTAAGGCAGCCGCACTTCCTCGGCGGCGATCGTGGCGCGGTTGCCTTGCGCGGTCGCGCGTAGCTGTTCCACCAAGGCTACTTGCCGCTCGAGTGTCTGGCGCGGGATCGCGTCTTCGCCTATCAAGGTCTTGTAGCGCTTCAGATCCAGTTCGGCTATCCGCAGTTGAGCCTGGGTCATATCCAGCGTGGCGCGGGCTTGGTTGAGTGCCGCCTGGATGGGGCGGTCGTCCAGGGACGCTAACAATTCTCCCTTCGTGACTTGCTGGCCTTCAACCACATAAAGGCGTGTGAGATGGCCATCGATCTGCGCCCGCACCACGACGTCGCGCAACGAACGTACTGTGCCGACGCTCTCCGCCTGGCGTGGCACATCCCGCGCCTCCACGCGTGAAAGCAGTACGGGAACGGGCGGGGGCGGCGCTGCGAGGTCGGGCGAATGACTCGACTGGCTGCGCTGGAACAGGCCCGGTGTGCCGAGCAGGATCAGTGCGAGGGCAGAACTGGCCAGAACCGCGCGTCGTGAGCGGGTGGAAATGGGCGGCAATTGCATTTTTGGGTAGGCCATTGCGGGCCATTAATCATTGGCAAGGAACTTATAGCGGAAGATTGCTGGCGCCACGCTGACAGGTGTGTTGGGCAGTACGCTCGCGCGCAATCGCGATGTCCCGGCCGCAAGGCTCCGAAGTAAGTCAGAGGGCGCGCCGATTAGCCCGGCTAGGTTGCGATCGCGCTCGCGCGCGCTGCTTGCGTCATGCGCGAGGCCCTGGTTGGTGGTCAGCGCCTCGGCGCCGCAGGCGAGGATCAGCAGTTGGCCGACGCGCAGCAACACAGCAGGTTGGCGTCGGGATCGCCGAGGCGCAGGCGCTCCGCCTGGCCCTGCAGCCAGTCGATGGCCTCAACGCGATCAGGTGCCCCGCTCGACCACAATTCGTTCACATGTTCATTATTTGACATAATAAGCGGTCTCGGACACAACAAACAACACACATGTGGCGTCGAACGTGAGCCGTAAAGCTTGAAAAGCGGCGCACTATGTGAGCCGAATATGGCAAAATGCGGCTCATGAGCACGAATTCTTCCTGGATCTGGCGCCGCGCAGAATGGCCTGACTTCATTTATGACGCGCAGATGATCGCGCCTGACTTGGCGGAGGCCTACCGGATGCACGGTGTCGTCGAAGGCAAGGCCATGGCCATTGGCCTTGGAAGTACCAGCCAGGTCGCGCTGGATGCGCTATCCGATGAGGTGGTGGCCACGGCCGCCATTGAAGGGGAGCGCCTGTCGCTCGATGTTGTCCGGTCGTCAGTGATGAGGCGGCTTGGCTTGCCGACGTCGGGGCCCACCGACCGCCATGTCGATGGTCTGGTTGGGGTCATCAGCGATGCCACAACAGCGTTTGATCTGCCCCTGGATAAGGACCGCTTGTACCGCTGGCAATCCGCGCTATTCCCTGGCGGCACGTCCGGCATCCACCGAATCGCCGTCGGCCGATACCGCGACCATGACGATCCGATGCAAATCGTAAGCGGTCCGCCAGGCCGTGAGGTGGTGCATTACGAGGCACCCCCATCAAAGGACGTGCCAGCGCAGATGACGCGCTTCCTCGCATGGTTTGCTGAGTCCTCGCCGGCGCAGGCCTCGCCGTTGACGTCGGACAGTAAGCTGATCGATGGCTTCGCTAGGGCTGCTATTGCGCACCTATGGTTCGAGAGCATTCACCCGTTTGAGGACGGCAACGGCCGTATTGGGAGGGCCATCGTTGATATGGCCATGGCACAGCATCTGCGACAACCGGTGCGCTTCTACAGTCTTTCGCGGCAGCTACTGACCTCGCGCTCGGCGTATTACGACGCCCTCAATCAAGCTCAACGTGGTGACGCCGACGTGACATCGTGGGTGCGGTGGTTTGCGCGCCAATGCACGGCGGCATGTCATGCCGCGAGCCAAGTCATCGACCAAGCGATCGAGAAGAGGCGCTTTTGGGAGAAGTATGAGGGCAGCGGGATTCATGAGCGGCAGCGCAAGGTGCTGCAGCGGCTTCTCGACGACGGGGACGGTGGCTTCCTGGGCGGCCTGAACGCTGAGAAGTACATGAAGATGACCGGCGTCTCAAAGGCCACGGCTACACGCGACCTTTCGGAGATGGTCACGGGCGGGCAATTGTGGAGCCACGGTGTGGGCAAAGCGGTGCGCTATTACATCAACGTGCCGGGATGGACGCATGGTGTAGCTATGGAGCCCGATCCGGGTGAGGCCGTATAGCCACTTCTCCGTCACGACCTAGCAAGTGTCACGACGGGGCGCCGTCAAGACAAGGAAGGTGCTACAAACTTGGTCAGCAGCCCTGAGAAATCAACGCTTGAAGATGTCCTGGGTCCTGATAGGGGTCATCGAATGGAGGAGGACTTCCACAATAAATGGGCATGGGGCTTCCCCTCCTGTGGTCGTGATGGCGTTTCGACACGCCATCATGGCACCTCGATGCCGACTTGCGGCTTCCACCGCAGCCTCCGGGACGATCTGGCCAAAGACGCGTTTGCCGTTCATGGGGTCGATGCGGCAGGCAAAGGACTTCTCGTCAAACCGAGAGTTACCCGTGATCAGTTGACCATGCCCCAACGCACGCGTCGTGATGAGGCATCGGGCACGGGAGGCGCCCCTCGTATATTGGTGTCGCAGTAAGAGACGTCAAGAGGCTACTGGGTCTACAGGTGGATCAGGTTAGGCGGCTGGAGAATAGAATTGCTGCGCAGCGGACGCAGTGCTTCCCTCCGGGCCGCATCCGATTAACCCGATCGAGGAATTGGCGCCCTACAACTGGAAACTCTCTGGCGCGGCCGGACCGGCATCGACCGTGGCGTCGACGTCCTCCTTGCCGGTTGCAGCCTCAGCGACTCGGCATTGAACCGCAGCCGCGCATCAATGGGTAATCGTCCTTTTCGGGATCGCTTCAGAACGGAAAAGATTGCACGCTAAGCGATTACGAGCACACCGCTGGGCGCCAGCTACCGGGCGACGAAGGCTGGATCCGTAGGATTCGGAGATACTGTAATCCCTTCACTTCCGAGCCACCCGCGGTGTCGCTGCGGAGGCACAGGCCTGCGGGTCGCCGCCCCGAGGATCTGACCAAGGAGTTCGCCCCTTCCACGCTGGTTACCGCGTCGTCGGTCTGCTCGTACCCCCACTCCTAGCACCCTCCAACCTGGAATCGCCTGCCCAGCGGCTTATCGAGCGCAAGGCCTCGAGTCTTAAGAGGCATCCGGCGCTAGAGGGGTGAAGAGTGGATCCGCGTCGGCGCACCGCCTCGATCGGCATATAAAACTGTGCACCCACGTTCGTCGGCCGGCATCCTATGACCAGCCCGATTCTGCTCAATGAGAAGCAAGCCGGCGCTGCCGTCGAGGGCATGCTCCGGCGAGTGGCGTTCGGATTGCATGGGGCGATTGACTTTGAATGCCCGCGGCTTATCGATTAAGCGATGAGCCTGTCCCGCCTGTTTGAGCGGCGTGCAACCGGGAGCACCAGCCGCGGATGCAACGCAAGCAAATGTGACTAAACGTGACCGGCACGAATCTCCCGACGTCCTTTCGCGGAACGGCGCAGGCTTGCTCCCCTTGAAATTTGGGCGGCCAATTACTATTTTATTTTTGCTCAGGCAGTCGCGACCATTGCGCGCTGCGTGTTTCTGTTTGTTTGCCAGCGGCTTGGCAGGTGGATGGGAGCGCGTTGCCCCTTCGCCTCCTTGCTGCGTCGAAGGAGGATACGACCATGAGCGATCTTTTCTTTGGAACTGACCTCTTCAGCGAGCTCGACCGCATGCAAAGGCAGATGGCGAGCTTGTTCGGCGGCTTCCCATCCAGCATCCGCTCCGGCCGCTTCGGGGAATTTCCCCCCGTCAATATCGGCGCCACGGACGATTCCATCGAGATCGTCGCGTTCGCACCGGGGCTCAAGCCAGACAAGTTCGAGGTGTCGATCGACAAGGGCTTGCTGACCATCAGCGGCGAGCGCGAAACGGCGCAAGCGGAGGATGATCCGGAGGTCCGGCTGTACGCGCAAGAGCGATTCACAGGCACGTTCCGGCGTGTGGTCGAATTGCCGCAGAGCGCCGACCCGGACAAAGTTCAGGCGCGTTATGCCAACGGCTGCCTGTCTATCAGTGTCGGTAAGCGCGAAGCCTCGAAGCCCCGGGCGATCACGGTCCAATAACGCGAGGAGAATGCCATGAACGATACCACCCAAATGGTTGAACGCAACCAGAACGCGGTGACAAAAGCTCAGGAGGACAGGTCGACGCCGACGATGACGCTGCTTCCCGCGGTCGACATCGTCGAGGACAGCAATGGCGTCACCCTCTGGGCCGACCTTCCAGGTGTGACCAGGGACAAGCTTGAGGTGAATGTTCACGACGGCAACCTCCATATCGAGGCGGAAGCGGTCGTGCCCACCCCCCAAGGACTGCGTGTGCAACACGCGGAAATTCGCCAGCCGCACTTCGCACGCGCTTTCTCGTTGAGTGCGGACCTTGACGCGTCAAAGATCGAGGCGAACCTGCAGGACGGCGTGCTCAAGCTAACGATCCCGCGTCGCGACGAAGCGCGTCCACGCCGCATTGCAGTCAACGTCGCGTGAGTTGCCGTCGCCCGCCGGGTACCGGTGGCATCCGCAAGGGCGCCACCGCAGTGCCCGCGGAAATTGGCTGGACATTCGGTGAGGACAAGATGAAAACTGATCTGGGCAAATGGAACCCCTTCAAGTTCCTACGCAAATCGACAGAGGATAGGCAACCGACGGGCGAGTCATCAAATGTTCCCGCGCCAAGGCACTGGACACCGGACTGGCCTGACGTTTCGCGGCTGTTTTCAAGCGATCCATGGCGTGCGATGGGCGAGTTTCTGCATGAACCCTTCGCGGGCTTCGGGGGACTGGATCGATGGTTCGGTGACTTCAGTTCGTCGCGCTTCCAGCCGCGGATCGATGTGGTCGATGATGGCGCGGCGCTGAGAATCACGGCGGAGCTGCCCGGCATGGATCGCGAGGACCTGCAGACCACCATCGAAGATGGCGCACTGGTATTGCGGGGTGAGAAGAGGCAGGACATTCGGAGCGAGGAGAACGGCTGCTACCGGCTGGAGCGGGCATACGGCGCCTTCATGCGCAGTATTCCGCTGCCAGATGGCGTCGACCTTGATCACGTCGAGGCGAACTTCGACCGCGGTGTATTGACGCTGCGTCTGCCCAAGACCGGCGCGTCGCAGTCTGCGGTGAGGAAGATCGAGGTGAAGTGAGCGGGAGACGGCGAACCGCCTCAAGGGCATAGACTCGCGTGAGCCTGCTGCGCTCCGCCTGGACATTCCTGCTGGCCATGCAAGGTAGCGCCTCCGCGGTCCCTTTCTGGCATACGCGGCGCTCGGAACATGCGGTGCTGGCTTGCAACCCTGCAGCTAATCCACGTGCGACGCTGAGGTCTTGAGATCGCCGGACCGGCCACTATTTTCGCGACAAACAACTTCCCGAGATGGAGGCTTCGATGGAATTCGATTCTGAGTGGGTGACGCTAGGCAGGCATCGGGTGCGGCTTAAGTGCACGCGCGGCTTTCCTACCGAGCGGACGCGGCGCTTGGCAGAGTTGGTCACAATCGCGATCGATAACAACCTCAGCGCGCGGGCCCGGTTGGTGGACGTCACGGCGCAAGGCGATGCTTACGTGATCGGCATCGGCACGACGTTCGAAAAGGACAGAGAGGCGGCGCCCCACCTGGAAGTGGCCCTTGTCACGATGTTCGGCTTGGCGCTTGAGCAAGTCACGATTGACGTTGTCGTCGTCAGTCAAACAGAGGTGGATACGCATTTTGGCGTGTATGAGCGGATGCTGGCAGAGAAGCTCGGTGCCGTGCCGCCCATTCAGTGAAGCGCCAGAATCCGGCTTCTGGGCCAGTGACGCTTGTGTTGCGAATCCAGGCACCGGCGTTAAGGCTCTCAAGCACGAACAGTGTCAGGACTGGTCGTCCCGTCAAGCTCATAATCACAGTGATTGGATGAGGAGCAAGGCTATGAACATCCGTCCACTACACGATCGCGTCATCGTCAGACGTCTGGACGCAGAACACAAGACGGCCGGCGGTATTGTCATCCCCGAAACTGCCGCCGAAATGCCGGACCAGGGCGAAGTCCTGGCCATCGGCCCCGGCAAGCGCCTGAGCGATGGCCGTGTCAGCGCGCCGAGCGTGAAGATCGGCGAGCGCGTGCTATTTGGCAAGTATACGGGCACCACAGTCAAGCTTGTAGGCGAGGAGGTGCTGGTCATGCGTGACGAGGACATTCTGTGCGTCGTCGGATATCCGCGTGATCCAGCCAGCTCCGAACTTCGCCTTCCGGGGCGTTCAGCAAGCGGGCAATCTTGCTCACCGGAACGTCGTCCACGCGTGCCAGCAGCACGGTTCGACGCCACTGGTTGGGCAGCTGCGCAAGCAATTTGCTGACGACCTCATGCACCTCGTTCTGGGTGGCCGCCTCGTCCGGGCTGCAGGCGGCGTCCAGTAGGTTCCACACGTAGTTGGTGGGAAAGTACTCGAGCATGATGGCTCCTTTCGAACATTGAAGATGAGTCAGAAGCTGACCGCGTCGCTGCTTTTGAGCTGATGCATCGCCCGAGCTTCTGGATGGATCGAGAAGTTCATCGAGCCACTGTTGAGCGACGCCATCTCGGACCTGAAACGCAGCGGGGGTGCAAACCGCTCTTTCAGCGTCATCTTGGTGGAACCTCCGCTCGTTATGTTGATGACCGCACTGGTCTTCGACCGGATGACCGGCAGGAACTGGGCGAAGACGTCCCGCTCGGCCGTCGGCCGCCCATCTTTCGGGTCGCGGGCATGGAGGTGCAGTATCGCTGCGCCGGCATCGGCCGCATCGATCGGGTGCTGCGCGATCTCGTCGGGCGACAGCGGCGAGTGAGGCGACATCGATGGCGTGTGGATGGCGCCGGTGATCGCGCTGGTGATGATGACTTTGCGTGCAGGACGGGCCATGGCCTCAGTCCACCGTGATGCTCTTCGCGCGGATCAGCTCGCCCCACTTCTTGGTCTCGGCCCGGACCATGGACGACATGGCTTCCGGGGTGGCGGAGAGAGGTTCGCTCCCGAGCTCCTGGATTTTCATCGTGACCTCGGGAGAACGCGTGATTCGGGTCAACTCGGCGTTGAGGCGCTGGACAATTTCGCCAGGCACGCCCGCGGGCGCCCAGAGGCCATGCCAACCGAAGCTGACGACCTCGGGGTACCTTTCGACGACGGCTGGCAAGTCAGGGAACTGGGCATGGCGCTTCGGACCGGTAAACGCGATGGCACGCACCTTGCCAGCCTTGATCATCGGAATGGCGGAGGCCGCCGGTTCCGCCATCAGCTGGACCTGCCCGGAGATCACGTCTGTCATCGGCGCAGCCTTGTACGGCACGTGGAGCATCTGGATCTTCGCGGCTTGCGAGAGCAGCTCCATGATGAGGTGCGGGAATCCCCCGATCCCGTAGGACGCGTAGGCGAGCTTGCCGGGGATGCTCCTTCGCATACGCGACCAGTTCCTGGAGTGATTTCACCAGCAGGTCGTTGTTCACGACGATGAAGGAGCCCTGGGCGAGGAGCGGCGACACGGGCTTGAGATCCTTGTTCACATCGAATGGCAGCTTTCGATAGATGAACGGGTTGACCACGAACGCGCTCGACACGGTGTACAGCAGCGTATAGCCATCCGGCGGCGACTTCGCGACGGCCTCGGAGGCGAGGTTCGCGCCCGCGCCGGGCCTGTTGTCGACGACGACGGGCACGCCGAAGGCTTTTGCGAGCCTGTCCGCGTAAATCCGCGCGTAGGTGTCTGGCGGGGAACCCGGAGGCCCCATGTTGACCAGTTTGATGGGCTTGGCAGGCCATGCCTGTTGTGCGTTGGCGGCCTGCCACGGCAGGAGGCCGGCGGCCGCAAATGCACCAGCGGTGCGGGCGAGGAACTCTCGACGCGTAGTGCTCATGGTGCTTCGGGTCAGCATGTTGCGGGAATGACGGGCAGAAGCAAGAATGACGCGTACTTACCGCCCGTGTGAACGGTCGTCTGTCCGGCGAATCGTTCAGAACTGCGGTCCTCGGGGTGATCGTGCAGCAGCACCGACGAGCCGCGCATCGACTTGCCATAAATCTGCGGATAGGGTCCGGGCAGGTCGTGCTCGAAGTCCGAGCTGCCGACAGTCAACACCAGCCGGTAGCCCTTCGGGAAGACGAAGCACATGGGCCAGATCTCGACCTGCAGCTCGTAGATCTCGTTCGGTTCGAGAAGTTGGATCTCCTGGTGCGTGTGCACGGGCTGATACCGCTTGGAGGCTTGAGGATCCAGCTTTCGGTGAGATGCTCTAAGCCAGCCTTGCGCGAGGGGTGCATTGGGTTCGACCGCCCCCAAGATCAGGTGCTCCTTGCCGTCCGGAGCGAAAGCCCGCAGCGTTAGGAACAGGTCCGCATCCCGGGCTGTCGTGGAGATCCAGAGCGTGGCAGCCAGCGGGCCGGTCACCTCGGTGTCGCGCTCGAAGGGTGCAGTGCTGAAGCTTGCCTTGCCTGCCATGCCATCAAACGAGAGGCACGAAGCAGTCTCGGCCGGCTCCGATTGCAGGCTCTGCGTGCCAGCATCCAGGTACGCGGGCGTCCATGCGGTGCGCGCCAAGGGCCATTCATGCTCGTCCCGCTCCTGGAAATGGTCCACGTGGCGCACCTGCATCTTGATGGGCGGCTGCCGATCCCAGCCGTTGTCCTCACCCTTAAGGAAGTGATCGAAAAACCGCTTCTGGAGCGCTACGCCGTAGTCCGTATAGAATTCCGTCCAATGCTCGAGCCCGTGGAATTCGAGCCACTTCTGGTTCGAGCCGGCCCCCAAGTAGCCTTGGACATTGCCGCGGAGGTGCAGGCCATGGCCACCCCAGTTTGCGCAGGAAAGCACCGGTACCTCGATTGCACCCAAGTCCGCACGGCGGCCGTCGAAGTAGCTATCCGTGATGAGCTCGGCGCTCAACTGCGTCGCGTTGATGTCCACGCGATTGGCGAGCAGTTCCTCGTCGCTGAGCTCGGCTGGCCCGGAGATAGGCAACCCGGTGTTGGGATTCACATGCCCACGCCATCCGAGGCCGTGCTGCACGTTTTCCACCTGCTTCGGATACCAGGCCACCATGAACGTGTTGAGGATGCCGCCATGCCGGCAGGCGTCGCGATAGTAGTCGGAGAACCCCTCGAACGGGCAGATCGCGGCCAGATGCGGAGGACGTTTCGCCGCCACGAGCCATTGGGTGGCGCCGTAGTAAGAAACGCCGGCCAAGCCGATCTTCCCATTGCTCCACGGTTGTTTCGCTGCCCATTCAATGCAATCGTGGAAGTCCTGCGCCTCGCGCGGGGAGAAGCAATCGATGACTCCCGGCGATCGACCAGCGCCGCGCGAGTCCACGCGAATGCAGATGTAACCCAATGGCACCCATCGCTCCGGATCCGCGGTCTCCCAGTTCGCGTACTTGCCACTACTACCCTTCAAGATTTCCGGGTGCTTAGTAGTCAGCGATTGCCATTGTGTGGGGAATCCCACCTGGAATGGCAGGCCCTTGGCGTACGGTCCATACGACATCAAAACGGGGTAGCGTCCTTCCTCTTCCGGGCGAAACACGTCGGCCCGAAGCACCAAACCATCGTCCATCGTGATTTCAACGTCCCAATCGATCTGCATGTCTGTCTCCTGATCGGTTTATCTTGTAAGTGGTTAAAACTTGTGGCGCATGCCCAGCGCAAAGCTGGTGCCACTGCCCTTTCCGGTAACCTTGTCGAACATCGTCACAGCGTACACATCCGTGCGCTTCGACAGGGCATAGTCATAACCCCCGGCAAGTCCGTGACGCCGATAGTCCGCCATGACATCGCTACGTACGCGTGAAGACACCGCGGAGGCCAGGACCTTTCCGCTGCCGACTGGAATCTGTGCACCTACCTGAAGCGTGTCAGTCGTTGTCGATGCCCCGTTGGTGCTTGTGTGGGCATACTCGGTCAGCAGCTTGATGGCCTTGAAGTCATAGGACAATCCCCCGACCATCGCTGTCTGCGCCCAACTTCCCGCAGGAAGTCCGGGACCGATCCGGGTTTTCTGGATGCCAATACTTGCCGACAATGGCCCGCGATCATAGAGCAGCATACCGACAGCATTGTTCTGCGAATTCGTGGCCGGCTGCTCGCCAAGGCTATACAAGCCCCGGAACRAAATCYCAGCGAATTCCGGTGAGTAGTAGCCGATCGCGTTATTCCACGCGGTATCGCCGGCAATGAATCGGCCCTGCTGGGGCGTCCACAGCACGTTCTGGAGCGGCGAAAACTTGGTCGACCCGGAAAACGCATCGAACAGTGCGGTCGCCAGAAACGTCGGATTTGCTAGCCGCCCGAAACGAACTTCGCCAAGACCGCTCTCCAAGCCAACGTAGGCGTTTCTGGAAAAGAGCCCATCCGTGGGCGCGCGCCCATTGGCACCCGTGTCCGTCTGGAAGAATCCCTCAACGCGGTAGTTCGCCTTGAGACCGGCTCCCAGGTCTTCGCTTCCTGTCATACCCCAGAAGGACGTCTGCAGACCGCCACTCTCCACGCCGGTCGCAGAACGCTGTCCACTGAGATGGGTAACTCCGACATATGAGTCCGCGAGTCCGTATAGCTGTGCGCTGGTCGCGCAGGCGGCGCAAGGCAGCGCAAGGAGTGCCAGCGCGTACCACCCTACAATCGGCTGCGCCCTCCGTGTGCCACCCGGATCGCTACCGGCCTTACCATAGAAAGCACATCTTGCTTGTCTTTTCCTGTACATAATTGATCTCCTCCGTTATTTTTTTACTTTGATCACTTCAAAAGAACAGCGTGGCCGTGGCGCATAAGCAGGCTCACTGACGGGGGCGGTCGTCCCTTCCTGCGGCATTCCGAATGCCGGTATTCGCCGTAGCTGACTGCGGTGCAACACTGCATCGCAGCCCATAATCGGCGGAAAGTAGCGCGCGTCGGTATAAAAGACCGTCAGGCAAACGCAGGGGCCGGCAGCACGGTCGCATAGTTGACGCCGAAACCGATCCGAGCGTAGTTCTGGCGCTCACACCAGCCGCGGAACACGACGGTGTCGCCGTCCTCAAGGAAGCCGCGTTGTTCGCCGTTGCCGATATCTACCGGTTGCGTCCCGGATACTGTGAGTTCGATCAGCGCGCCGGCCTCGCCCGGCGAGGGACCCGAGATCGTGCCGCTGCCCAGCAGGTCGCCGCTCTGGAGATTGCAGCCTCCCATGGCGTGGTGAGCAATCATCTGGCTCAGCGTCCAGTATTGGTGGCGGAAGTTGGTGCGGGTCAGCGTGCGTGGTTGCCGGCCCTGTGCCAACTGACGCGCGCTGAGTATCGAAACCTCTAGTTGGATGTCAAAGGCGCCGGCCGCGTCATTCTCCGCCGAACGAAGGTAGTCAAGCGGCTGCGGGCGCTCTGGTTCGCGTGTCCAGCGTGCGCGGTAAGGCAGCAATGCTTCGAGCGTGACAATCCAGGGCGATAGCGTGGTTGCGAAGTTTTTAGCGAGAAACGGCCCGAGCGGTTGCATCTCCCAGGTCTGGATGTCGCGCGCAGACCAATCATTGAGCAGGCATAGACCGAAGATGTGCTGCTGTGCCTTTGCCAGCGGGATAGGCGTACCACGTTCATTGCCGATGCCAATCATCGCGCCCACTTCCAGTTCGTAGTCGAGACGCTGGCACGGTCCATACACAGGTACTCCGCCCGGATCGGGGCGGTACTGCCCCATTGGGCGATAGACCTGCTGGCCACTGACGCCGATGGAAGACACGCGGCCGTGATACGCGATCGGCAGCCAATCAAAATTGGGGTTCACCTCCAGCCCGAACTGGCGACAGCAGTTCACGGCGTGGTCGAGCGAAGTATAGAAATCCGTGTAGTCGCCAATGCGTACCGGGACCGCAAACTCGACCGCCGCCTGCGGCGCCAGCGTTTCGCGTACTTGACGCTCATGCACACTGTCTGCCTCCAGCAGCGCAAAGATGCCGTGGCGCAATGCCCGCCAGGTGCTCGGACCCAGGTCCAGCAGTGCATTTAGCGTCGGCGCTGCGGCGGCCCGCGTGGCTTCGGCGGCCATGTCTTGCAGGCAGCCTCTACCATGCAAGGCGGCCAGGTCGACGATCTGGTCACCGATCGCAACGCCGCCACGCCAGAGCTCCGCGCGGCCAAGCCGACGGAATATGCA
This sequence comes from Cupriavidus sp. 05L411, assembly GCF_056398045.1. Classification (NCBI taxonomy): domain Bacteria; kingdom Pseudomonadati; phylum Pseudomonadota; class Betaproteobacteria; order Burkholderiales; family Burkholderiaceae; genus Cupriavidus; species Cupriavidus sp. 05L411. Next base: position 38,450 of record NZ_JBFTOQ010000047.1, on the reverse strand, counting down.
GAGCGGAAGATTCTGCAGCGGAAAATCGCAGCCTGCAGCATTGGCCGAGTCCAGCCAGCTGTGGCGGGAGGCATCATGGGTGTGGTTCAGTTCCATGGTGGTATCAGGCGGCATTCAGGGCATCGTCGAAGATGGCAACGGCGCGGGTCCAGCCGGCCGAGGCCCCGCGAATCTTGTGCGGGAAGCAGGAGATGTAGAAGCCATGCGGCGGCAGCGCCTCCAAGTTGTGCAGCTTCTCCAGGTGGCAGTAACCGATGTTGCGGCCCGCCTTGTGGCCTTCCCAGATCAGTGAGGCGTCCTGTATCTCGGCATACTTGCGGGCCGTGTGCACGAACGGCGCGTCCCAACTCCACGCGTCGGTACCGGTCAGCCGCACGCCACGTTCAAGCAGGTACATGGTGGCGTCGAACCCCATGCCGCAGCCGGACGAGACGTAGTCAGGCTGGCCGTAGCGCTTGCCCGCACGCGTGTTGACCACCACGATCTCCAGCGGCTTGAGCACGTGCCCGATTCTGTCGAGTTCGGCATCAACGTCGTTAGCGGTCACCACATAGCCGTCGTCCAGCCCGGTGAAGTCGAGCTTCACGCCTGGCTGGAAGCACCACTCCAGCGGCACCTCGTCAATGGTGATGGCGCGCTCGCGCTGCCCCAATGACTCGTTCATGGTGCTGTGGAAGTGATAGGGCGCATCCAGGTGGGTGCCATTGTGCGTATTGAGCTGGATGCGCTCGATCGCCCAGCCTTCGCTGTCCGGCAGGTCTGACGGCTTCAGCCCCGGAAAAAAGGCCGTGACCTGCTCGGCGGTGGAGCGATGCGACAGGTACTCGATCTGGGGGCCATAGCCGGGCGGGTCGGAGACTACATCGTTTTCCAGGTAGATCGAGAGATCGACGAAGCGGCGGGTCATGGTGGGAGGTCCTCTTTGGAGATGCGTGAAAAGGGGGAAGACGGGCTCAACTGGCATCGAGGGACGGCGCGGTGCCCGGCGCCTTGCGGGCGCCCACACCGGTATCCCGCTCGGCAATTTCGCGTGGCAGCAAGGCAACCACGGCCGCGGACAGCAGGAACAAGCCGCCGCACAGCGCGATGCCTGGAGCAAAGCCGAACGCCGTCGCCGCCGAGCCCAGTGCCAGCGGAGCGAAGGCGGAGATGCCACGACCGACGTTGAAGCAGAACCCGGCACCGGTTGCGCGGATGCGGGTCGGGAACAGTTCGGCGAAGTAGGAGCCCACGAGCCCGGCGAAGGCCATGAAGAAGGCGAATACCGGGCCGAGGACGAGCAGGGTCGCATGGTCCGTGGCGAAAGCATAGGCCGGTAGCGTCAGTCCGGAGCCGACCAGCGACGCGATCACGGCACGCTGTTTCCCGATGCGGTCTGCGAGCAGGCCGAAGACGTTATAGCCAAGGAACATGCCGACATTCAGCACGGCCACGAAGCTTGCCATGGTGGTGACATCGAGCCCCCGTTCCTTGACCAGGAAGGTCGGTAGCCAGGTCGAAGCGCCCCAGTACGCGGACAGCGCCAACGCCGAGGTCGCGGTGCCGAGCAGGGTAATGCGCAGCAGGCCGGGCGCGAACAACGCAGCAAGGCTGGCACGGCCGGYGCTTGCTCTGGTGGACTGCCCGCTGGACCGTTGCGCGCGCCAGACCTCCGATTCCGGCACGCGCAGCCAGACGTAGCCGATGGCGATGGCCACGGCCGCGCCGCAGAGAAAGAACAACACGCGCCAGCCATGCGCCGGCAGCAGGTAGGCCGCTGCCAGGGCGGCCACGGTTGCGCCCGAAGAGAAGGAACTGAGCACGAAGGCAGTGGCCCGTCCGCGCTGGTGCGCCGGCCAGGTCTCGTTGACATGAGCCGCGGCCGTGCTCCAGACCCCGCCCAGGCCGAGGCCTGAGAGGAAGCGCAGGACGAGGATCTGGCGCCAGTCGGTGGCGCCGGAAATTGCCATCGTGAGCGCGCCGAAAGTCACCAGCGACAATAGCAGCGCCGTGCGGCGGCCCATGGTATCCGCCAGCCTCCCCATCACCACGCTGCTCAGCCCGATGCCGAGCAGCGTGGCTGTGACCAGCAAGCCGGCCTGCGCCTGTGTGATGTGAAGGGATGCGGTAATGGCCGACATGGCGATGGCAAGGATGATGATGTCCACCGCGTCGAACATATAGCTCAGGAAGCAGCCGATAAGCACGCGCCACTTCAGCGAGGCAGGATTGGGGGGCATGATGGGTCTCCTGATTTGGCGTCCCCTGGCCGAAGCTGCTGACGCACCCGTTTGCACTGACTGTACGATCGTGCAGTCTCGAACGGAACGGACTGTACGCCCGTACAGTCAAACGTTACAGTAGGGTAAACGCGGGTGCGGATGTGGCGAAGTGAGGTTCGCTACAATGGCGCATCTATATGGAGGCAGCATGGAAGGCAGGGAAGCGCGAAAGCCAGAGGTCGGGGCACGGGGCATGGCGCGAGAAGAAGCGCAGGAGCTGCCGATCCCGGAAGCGAGCAAGCGCGAACGCGTGCTCGATGCAGCGGAGCGCCTCTTCGCCGAGGGCGGCTTCGACGGCGTGTCGATGCGTGATATCGCCGCAGCCGCGGACGTTGGCTTGCCGCTGATCGTTTACCACTTCGAGACCAAGCGAAATCTGTACCGCGCGCTGTTCGATCGGCGCAAGACGCTGTTCGAGGCCCGGCTGGCAGCCCTACGCCAACCACTCACCGCTGGCGAGGACTCGGTGGAGCACATCGTGCGTGCATTCGTGGAGCCGGTAATGCGGATTCAGGACACTGAGGCCGGCATTGCCTATGCCAAGCTCGTTGCACGCGAGGCCTCCGATCCAAGAGAAGCCGAGCGCGGTATTGTTGCCGACTATTTCGACCCGTTCGCCATGGAATTCGTCAAGGCGATCCGCAAGGCTCTGCCAGGCAATGCCAGATATGCCCATTGGGCCTATCTGTTTGCCGTGGGAGCGCTGGTGATGAGCGTGTTCGACAGGCGTATCGAGCGCATCTCCGGCGGCAAGTTCAAGGCCGGCGACGTGCGTCACAAGTCCGAGTACCTGGTGACTTTCATCGCAGCGGGCATTCGCGCCGGGGCCGACCGGACGTCATCAAGGCGTTCCAGAGAATCATCCTTATGATGCAATTCGCCTGGAGTACAGATGTGTTCGGGGCTGGACTGGAAAAAACGTAGCCTCGCCACGTCTCTAGGCCTATCGCGGTGACCTGGTCAGACATCTCCGGGAAGCGCTCGCCAGCAGGATCAGCACCGCGGGACTGCAGGAACAGACGGTGCACGCGCCAGTCAATTGCGTGTTCGAGAATTCAACGCGATTGCTGGATTTCGAATGCTCGAGTGGCCAAAAAACTGGCAATAGCCCCCTTGAACCCTCAAGCCGATGGCTGCCTTCGAAGGAAGTGCCATCCGGCCCCAGAGAAGCAGCTGACCGAGGTCCGAGTTCGGCCAGGAGCCGTCCTTCGTGAACTCTAGTTAACAGTCATTCAAATGACAGCTTCGCTCTGAAACCTGTCGTCCGGCCTACGAAAGTAATTCGGCCATTGGGGGTTTCCGCCGTTCGCCAAGCGGGCAAGAAGAAGGCCGCAAGAGCCATATTTGACTTGGCCTGCTCGGCCTTCTTCTATGGCTTGAGCTCTGCGGCCGATTGGGACTTACGAAGGAAGGTGCTGCCGAAAAATAACGTTCGTCACTTGCTTGCGATATTCGGCAGCCAGGCATCCATGCCCAAGCGAAGGCGTACTGCGTTTCGTGACTTCGCATTTTGGCATCTGCCCCACGCGTCAGCCATCCAGGCACGAGCGTAACGTTCGAGCGAGACGGGCCGCTTCACCTGCATCGGTGATGTTGGCGAAGCCAATCACGAGGCCGCGCGGCGTGCGCCGCATACGGCCATTCGCGTACCAAATCGACAGTGGCAACACCGCAAGCCCCGCCTCACGGGCCCGCGAGGCAACGGCGACATCGTCGACCGGGCCATCGGGGCCTTCGGCGAATTGCACCGCGAACTGGATCCCACCGGGTGGCAAATCGACGATCAGCTGCTCGCCGAACGCCTGCTCCAGCGCGTGCGCAATCAGCATGCGGCGTTGGCCGTACAACGCACGCACCCGCTTCACATGTCGCGCAAAATGCCCCTGCTCCATGAAATCTGCCACGGCAGCCTGCAATACCGCCGGCGAGCCGGCGTTCATGCTGCATGCCACCCGCCCGACGCGCTCGACAGCACGCTCCGGCACCACGGCATACGCGAGCCGCAGACCGGGGAACATCACCTTGCTGAACGTGCCGCAATAGATCACGCGATCATGCCGATCGAGGCTCTTCAACGCCGGTAATGGCCTGCCCAAATACCGGAACTCACTGTCGTAGTCATCCTCGATGATCCAGCGAGACGCTGTCTCCGCCCAATCCAGCAGCGCCAGGCGTCTCGTGAGCGACAGCATGTGTCCGAGCGGGCTCTGATGCGATGGCGTGACCAGTGCGAAACGCGCCTGCGGATCCAGTTGAATGCCACGCTCTACGTCGATCCCTTCATCGTCCACCGGCACGGGTACGAACTGCACGCCGGTCTCGGTCAGAAAGTTGCGCGCGAGCAAATAGCCGGGATCCTCGAACCACATATGATCGTTCGGCTGCGCGAGGCTGCGCAGCACGAGTTCAAGCGTCGCGCGGTAGCCACCGGTAATGAACACCTGATCGGGCAGACACGTGACTCCGCGCGACAGACCGAGATAGGTGGCAATGCGTTCGCGCAGTGGCCGATAGCCCATCGGATCCGGGTAGGCGAGCATCTTGCGTTCGCCACTGCGCACACGACGCGAAACCAGCCGGCTCCATATCTTCCGCGGAAACGCGTCCAGCGCCGGCAGTCCTGGCTGCAACGGCCGCGGGTCGCCGCTCATGGCGACGGTGATTGCCACCTGGCGCGGCATCGGCTGGCCATGTGACCCGTCTGGCGTCTTCGCCGTGCCCGCTCCTTCGCCGGCCGGCCGGCCGTGCGAGTCCTGGCGACCCTTTTCATCCGCGGAAAGCACCACTGACGGCGGTAGCGAAGGCGAAACGAACGTGCCGGCAGCACCGCGCATCTGCAGGTAGCCCTCGTCGACAAGGATCGTATAGGCCAGTTCGACCGTGCCTCGCGCCGTGCTCAATTGCGTGGCGAGGCCGCGCAGCGCGGGCACGCGGTCGCCCGGACGCAGATGCCCAGCCGCGATCGCCGTCCTGAAACGCTCGCAGATTTGCAGATAGATCGGCAACGGCTTCTGGCGATCGATTTCGATGGCCAATGCGGGAGTTCGTGCGGTCATAACGGTGTCGCGGAGAAGGAGGAGTGGGAGCGGCTTGGACTAGTCATATCGACAATTCTTGACCCTTATTAATAGGTCATGATTGTCACATACTGGTTTTGGGCAATGCGACGGCGAGGGCGGCACTTTCACGCGGCGCCACGCCCATCACGCGTTCATTTACTCATCTGGAGAACCTGCCATGAAGATCGTCGTAATCGGTGGTTCGGGCCTGATCGGCTCACGTCTCGTCACCCTGCTCAGCGAGGCAGGCCATCAGGCGCTCGCCGCATCCCCAAGTACCGGCGTCAATACCGTGACGGGCGAGGGTCTGAGCAATGCGCTCATCGGCGCGGATGTCGTCGTGGATGTGACGAACGCACCATCTTGGGAACCTCAGGCGGTGCTCGACTTCTTCCGCACCTCGGCGCGCAATCTCGGCAAGGCCGAAGTGGCCGCAGGCGCGCGCCATCATGTAGCGTTGTCGATCGTCGGCACCGACCGCATGCCGGAGAACGCATATTTCGCCGCCAAGGTCGCGCAAGAGGAGGCAATCGAGGCAGCCGGCGTGCCGTACACGATCGTGCGTGCCACGCAGTTCATGGAATTCATCGGCGGCATCGCGGATTTCAGCACGGACAGCGGCACCATTCGCGTCGGCGACGGACAGTTTCAGCCGATCGCTGCGGACGACATCGCGGCGATCCTCTCGCAGGTCGCGCTCGCGGCGCCGCTGAACGACACCATTGACATCGCCGGCCCGGATCGGGCGCCCTTCGCCGAGATCATCGCGCGTTATCTGAAATCGGTAGGCGACGCACGCCCGGTCGTGACGGACCGCAATGCGCGGTACTACGGTGGCCTGGTCGAGGAACTGTCGCTTGTGCCGATCGGCGACGCGCGGATCGGCCGTATCAGTCTCGATCAGTGGCTCGCTCAGGCTAAAGCAGGTTGATTGCGGGTTGCTGTCCCGCTAAGCACATCCTTTCGTTCAGCGGGACATCGCCACGATATGCCGCCAAACACAACCTCTGTCATCTGCCAGGAGAGCATCATGGCGCAACGCCTTAACTACTTTCTGCAATCGCCCGAGCTGTCGAAGAAGCTCGTGGAGCTCGGCGCGCTGCTCCAGAAAACGACGATCGAGACCCACATCCGCGAGCTCGTCGAGCTTCGCACGTCGCAGCTCAATGGCTGCGCGTTCTGTGTCGACATGCATGTCAAGATGGCGAAGATCCATGGCGAGCGCGAACTGCGCCTGCATCACGTGGCGATCTGGCGCGAGTCGACGCTGTTCTCGCCACGTGAACGCGCCGCGCTGGCATGGGCCGAGGTGCTGACTAATATTCCCACCCAGGGCGTGTCGGACGATATCTATGACAACGTACGTGCCGAGTACTCCGAGAAGGAGCTGTCGGATCTCACGTTCCTCGTGGGCGCGATCAACAGCTGGAACCGACTGAACGTGGCGTTCCGCATGGTGCCCGGCTCGTCCGACAAGGCGTTCGGGCTCGACAAGGCCGGCTTGGAGTGATGCCATGAAGAGGATCGTTTCCTTTGCTGCAACCCTGATGTGGTTGTGCCTGATGGTTGCGCGGCCGGCCATGGCTGCGCCGGAGGCGAGTGTGACACCGCTGCGCTCGGAGCCGTTGCCTGAGTATCCGGGCAAGGAAGCCCAGATGATCGTCGTCGAGTATCCGCCCGGCGCGGTCGACCCCGTGCATCGCCATGACGCCCACGCTTTCGTCTATGTGCTCGAGGGGAGCATCGTCATGGGCGTCAAGGGCAGCAAGGAGGTGACGCTCAAGGCGGGCGATACCTTCCACGAAGGCCCCAATGATATCCATACCGTCGGCCGCAATGCCAGTTCCACGCGGCCGGCCAGGTTTGTCGTGTTCCTGATCAAGAACAAGGGCGCACCTATCCTGACCCCGGTGAAGTAGAAGAACCGTCTTTCGCAGGCACCGGCAAGGCCGGTGCATCTTCCCGTAGGCAGGAATGGCTCCATCATCATTCGACACTGGACGTGAGCAGGATCATGAGGAGAGCTCACCGCGATTCGCAAAAATTCCGCCACATCTCCGCTAAGCCGCTGATTTTAATAGGAAATCGATTGATGGACCGAGTGGCGGCACGCGCCACTGCAAGTCGAGTAGGTAATCGCCGAACCGGTTGATATGCTCGCGGCGATATGGCGACAGCGCCTTCGGCACTTCGGCATTCACCGGGTGCCCGCGTTCCCGCAAATCCAGTGGAACCAAAATCAAATCGCGCCCGCGAGCGAATCATCACGAGGAACGCACACCCGCTTGCCCAGGATGAAGAACCGGCAGTTCCCACCCCAAACGCGCGCGTCGTCTTTGGCCATCGGCCAAGGCGGCCCCGCCTCAATAGCCAAGCATGCGCTGCCCGGCGATCGACGCCACCGTGGACACCAGTAGGTCCGCAAAGCGCTTCTCGTCGGTCTCCGCCTGCCAGCGCGGGCCCGCCACGGCGATATTGATGGCCACCCCGGCATCGTCGACGACAGCCGCAGCGATGGAATAATCGCCCAGGCAGTACTCCTCAGCGGTATGCGCGTAGCCGAGCTGCCGCACCTGCAGATGCGTTGCAACGAGGGATGGAGCACTCCCCCCCAGGATCGCCTGGACTGGATGCTGTTCGAGCGAACCGCGTTGTGTCGCAAGTCGGATAAGCTTTTTAGCCGAAGTGCTGACAGCGCTGCGCGAACGCGGCGAACTGAGCCCCGGCCTAGAGAACCCCTATGTCCTCGATTTGCTGGGCTTGCTGAATCGCTATCTGGAGCGAGACATCGAAGCCGCCATCCTGCGCGAGCTGGAGCATTTTCTGCTGGAACTAGGAGCAGACTTCACCTTTGTTTGAGGTAGTCTGACAGTAGCGGACACACCTAGTAGGGCGGACCTGCGCGGCGAGATGCACGTCGCCATTGCGGGGGCAGACGGTGGAACATTTCAGGGTTAGGTAACGCTTGAGCTCTTCCCGCTCGATCCAACTCGCTCGATATGGCTCAGCGAGTCTCACACCTGTCCGTGATTGCGCGAAGCCACGGCAACTGTGGCCGGCGACTCGGCGAGCGGTACGAATCGTCGTGTCGGGCCGTCAAGGGCATCGATGCTACCCTTCTCGATGTCGTAAACCCATCCGTGCAAATTCATGCGCCCCTGCTCGAGTGCAAGTGCCACGGACGGATGGGTGCGTAGATTGGCCAACTGCGCGATCACGTTCTCTCTGACAAGACCGTCGAGCTTAGCGCGAGGGGTATCGAACTGATATGCCGCGTTGATTGCTTTCGCGGCATCTGCATGACGCAACCAGTTCGCGACTGCCGGCAGGTGATCAAGACAAGTGCAACGCGAGATCGCGCCCATCGCGCCACAGTCGGAGTGCCCGCAGATCACGATGTCCTGCACGCCCAGGACCGCGACCGCATACTCGACGGTGGCCGAAACGCCACCAGGTTCCGGACCGTAGGACGGCACAATGTTCCCGGCATTGCGAATGACGAACAGTTCTCCCGGCTCACGCTGGGTGAGGAGCTCGGGCACAACCCGACTGTCCGAGCAGGTGACGAACAGCGCCTTCGGATTTTGTGTCGTTGCGAGTTGCTTGAAAAGCTCGACTCGTTGAGGATAGACGTCGCGCTGAAAGCGCAGAAAGCCGTCGATGATGTCACGCATGGCGTCCTCCAGATTCAAATACGGGATACGGGCACGACCGTTCGATACTTCGTCATGCCGGTGCGCTGCGATTATCGCCGATGTCAAGCTTGAGGCAGCGCCGCCTGGCGGTGCTTGCGCGCCGCCCTCGCCAGCCCGGCGAATTTCGTATAGTCATAGGCCGTCGCCGAGTAGGGCCAGCCCGCATTGGCAGTACTCCGCCTCCGTTTGCCCACTAACTGTGAGACCGCTACGAGCTGCTCGGCGTGTGAAAGGACATCGTAGCCGACGTCCGCGCGGCCGTGGCACGGTGGCCTGAGTTCGCTGACGCAGCGAGCGTGCCGCGACAAATCGTTGACGATATCGGCTAGGCGCTTGGACAGTTCTAAGAGATGGTATGAACGCGTCCCTCCGGGGAGCCGAGCATGAGAGCGCTGCCAATAAGATGCGCACAATGCAGATCAATCCGTTACAAGGAGTGCTATACGAGTACGGCATCAGCTTCAAGGCTGGGCACCAGGCGGGTCTAGCCGAGATCCGGCTTCGTCTTGATGAAGTAGAACAAGCGGCACCAGGATGGCTGTTCAGTGCGTTGCAGGAGCACTCACACGCATTGACCGGTTGGACGAGGAGATCGGAAGGATCGAGCGACGATTGGACCGTATCAATCTGCAGCAAATCAAGATCGATACAAACCAGGTTGAACCACATCGCAGGCCTTGGCATGCCATAGAACGGGCGGACGCTGCCGAGAATCGGCGAGATAGTCTTGTTACGCCCCATGGCCTGATCATGCGCGCCGATGTCGCCGTGTAGCGCCGGACGGATCGATGACTTAAGTATGGGCGAGGGTGGCATTGCCCGGCGCGGGTCGGTGGTTGAGCTGCGCTATAGCCTTTGGTTCTCTTCATGGGCGGACATCACCCGATCGCAGGTCGCCTTGCATCGATACCGCTACCCGGAACTATAACGGACTAAATTGGTTCTAATTAGCGAGGCGTGGTTTTGGGGTGAAGGTGCTCAGACTAAGCAAATTGACCGACTACGGCACGGTGATCATGACGCACATGGCGCGGGATCCCGACCGGATCTGCAGTGCTGCCGAGGTTGCCGCCGAGATTGGCGTGTCAATGCCGACGGCGAGTAAGATCCTCAAGATGCTCGCGCGGCAACAGCTGCTGCATTCGCAGCGCGGGGTGAAGGGCGGTTACCTGCTGGCGCGGCCGCCGCAAGAGATCTCGATCGCGCAGGTGATTGACGCCATGGAAGGCCCTGCCGGCATGACCGAATGCAGCATTGCAGCCGGCTTGTGTACGCAGGAAGGGACATGTTCCATCCGCGCGAACTGGCAGCGAATCAGCCTAGCGATCTTTCATGCGCTGGATGGCGTGACGCTGGCGGACATGACGCAACCGAATTGCCAGCCAGTGGATATCGGCGCGTTGCACGCCTGGAAGGTGGCGGGCCGCAAGCAGGCATTCGAATGAAAGAGGGGAAAACCGAAGGCAGGCCATGGCAACCCCGGCGCACAAGCTCGACGAACTAATCGGCCAAGGCTATCAGCATGGCTTCTACACATCCGTGGCAACGGACACGGTGCCGTGCGGGCTGAACGAGGACGTGATCCGCATGATCTCGGCCATGAAGGGTGAGCCGGAATTCATGCTTGACTGGCGCCTCAAGGCCTATCGTCACTGGCTGACGGTGTCCGAGCCGCATTGGGCGACAGTCAGGCACCCGCCCATCGACTACCAGGCTATCGCCTACTATTCCGCCCCGCACTCCCAGAAGACCGGGCCCAAGACGCTGGATGAGGTCGATCCCGAGTTGCTGCGCACCTACGAGAAGCTGGGCGTGCCCCTGCGGGAGCGCGAGTTGCTCGCGGGGGTCGCCGTGGATGCGGTATTCGACAGCGTCTCGGTAGCCACCACCTTCAAGGCGAAACTGGGCGAACTCGGCATCATTTTCTGTTCGTTCTCGGAGGCGGTGCGGGAGCACCCCGGGCTGGTGCAGCAGTACCTCGGCACGGTCGTACCCTACACCGACAACTATTTCGCCACGCTCAACTCGGCTGTGTTCAGCGACGGGTCGTTCTGCTATATCCCCCCCCGAGTCCGCTGCCCGATGGAGTTGTCCACTTACTTTCGCATCAATGCCCAGAAGACCGGACAGTTCGAGCGCACCCTGATCATCGCCGACGAGGGCGCCTACGTCAGCTATCTGGAAGGCTGCACCGCGCCGATGCGCGACGAAAACCAGCTGCATGCCGCGGTGGTGGAACTGATCGCGCTGGAAGGTGCGCAGATTCGGTACGCGACGGTGCAGAACTGGTATCCCGGCGACAAGGAAGGCAAGGGCGGCATCTATAACTTCGTGACCAAGCGCGGCGACTGCCGCGGCGCCCGCTCGAAGATATCGTGGACCCAGGTSGAGACMGGMTCSGCCATYACCTGGAAGTATCCAAGCGTGATCTTGCAGGGCGACGACTCGATTGGGGAGTTCTATTCCGTGGCGCTGACCAACCACTACCAGCAGGCCGACACCGGCACCAAGATGACCCATCTCGGCAGGAATACCCGGAGCACGATTCTCTCCAAGGGCATCTCGGCCGGCCACGGCCAGAACGCATACCGCGGGCTGGTGAAGATGGCGAAGAGCGCCAGCGGCGCGCGCAACTACTCGCAGTGCGACTCGTTGTTGCTGGGCGACAAATGCGCGGCCCACACCTTCCCCTATATCGAGGTGAAGAATGCCACCGCCCGCGTCGAACACGAGGCCTCCACCTCGCGCATCGGCGAGGACCAGCTGTTCTATTGCCAAAGCCGCGGCATCGGCCCCGAAGACGCGGTATCCATGATCGTGAACGGCTTTTGCAAGGAAGTGTTCAAGGAACTGCCAATGGAGTTCGCGGTGGAAGCGCAGAAGCTGCTGGGCGTCAGCCTGGAGGGAAGCATCGGCTAGGGGAGCGCGCGGGACGCGGCGCCTTGGAGCCACATTGGAGCAAGAGGCCAGCCATGCTTGAAATCCGCAACCTGCACGTCTCAATCGACGACAAGCCCATCCTGCGCGGCATAGACCTTAGCGTGAAGGCCGGCGAAGTGCATGCCATCATGGGCCCCAACGGCTCCGGCAAGAGCACACTTGCCCACGTGCTGGCCGGACGTGACCGTTACGTCGTGACCGCAGGCGAAGTCCTCTACGACGGCGCGAACCTGCTCGGCATGCCGCCCGAAGAACGCGCGCGCGCGGGCGTCTTCCTGGCCTTCCAGTATCCAGTGGAAATCCCGGGCGTTTCGAACATCTATCTGCTCAAGGCGGGGCTCAACGCGATCCGCAAGCATCGCGGCGAGCCGGAACTGGATGCCATCGACTTTCTCGCGCTGGTCAAGGACAAGCTCAGGCTCATGGAGATGGACCCAAGCTTGCTTTGCCGCGCCGTGAACGAGGGCTTTTCCGGCGGCGAAAAGAAACGCAACGAAATCCTGCAAATGGCGGTGCTGGAGCCGCGGCTCGCCATTCTCGACGAGACCGACTCCGGCCTCGATATCGACGCGCTAAAGATCGTCGCCAGCGGCATCGGCTCCATGCGCGGCCCGCAACGCGCCATCGTGCTGGTTACCCATTACCAGCGGCTACTTAACTACATCGTGCCGGATCGCGTCCACGTGCTGGCGCAGGGCCGCATTGCTAGGTCCGGCGGCCCCGCGCTGGCGCTCGAACTGGAGCGCCATGGCTATGCCGGGATGGAGGCGCCGGCTTTCGCCAGCAAGGAGGCTTCAGCATGAGCGCAACCGGCGTGGAACACTATCTTGCCGAGTTCGCCCGCGTCGAGGCTGCATTGCCTGGCCGGCGACTGCCCTGGCTCGCACGCGCGCGCCAGCAGGCGCGGGAGCATTTCGCGCAAGCCGGGTTTCCGACACTGCGCCATGAGGACTGGAAGTACACCAGCGTGGCCGGGATCGAGAGAAGCCGCTTTACCGTGGGGCCGACGCAGTCCGGCAAACCGGACGCCGCCCTGGCTGCGCGGATCGAGTCGCTCGCGTTGCCCGGCGCGCACCTGATGGTATTCGTCAACGGCCGCCACCAGCCGCAATGGTCGCGCATCGGTGTGCTGCCGGCAGGGGTCGAACTGCTCAGYCTCGCCGCCATGCTGGAGCGCACACCGGAACCCGTGGAAGCGCTGCTTTGCCGCCGCGTGAGCGACTACCCGTCCGGCTTCGCAGCCTTGAACACCGCGTTCATGGCCGATGGCGCCTATATCCGCCTGGCCGCCGGCACCGCTCCCGACAAGCCGATCCACCTGCTGTTCGTCACCACGGAGCCCGAGCTGGTCACCCATACGCGCAATCTCGTGATGGCGGACGAAGGCAGCCGTGTCTGCATTGTGGAGCACCACGTGGGTGTGGAGGGCCTCGGCTATTTCACCAATTGCGTCACCGACGTCGTCGCCGCGCGTGACGCGCAGGTCGAACATCACAAGGTGCAACAGGAGAGCCTGAAGGCGTTTCACATCGCCGGCGTGAATATGGATCAGGGGCACGGCAGCCGCTTCACCTCCAGTGCATTCGCCCTGGGCGGCGGCTTGGCGCGGGCCGACATCCAGGTCGGGCTGAATGCCGAGCGCGCCGAATGCTCGCTCGATGGGCTGTACATGACTGGCGGCCGGCAGCATATCGACCACCACACCCGCATCGACCACGCGAGGCCGGATGGCAAGAGCCGTGAATTCTATAAAGGCGTGCTGGCCGGCGCCTCGCGCGCCGTGTTCAACGGCAAGGTGGTGGTGCATCCCAATGCCCAGCATACCGATGCCCACCAGTCCAACCGCAACCTGCTCTTGTCGGAGAATGCCGAAGTCGACACCAAGCCACAGCTGGAGATCTACGCCGACGACGTCAAATGCAGTCACGGCGCCACCGTAGGCCAGCTTGATCCCGACCAGATCTACTACCTGCGTTCGCGCGGGGTGGACGATGCTTCGGCGCGGGCCCTGCTGACCTTCGCCTTCGCCGCGGAGATGGTCAACCGGCTAGGCCTGGCCTGCCTGCGCGCGCGGCTGGAAACGCTGTTGCGCGGCCATTTGCCGGAACCGGTGGAGGCGCCGACATGAACACTGCGGCGCATGAACTCAGGGCCCTGGAGCGCGCGGTACCGGCCGCCGGCCTGGACGTCACGCGGCTGCGCCGGGATTTCCCCATCCTGCGGCAGACGGTCAACGGCAAGCCGCTGGTTTACCTGGACAACGCCGCCACCAGCCAGAAGCCGCAGAGCGTGATCGACTGCGAGGCGCATTACTACGCCGCGCTCAATGCCAATATCCACCGCGGCGTGCATACCCTGAGCCAACTAGCGACCGATGCCTACGAGGCAGCGCGCGACGCCGTGCAAGGCCTGATCAACGCGGCCCGGCGCGAGGAGATCGTGTTCGTGCGCGGAACCACGGAGGCGATCAACCTGGTGGCGGCGAGTTACGGACAGCGCCTGCGTCCCGGCGACGAGATCCTGATCAGCGCGATGGAGCACCATTCCAATATCGTGCCGTGGCAACTGGCGTGCGAGCGCACGGGCGCCATCCTGCAGGTGGCGCCGATCAACGACGCGGGCGAACTGCTGCTGGAGGCATTCGAGCGCCTGCTTGGCCCTCGCACCAGGCTGGTTGCCGTGACCCATCTCTCCAATGCCCTCGGCACGGTCAACCCGGTGCGGTACCTCATCGAACTGGCACATGCCAGGGGGATTCCGGTGCTGGTCGACGGGGCCCAGGCCGTGCCGCACTTCAACGTTGACGTGCAGGCGCTGGATTGCGATTTCTACGCATTCTCCGGGCACAAACTCTACGGCCCCACCGGCATTGGCGTGCTCTACGGCAAGGCCGCGCTACTCGAATCCATGCCGCCTTACCAGGGCGGGGGCAACATGATTCGCGAGGTCACTTTCCGCAAGACCACTTACAACGAACTGCCCTTCAAGTTCGAGGCGGGCACACCCAATATCGCCGGCGTGATCGGCCTGGGCGCCGCGATCGGCTATGTGAGCGCGGTGGGCCTGGATGCCATCGCGGCCCACGAGCACGCGCTACTCGCCTACGCCACCGGGCAGGCGGCGCAGATTCCCGGCCTGCGCATCATCGGGACGGCCGCGGGCAAGGCGAGCATTCTCTCGTTTGTCCTGGATGGCGTACATCCGCATGATGCCGGCACCATCCTCGACCTGGAAGGCGTGGCGGTCCGTGCGGGCCACCATTGCGCGATGCCCGTGATGGAGCGGTTCGGCGTGCCTGCCACGGTGCGGGCGTCCTTCGCGCTATACAACACGCGAGAGGAAGTGGATGCGCTGTTCCGTGCCGTGCGCAAGTCACAGGAGGTATTTGCCTGATGTCCGACCTGCTCGATCTTTACCGGGAAGTCGTGGTCGACCACAGCCGCTCTCCGCGCAATTTCAGGCGGCTGACGGGTGCGAACCGTAGCGCCGAGGGGTTCAATCCCCTGTGCGGTGACCGGCTGACGCTGTACCTGAAGGTCAACCATGGCGTGATCGAGGATGCGAGCTTCGAGGGATCCGGCTGCGCTATCTCCACCGCCTCGGCGTCACTGATGACCGAGGCGCTTAAGGGTAAGACCGAGGCGCAGGCGCAGGCGTTGTTTTCCGGCTTCCATGCGCTCGTGACCGGATCCGGCACGGCGCAGGCCTGCGCGCCGCTGGGCAAGCTGGAGGTGCTGGGCGGCGTACGGGCGTTTCCGGCGCGTGTGAAGTGCGCGACGCTGGCCTGGCATACCATGCAGGCCGCCTTGCGCGACAGCACCCAGCCGGTCTCAACGGAGTGACGCAATGAGCATGATCGATTGGCTGCGCAAGGCCAAGGCACACGAAGACCAGTTCGAGCCTGACCCCGATACTATGGAGGGACGGGTGATAGAGGCGTTGCGCACCGTTTATGACCCCGAGATTCCGGTCAATATCTACGACCTGGGCCTGGTCTATTCCCTGTCCGTGGACGAAGCCGCCGGCAAGGTGGGCATCCGCATGACGCTGACCGCGCCGGGCTGCCCGGTGGCGCAGACCTTCCCCGGCGTGGTCGAGAGCGCCGTCATGGAAATTGGCGGCGTGGACGAAGTCGAAGTTGAACTGGTATGGGATCCGCCCTGGTCGCGAGAGCGGATGAGCGAGGCGGCGCGACTGGAACTGGGGTTGCTCTGAGATGAGCGAATGGATCGATGTCGCTCCGGCCGACGAATTCAAGCCCGAGACGTGCCGCACCGTTGACCTCGACGGCGTGCAGGTCGCGGTATTCAATGTGGGCGGCAGCTACTACGCCGTCGAGGACATGTGTTCCCACGAGTCGGAGCCTCTGTGTGGCGGCGACGTCGAAGGTGAGGAAGTCGTCTGCCCGCGCCACGGCGCGCATTTCTCCCTCATCACGGGGGCGGCGCTGTCCCCGCCGGCTTACGACCCAGTGGCGGTTTTTCCGGTCCGGGTCATGGGCGGCACGGTACAGATCAAGGATGACCGCTGGGACTAGGGGGAAGGCTTGAGCGCCGGGTCGGCTGCTCAAGGGAGGGGTCATCGTACTTTCCGCGCATTTTCTGGCGGTATGCACCCGAAAGGGATTATCAATCAAGAGCTTACAAGTATTCCGTCGGCGCGTGATGCATTGCTCCGAGAAGCCTTGCCACAGGCCGGCCTGCGGTCCGCTACCGCCATTTTTTTCACGGAAAGTACGATGACCCCGACAAGCGCTTTCTGCTGGCCATGGTTGTCGCAGGAGGAAACTCGCCATTCCACGGATCATCGCTGTGCAGGATGGCGTAATCCATAGGGAAGAGATCTCGCACGGGAGGCGGGTATCCGTAGGCCAACACCGGGGTAAGGGCGCCGGCGTCGAGGTGGAAAACTTCCACGAGCCGCCGCTCGCCTGTACTGGCCAGTCCACTCACATAGATATACCTTTCTTCGCGCCAAGTGAAAGTTCCACTTTCCAGGGGGCCTTCGATCTTGAGCAGCGGCGCATAGTTCTCTTTGGCTACTGCTGTTGCCTCGGCCACATAGTCATGCTGCAATGGTTGGCCGCGCCTCATCTTGGACCTGCGGTATCTTTTGACACATGTAGCCATTGCCTTCCTCCGGAAACGAAGTGCGACCACGCTCATAGTGGCATATGCCACTATGAGCGTGGTGCAGGAAAAGCTTCGCTCTCACCCCCTCGTTAGCGGGGAGTGCGTTGCGCTGGCGCGGCATCCATCCACTCGGGCGGGTAGGGCCGCATGAAGCTACGCGTCTGCTTCGGATAGCGGGGAAGCTGGCGGAGATGTGGAACGAGGTGCAGATTCAACAGCGTTAGCGGTAACGCTGGTCAGGCCCGTGAGCGCCGGCTTCTTTACAACTCACCAAGAAAAAAGCCCTCGACCGGGTAGTCGAGGGCTGGAAGTGGTAGCGGGCGTGTCGCGGGACCGCCCGTAGGCAAGGATGCGCCGCATCTAGCTTACGAGTGCCCTCAATTCTTGATGTGTTGCTTCATTGCAACGCTCATGTGACCCGCGCTCATGAGGTCACATTCAGGGCCATTTGGTCGGCGGTGGCTCCGCATCCGTCCGCTCGGGCGGGTGGAGCCACATGAGGCTACGCGCCCATTCTAGATCTCGACTGGTGAGCCAGTCATCCGACTCTATCCGCGGCACGATCACAATCATCCGGGTTTCCTTTCATGCGTATTTCGGGGCGCGTGATCAGCGATTTCGGCAACCTGATCACTTGTTTCGGCCGGGAGATGATCGCCGGTTTCGCCTGAACGCGATCACTTGGCGGTGACGGCAAGATCGGTGATCACGATCCGGAAACGAGTGGCCAAGCAGCCGAAACAGGTGATCATGCGCAAGATCAAGGAAGCGCTTCGCCTGAAGTGGGCGTGTGGCCTGTCGCACCGGCAAATTGCCAGGGCAACGGATGTGAGTGTTGGCGCCGTCTCGCAGTATGCGGCGAAGGCGTCGGGACTGGATCGGCCGCGGGCAGAAAGTCTTGACGAGGATGCCCTGGAGCAGCGGCTGTTCGGCGGGTAGAAGCCGGCCGAAAGCGCGGGCGGTCGGGTGACACCGGACTTTGCCCACTTGCATCGCGAGCTGCGCGGCAAAGGCGTGACGTTGCAGTTGCTGTGGAAGGAATACCTGAAAGGGAATCCAGATGTCCCAATCTACCCGTACACACAGTTCTGCTGTCGCTAGCGGGGCTATCGCCTTGCCGGCTCAGGTAGGCAGGTGCCATCCCCGGCAAGTGCTTGACATAGGCTGCCGTCGCGGCCTGTTCTGCGGCCCGTTTATTCACCTCGGTCTGGCGCTTAGCTCGCTGGGTGGAGGCGCAAGCCGGGGAGGAACAGGCCGATCCAATAGAGCTACTAGGCAACATTATCTTCTCCTGATGGAATGTTGCCCCACTTTCCCCGCCCCAATCGGCGCGTCACATCATGGCTGGCTGATCCGGAAATGCTCCGGTGTCTGGCCGGCATTCACCGCGCGTTGCAGCCAGTCTGGCATTGCGCCCTGCCCGCCCCACGTCTGGCCATCGGCGTTGCAGTAACAACTAGCCGCAACGTCCAGCACCGGCGGCTGCGAGACTGGAAAGCAGTCTGCCGCCGCCAGGTCGTCCAGGGACAAGCCGTGCGCGGCCATCTGCTTGCGCACCCAGATAATGGCCGATACGCGTTCGATTTCGATTTCGATTGACATGGCAAGGAAAAATTGAATCGCGAGATGGTTGGTGCGAATCAACCGCCACGCTTGTACACCACTCCGCGGGGAGACACGGACGTCGCCACCGGTTGCGGCCTGTCGGGCTGCGGCGGGCTGGCGGCGCGCTGCTTCGCTCGCTTGGCCTCGCGCGCTTTCTCTATCACGTAGAAGTCCGGACCCGCAATGGCTGAAAGCGCGCACGAGAACGCCATCAGGCCGGCGCCCGTCAAAATCAGTCTCTTCATTGGAATGGCCTATTTGTTGTTGACTGTGCGGACTGCCGAACGGGATCCCCGCGCCGGGAGTTGGCCCGCGCCCGTAAGATCCGGCGCGGGAGGAGCACCCAGGAAAATCGGGGAGCCTGCTTTTGGCTGCTCCCCGCGGCACATAGAACAGCAGCCGAAAAAAGCGATCAGGCGGCGAGGGATAAGCCGATTGACAGAGTGCAGTGTATGCCTCCGCCGTCGACGACAAAAGCGACTAATAACGATGGGTACAAGTCGTTTTTCTCATGACTTAAAACGCGCCGCAAGCGGGATCATTCCATGTCCGACACCGGACTTGCATCGCACAGATGGCTCAGGCCGGAGCTCCGTCCCCCCAACATCCAACGAAACGCCATCCGATGAAGAGAAGCGTCCACGTCTGCGCCGCCACCGCGCTCACGCTATTGAGCGCCATTTCTTTTGACGTGTGGGCAGAAAGCCAAGGGCCAGATCCGGCGGTCGGCGTCAGTGTGCCTCCCACGGTCCAGGCATCAGCGCCTCCGGCGCTCCAACCGTCCATCGCAACCACGCTGAGTGCCAATACCGAGGCCGCCAGCTTCAATCCGGGTGGTCTCGGCCCGATTTATGTGACCGGTGTGGCAAGTGGACTGGCCCAGGTGCAAAGCAAGGCCTTGCCAAGTGACCGCAGCCGGCAACTCGACATTGGCAATGCACAGGTTTTCATCAACAAGCCGGATGGCTTGCTGCAGTTTTTCCTGCAGGGCGGATACTACTCGATTCCCATGCTCGGCGCGCCCTACATTCGCAGCGCCGATGCCACGCCTACGTTCTTCGGCCCCGTCGCGCAGGGCTTTCTGAAGATCGCACCCACTGAGAATTTCTCTGTGTTAGTCGGAAAGCTGCCAACGCTGATCGGTGCCGAGAGCACGTTCTCGTTCCAGAACATGAACATTCAGCGCGGCCTGTTGTGGAATCAGGAGAATGCCGTGAACCGGGGCGCGCAGGTGAACTATGCCGCCGGGCCGCTGACGCTTGCGGCTTCAGTCAACGATGGCTTCTACTCGAACCAATACAGCTGGGTATCGATGTTGACCAGCTATGCTTTCGACAGCGCCAACACGCTGGCCGTCATCGCGGGCGGCAACACCAGCCGCACCAATGTATCGACGACCGCGACTCCGCTGTTCTATAGCAACCAGCAGATCTACAACCTGATCTACACGCACACTGAAGGCCCCTGGACCTTCCAGCCGTACCTGCAATACACCCGCGTGCCGAAGCTTGTGCAGTTCGGCGCCTACGAGTCCGCGTCAACGTATGGCGGCGCGTTGCTGATGAGCTACGATTTCGGCGCCGAAGCAGTCCCGGCCGCTCTGAGGGCGGTGGGCTTCAAACTGCCAGTGCGACTTGAGTACATCGGCTCAACGGGCAGTGCCACCGGAGGTGCGCCTAACCTGCTGTACGGGCCGGGAAGCGCCGCATGGTCGTTCACCGTGACACCCACCTATCAGTACAAGCGCGTCTTTGCGCGCGCCGAGTTTTCCTATGTCGGCGCGCGCAAGACCGCACCCGGCCTGGCTTTCGGTACCGACGGCAACAACCGATCGCAGGTGCGCGGCTTGCTCGAGGTCGGATTGCTTCTATAGGCGTCCGCCTGGAAAGAAATCAAGTCTGTTGTCCCATTTTTGGAAACTGTTCACGGGCCAGGAGGGGGCGTCGCGTTCGCGCGATGACGCCGATAACGACGTGATCGGGCGTCGGGGAAAACCTCATCATGGCTATTGGGACCGTCCAGCGGGAAGGGCGCGTGGCCTGGCCCAGTAGCGTGTGCTGTCACTCAACGTGCTATTCAACCTCGCCGCCGCGAAGCGTAGTATTGTGTCAATCCCGCAACGGCGTGGCACCGTCCCGAGACATCCTCGTGTAGCCTCACCCTCGCTGCCAATTATCTCCGGCTATACGGTGCAAGTTCGCTATGGCGCAATACCTCCAAATCGCAGTCCGATCCGTCGGCGTCGGCGCCATCTTTGTGATCGTCGCCGTTACCTCTCGGCAAGTTTATCTGCGGGTCGCTGCTGAATCTGGCATTGCCGGCGGAAAAAAGGATCCCGCGGCAACGATGTTGATCCGATGCGAAGCCATGCACAGCCGCCTGCAGAATCGGCCAATTTCCGAAGACGCTGCGGATGCTGACGAGGCGCCGCGTGCCCGGTGCATGGAGTCCTGAGCTCGCAGCAAACCTAAGCAGTCCGCACTTCACGCTCCGTGTGTGACGCTAATGGGCCGTCCCGCAGGCGAGCCCTGGTTCCAATTGACTCCGGAATCACGGTCGGCACATATGTGGCCGGCATGCGGCTGGGCCGGGACCTCCCCACAAGCGCCTTCGTGGCCACGCCGTCGTAATCGGCAATGCGATGCTTGATCGCATCGGCGATCAGCTTGGCGGGGTCATGGGCTTTGTTCGACCACAGGTTGACGTAGACGGTCGTCCAGCCGCGCTGTTCGGCGGCGGGGATGAGGTCTTCCCGCACGAACGTAGACTTGCCCATGCGCCGTGCCGCGGCAAGAAATAGGCCCGAGCGTGCGTCCAACAGGCCCTCACCGGACAGGGCAGAGCAAAAGCTCGCCGCTAGCGCCGGGCGGCGGAATGTGTACCTTGCAGAGGAGGCGGAGGCTCTCATAAGTGCCCCATGATGCATTTATCCTAATTTATTTTTGCACGATAAATTATCGTTTACAAATAAATTAGGATAAATGCCGAAAAAGACACTCACAGAACTGCATTCAAACGCCAGTAGCGTTCGACGCAAGGGCCTAAGCGAAACGTTGTGATATCTGACGGCTGGGCCACTGCTCGAGGGGCGGCAAACTCTTTTGAACGAGTGGGGAATGGTGCGGCAAGTTGCTGCACAGTTGTGCTCGGCATCGCGCGCGCGGCATCGACTCATTGCAATCGACTCCACTGCCAGCCGCTGAAAACCTCGTGCTTCCCGAAATTGGTACTAGATAGCTATCAGATACGAAAACTGCCACAACAGTCGCGCGCAAGACGCCCCCGAGGAGGGCGCCAATGGCCGCCGACCCAGTAGGGCAAGGCGGCCCTTCTCTATATCAATACGGTTTGGGTCCATGTTCCCACACGCTCTCGCTGGCGCGCGCGCTGCTGGCCTCGCCTTGTTGACCGCAGCGCTGCTTGCCGCTTGCGGTTCCGACGACAGTCCCCAAATGCCGACCGCCACGCCTGATGATCGACACCGGCAGCGCCGCGCAGGTGGCCGGCGGCACGCTGACGCTCAAGGCGACGCTGCTCGCGGCCGACGGTAGCGAGATCAAGGGCGCCAGCTTTGCCTGGAAGTCCTCCGACCCGACCATCGTCACCGTCGTGTCCGCCTCCG
Organism: Cupriavidus sp. 05L411; assembly: GCF_056398045.1. Lineage (NCBI taxonomy): Bacteria > Pseudomonadati > Pseudomonadota > Betaproteobacteria > Burkholderiales > Burkholderiaceae > Cupriavidus > Cupriavidus sp. 05L411. The sequence goes on along the minus strand of NZ_JBFTOQ010000047.1, from coordinate 16,136 downwards.
ACAAGGCGCCGGCCACCACAGCATCGATCATGGCACCGGTCGGCACCTACGCCACCGTCCAGACCCTGGCTGCGGGCGCGGCCGACATCACGGCCACCGCGACGCTGGCCGACGGCAGACGGATCACCAGCGTCACGCACCTGTTGGTGCAGGCCGCGCCCGCTAGGTCGTACACCCTCGTACTGACGCCGGCGACCGTGGTCGTGGCGGCCGGCGGCGCCGCACAGATCGTGACCGTGGCCGTGCGGCGCTCGGATGGTGTCGAAGGGGCAGGGGATCTGACCAACTGGTCGTGGACGTGCGACGACGCGAGCTTCGTGGCGACGCCGGCCGCCGACTGCCATAGCGCCCAGGTGACGAGCCCCGCCTCGGCCTATGTCGCCGGCGCGGCCGTGCTGACCGCCTGCGCCGACGCTCCGGCGGCTGACCGCCTGTGCGCCAATGCCGCACTGTCGCGCAATGCTTCGCTGCCGCCGACTTATACCGTCGGGGGCACGGTCTCGGGCCTGGCCTCGGGCAAGAGCCTGCAACTGGCCGACACCAACGGCGACACACAGGTGGTCAATGCCAATGGCGGATTCACCATGCCCACGCCGCAGCAGGGCGCCACGCCTTATGCGGTAACCGTGGCGGCCTAGCCGGCCGCAGCGACGGTGAACAGCTTCCCGACGACGGCACACGGCACTTACGCCGGTGGACATTGCGATCACCCCGTCGGGAAATTTTGCGTATGTGTTGAGGACCTGGAGCAATTCCATCGTGGGCTACCGCTTGGACCCAGCGTCATCAGACGGGCTGCCGGTGGCGGCACTTGCACCGACGACGGTCGGTTTCAACGGGCAACGTCTGAGCATTGAGCCCAATGGCCGCTATCTCTATACCCCGTCGTTGTCCGGCTCCCTCTACGGTTTCGCAATCGACGGTTCAACCGGCAGCCTGACCCCGGTTCCTGGAAGCCCGTTTGCCACGGGCAACGTCAATACTGCTGTCGCGATTGTTGAGCCAAAACCGTGAGGCGATGGCGGGCCGGCCGGCCCGCCGCCCTTACAAGGTCACTCACCCTTAGGCGCACGGCGTATTCCTCATCAGGGTCGAGAAAGTTCAAAGATAGGTGAACCGCCGGTTCAAAGTTGAATGAGCGGGAACGCGCTCCACCGTGGCCGGACAAGGGCAGCTGGTTCAACGTTGAGTGACGCTCCACATCTGCCGCTACCTCTTGCCGCTGTCGACCTGCCTCGCCGTGCCAACTTCATCACTGCAAGGAGGGTGCAATGTGCCGATAAGTCACAAGATGGCCATCGGCCATGCGTCGTCTTCACTAACCATTGGGAAATACTGCAGGCCTCTCACCGTCTACTACCCATTTGTGGGATGTTTGGGATTTGTGAAAATGTGATACTCCCGAGACCCAAGCTCGGCAGCAATAGCTGAGCCGGAACCCAAAATCATCTCAGGAATACGTGCTTTGAAAAGCATAATCAAGGTCGCAACAGTGGTATTCGTCACCCTTGCGGCGCAGGCTCATGCCGACGAATCTACGATGGAGAAGGTCGCTCGCACGAAGGCCGTCACGATTGGCTTTGCGAAGTCTAGCGCGCCACTGTCCTATGTTGACGACAAAGGGAATGCCGCTGGTTACATGGTTGCCCTTTGCAAGCGGCTTGCGCAGGCATTGCAGAGCAAGCTGGAACTCAAGAAGCTCGCGGTCAAAACGGTTCTCCAGACTCGCGGCCCGGGCCTGGTAGATGGCGAGACGGATCTCTATTGCGGTGCAATGGTCCAGTCGGCAGCGGCCCGCAAGGCGCTTGCATTTTCGTATGTTACTTACGTTTCTGAGACCCGTTTCGTCACGCCCAGAGACTTAGGGGTGAGATTCGCTGTAGACCTGAATGGGAAAACCGTTGCGGTCGCAGGCAAGGACGACGCAAGACTTATCGAACGTTTTAACAAGGTCTATTCGGTGAACCTCCAGTCGTCTTCCTCCGAAACACTGCCGGACGCGTTCCAGAAGCTTGCCGAGGGCCAAGCCGTGGGCATCGTGGCCGACGACTATTCACTGGCCAATCTGATTGCGCGATCTTCACAGCCGGACGGCTACGCGTACACCGGTGAAGCCATATTCCGCACGCCGATAGCGATTGCCATGCGCCAAGACGGCGAACTCGAAGCTTTCGTGAACCAGACGCTAGGCCAGATGATGGCTTCCGGTGAGATTGCTCAGATCTACTCGCGATGGTTCGAGAGCAAGATCCCGTCCGTTAAGGCGTCCATCAACTTGCCCGCAAGCGACGCCACGAAGGCGGCTTGGGCGCGACCCAATGACGACGGGCCAGCAGCGTACCGCGCGAGCCTGACGGACGACCCGTTTAAGGTGCAAGCGCCGCCATCCGTGGCGCAGCAACAGACCTACACAACGCCAGCGCCCCCTGACGACGAGCCAGCCGAGAATTCCAGTGGGAAAGGCAATGGACTGCTGGGAATGCTCGGCGCCGTGGCCAAAGGAATGGCGGGTGCGGGTACTAAGAACTCTGCAAACCTGGCGATGGTTGGGAATGCGCTGCAAGGCAATTCGTCAAGCGCGATCCAGGGCTCGGGATCCGCCGTACCATCCAACCGCTCCACCGGGCAGGTCGCCGCTCGGAACCCAGCCGCTGCTACTCCGCAAGCGGGCTACGGCGGCCCTGCGGGCACGTCCAATGCCAACTTATCGACCAACGGCCTCACTTCGGTCGCCCCCGCCGACGGGCGAGGGGGCTCCGGAGGATCCGCCGCCAGTAAGGCGCCTGAGCATTGGGTCTCCGTGGCCAGTAGCAGTGATTGTGTCCGTTTCGACACGACCAGCAACAAGACTTTCATGTTCCTCGTGAACTCATGTGGGTACAGGGTTGCCGTCAGCTTCTGCTTTACGGGGGCGGGGGTGCAATCCAGCGATTGCGCGAAGAACGATATCGGTCTTGAATATGTTGGCCCGCATGGGCGTAGCACGATCGCTGGGCCGATGATGGCGGTTAAAGGCACATATAGGGAACACTGGATCGCGTGCAAGGATCCCGCTGGAGCGAAAGCAACTGGCAATGCCGGAGGTCTTTCCGGCGAATGCCGGAGATGGCAATAGCGTGAAACCGGTTTAAACAGATCAAGACCCGTCCCCCGAGGGGCCGGGTGACTAGCGGGCTGCCGCTTCCTTGTTCGCACTCTCGTCGTGTGGGAGCTACCCTCATTGCGCCTATTCCTGTGTCGCGCACATATAGCCATGAAGAGGGTCGGCGTGGGCCTGCAGGAATGCCTCGATCGCGCGCGCCTTGCCGATTCCGATTCCAGCGACCGTGCGGCTCCAGCCGGCACAGGCTGTTGATGCGATCGACCAGCTCGCCGACGGTGGCCACCCCCGCCGACTCGAGCCGGCCGGCCAGCGTGTCGGCTAGCCAGGCGCGGCAGCCATCCTCGATCAGGACCGGCTGTGCGCACTTCGCTTCCAACCAATCCACGGCTTCCAGCCGCTGGCGCATCAACTTGGCCCGCTTTGTTTCGCGTTCCAGCGCCTTGCCGAAGCGAGCGCGGTAGGTGTCCAGCTGCTCGGCCTGGCTGAAGCCGTCCAGCCCCGCGCTGGCGGCGAGTCTTCCAACGAGGGCAGGCCCTCGCCCGGGCGCGCGATTTGGCGGAAATCCACCCGCACCAGCCGGGCCATGCCGTAACGCTCGGCGCGGCTAGCGGCGGCGGCCAGCTCCGTGCGCAGCCAGGCCGTCACGCGGCGGACTTTCGAGTGGCCGGCGAAGGCGCGTGCGGTGGCCTCGCTGTCGGTCGCCGCCTGGGCGCTACTGGCTTCCCCCTCAGGCTCGATGACGTCCGCGACCTCCCAGGCGGCCGCTAACCGCGCAGTCTGGGAAGATGTCGAGCAGCGTTGCGCATTGCGCCGCCAACTCGCTGGACAATCGGCTTCGGAAGCCTTGTCGATTGAGCTCGGTCTGCGAGTCGTGTTTCGGCCAATCAGTCGGGGTGACGTGGCGGACGCCGACAAATGGATCGTGGGCGGTTTCATTCCTGGGTGGTCGTGGGAACGCGAACTCACGCGAGCACGGCGTCGGCCTCGCCGCGTGGAAGCTGCGGTGCATGCCGAAGTGCCGGGTGCGGCACCTAGCCTGTGTGCCTTGATCCTGGACCGCATCAGCAACGGGCATGTGGTTGCCTCCATACATCTACTAAGCCGCGCGCCAGATCCTAATCCACTCAAGGGCCACGTGGCCAAAGTGGCGATTCGTTATCTGGAATTTTGCGCCGCCGCGTTCGGGTGCACCGTCGCGTCACTGCAGCGCCCGATACCGGAACTGGTGGCCTACTACAAAGAACTTGGATTCCACCGCGAAGTCAAGAAAAAGGTAAAATTGAGAGACTTGAACGGGACCTGCGAGACGAACTGTCTGCAGCAGCCGAGGGAGCCAGACCATGAAAGCAAACATCACCCGCCGCGTTCGCAAGAACGGGCAGTTTGAGTCGCCGGAAGCAATTCGTGCGCGATTGGCGGCGTTCGCCCTGGTCACGCGCACCGCGGCGGCTCGACGCAGCAAGATTGAAGAGCCGACGGTGCACGGGTCTGTGCTGGTCGGCCGGCGTATTCGCGGCGCTAGCTAAGTTCAAACCAGTTTGTCAGAAGCCTCCTTCGGGAGGCTTTTTTGTTGGCATGCGCAAGCAGCCGTGCGAAGGGGCAGTGGAAAAGGGAGTGAACCGTCGGCATGACTGGCAACATCACATTCACGGCTAGCCAATTGGAAGCGATCGCGCGGGCCTTGGGCGACACCGGAGAGGGTCTCACGGGCTCGGAGATCGCGTATCTATTGGTCAAAGCCCACATCACGGACAGCGATCCGGTGATGACGAAGTGGAAGCGCTTGTTCAATGCGTTCGCACACTGTCAGAACCAGCTCGGCCATCGGCGCAACTACTGGCTTTCATACGGTTCGCGATGAAGCCTGAGCGTTTTGCACATGAAGCCCATCGGTTTGAACCTTTGCGGGCGAATCTAAACCGCGCCTTGGCATTTGCCGCTCTCCAGGTAGAGCCCACGGGTGCGCTCACCGAGAGCGATGGTGTTTCTACACTGGCCGATGCAAAACGCAGGGCGGACTCGCTTCGAACGGATCTGGCTGCCCGCGGCCTGCACGAGGATGTCCTGTCGTTTTGTCGAGCAGAGCTTGTCGCGGACAACTATTTTCAGGCCGTACTGGAGGCAACGAAGAGTATCGGGGCCAAGATTCGCGACAAAACGGGACTGGTGGACGACGGTGCGTTACTTGTCGACCGTGGGCTCACGGGGAATCCTCCGATGCTAGCCATCAATGAGTTGGCCGACGAAAGCCAATGGAGCGAGCAGCGCGGGTTCGCGACCCTGGTGAAGGGCGTATTCGGGATGTTCCGCAATCCAACCGCGCACACACCCAAGATCCTCTGGGACATGACGCAACGAGACGCAGAGGACCTGCTCACGCTGGTATCGCTAATTCATCGTCGCCTAGATGACGCAAGCATGCCGCCGAGGATCTGACCTGGGTGGTAATGGTCCATGTAGGCAGGTGTTTTCAAGTGAGGAGATATGCAGCAAGATATGCCGGAAATTACTGCAACGTTCGACAACAGCGAGGTCTTGAGCCCGTCCTTTGAGTTGTCGCACGGGGTCGATCATGGCGCGCCGTATCGCGATCTGTATCTCCAGACCTATCAGCGTGGAGCTGGTGACCCAAACGTATGTGTAGCGCAACCGAGGGAGCAGTGGCACCGCCTTGCACGGGTGTATCCAGATCGGATTCTTACCTATCCGGTCTTCACCAACCCTCACGCCCAGCGATATCTAAGCCCGAAGCATGGCCGGCTCACTTCCGTAATCTTTCACCGCGAGGAAGATAAGCCGTTACCCGAGACGGCCGACGCTGCAGTTTCGGAAATTGATCTGGCGCTTCCATGGAAATGCTTCTCCGAATGTACCTATGGCCTTGGCCTCAGCCCAGATCTTGACGAGGTGTGGCGCGGCCTATCGGGGATTCCCGCGATCACCTCCATCGGTATCACCAACGCCGGCATGTCGACGATTACAGAAAGCATCGCCTGGATAACGGTGAGCGATCTCAATCGATTCCGGCGCAGTTTTGAACGTTTCAAGCGGCTAGCCCGCGAACTCAAGATATCGGCGAGGCGGCCGTCAATGCGAGGTAACTCCATTTCCTGCCTCCACCATGCGTTACATACCGATCCGAGACCAGCACCTCGCTATCCTAGCCAGCGACCGCGATGCCTGGCCGGCACGGGTGGAAGGAAGATTTGACGTCGAAGGTCTCATTCGGGCATGCGTTCCGGATGCCGCCACTTGCGATCCAAGCGTTGTGGCCGACGCGATCCGGGAGTGGTTCGATAGTTTCAATGACGGCATTCCGACATGACGGCTGGCATCGCAAGATCGATAAAAAGGCCCGCACCGGGGGCTACCACACTTGGCCCGCCGCCGCGACCGAGACCGCCTGACTGCCGCCAGCGTCGCCAACCGGCCACAAAGCGACGTTCGGCCGGGTCTCTCGATGTACCCCGAGCGTGCGTCTTCGAGTCCTCGCTTAGGCGACCTTGATTGATCGCTTCCTGCCGCCCCCCCGGAGCAATGCGTGTTCTGCCCCTAGAGCAATCTGATCAGCGAAGGCTTCACTCCCCACAGCACGCGCCAGCGTGACGGCACCGACAAGCGAGGCGAGTGCTGCACAAGCCGCTCCAATGTCCCGCGGTGCACCCGGTGAGCTGGGACCATCGACGATCGCCTGTGCAACGTCACGCAAAGCCGTCTCAAACGATGCACGAGAGGATTCATCCGATCGCGCCAATTCAGTCGGCATGGTCTGCAGCGTGCAACTCTCCGTCAAATCGCACTTACGCTTGGCGCTCAGATAGAAGCGCACGAACTCTGTCCACCAAGTGCGTCCATGCCGCGCTTGGAAGTACTGCACGCCGCCACGCAATTCAGCCATGCCCAGTGCCACCGATTCCCGGAATGCTTCCGCTTTGGAGTCGAAGTGGGCATAGAACGCTCCCGACGTCACGCCTGCTTCCTTCGCCAAGCCGTCTACCCCGACCCCGGCGAATCCACCCTTTCGGAACACGCGCCCTGCCGCCTCCAGGATGCGCTGCCGCGTTTGCACCTTTTGCTCGGATCTTGACACCATGAGGCCCTCCTTCAACTTGAGAAGCTGACGATTGTAGTTGCTCAAAACACGATCGTTATTTATTATAAGATAACGATCGTTACTTGAAATAGCCCTGCTGCAGGCAGCGCGCGAGTTCGACGCCCATTCCTTCACCTGGAGTAGCCCATGCCGCTAACGCTCACCCTCACCGAGGGCGTTCTTCCCAAAGGCCAAGAAAGAGTCGCGTTCCGCCGCCTGTCCGATGCCATGCTCAAGTGGCACGGACTATCGGGAAATGAGTCGATGACGCCCAACATCGTAGGTTCGATCCACATATTGCCGAAAGAACATACGTACTCCGGATCGAAGGAGGCCTCCGTGGCCTTCGTCGAATGGAAGGTTCCGTCCTTTGCATTTGCCGACCGCGAGGTTCAAGTCGGGTACATCGACGAAGCCACGCGCATCATCCATGAGCTGTCAGGTGCGCAGCATCCGAAGGAACGCATTTGGGTCAATGTGGTGCACGCTGTCGATGGGACCTGGGGCATTGCTGGGATGGCCCTTACCAATGCGCAGCTTGGCGAAGGTGCTGCTGCGACCTGACATAGCCGGGATAGCAAGGCGATCTCTCGGAGCGAGGACGACAGTGTCGCAGCCTGGCTCCTTCTAGGTACACCATCATGCAACTATCGAACTATCTATTCTTCACCACGACCTGTGATCAAGCACTGGCCTTCTATACGCGATGCGGTCTCGGCCGTGTCGTCGAGGTGCTGCGCTACGGTGTTGATGGCATGCCTGCAAAGAACGAGGCCATGCGCGGACGAGTCATGCACGCCAAATTCGAGGGGCCAGGCCTGATCTTCTATGCCTCAGACAACGATGACGCTGAGCCCATGCGGGGCTCAGCGCACTTACTGGCGATGGACGATCGACATTCCACGAACAAGCTCTTTCAAGCCTTGGCTGCTGGCGGGACAATCACAACTCCCTTGGGCATACAGCCTTGGGGGGACTACTACGGCAAGTTGACCGATCGTTTCGGCGTTCAGTGGATGCTGAACTGCACGGAGTGAGATTGTTCGCGCGCCCTGTCCAAGGCTGCTGTTGAGTACCAATTTCTTGGTTAATGTCTCCTTCGGAGCAGGTCGAAGGTCCGCAGTGGGTCGGTAAGAGTCGGTGGGCAGCCGGGTGGTAGGGCACGATAACGAGCACTTCGCAGAGGGGGCAGCGTCGAGGTTTTACTCGGGGGCGTCTCCGAAGACCCGGATGGCCAGGTCGTGCTCGAATTTGGTCGACCAAGAATCACGAGACCCTGCTGCATAGTGCATCAGAGTGCCTGTCTCTGGTCTCAGTACGCTGACCAGGCGAACCTGTTTCTCAGCCATGTCCCAGACGCTGAAGTCCGCCGCGATGAATCCGTATCGACGGCAAGCGCTGGTAAAGGCATCGCGCTCCGCGGTAGGAAACGCCTCAAGGGTTGCCATGACAAATCCTCCAATCGACTAGCCAGCCAGCTTGCGGATGGCCGTACCAATTTGTTGCACCTTTCTAGTATCGGCGTACTCCGCCCACGGATCCACGTARCCGGCGGCGTCCACGCGCTGCAGGGCGGTCTGGATCGTCCAATGATCGCCCGCTGTCAGTTCCTCCAGTTCCTTCCAGGATGCCGGCATCGAAACCCCGAGACCTGGCCGTGCGCGGGCTGAGAATGCGGACACCGTCGTCGCACCTTGGCCGTTGCGCAGGTAGTCGATGTAGATCTTACCCACGCGATTGCGCGACCCGCTCTTAGAAACGAAGCGCTGCGGAATGGTCTGGGCGATATGAAGAACGACATCTTGTGAGAACTTCTTCACCGTGGTCCACGGCAGTTTGGGCGCGATGGGAACAACGACATGCAGGCCTTTGCCACCACTGGTCTTGAGAAAGCTCACCAGTCCAAGCTCATCCAGCAACGTCTTCGTCAGCACGGCGGCGTCAAGCATGTGCCGCCATGGCACGTCATCGCCGAGGTCCAGATCGAAGATGATCCGATCTGGCTTGTCGATGGTCCTCTTGGTGGCATTCCAAGTGTGAAACTCAATCACATTCAGCTGCGCAGCGGCAACGATGGCCGTCTCGCTGGCGATCTCAAGGAGCGGCGGATGTCCCGCCCATAGGCTGGCATCGAGGACGTTGATCCCACGGATCTTGATGGTCTCGGCGTGCTTCTGAAAGAACAGCTCGCCGTCGATGCCCGTTGGCCCGCGCACCAAGGACACAGGGCGCCCGCGGAGATGAGGCAGCAGGTGCGGCGCGATGGCTTCGTAGAATCCGACCAGGTCGCCTTTCGTCAGCCCGGTCGCTGGATCAATCACGCGCTCCGCGTTGGATACCTTGACCGAGCGCGCTGGCCGAGGCCGGGGCTGTTCCACATCGACTGGCCGCTCCCTTGTCACGGTGCCCGCGGCCTTGTCAGCACGCAAGGCATGGAAGACGGGATGCCGGATTCGGCCTTCTTTGGTCCACTCGGCGAACGAGATCTCGGCCACCAGCTTCGGCTTGACCCATCGGGCGACTACGCGCGGTGGTAGCTTTCCAAACGGGCAGACTGGCACTTCCAGTCCGGTCAACATCGCGAGCAACTTGGTCAGCATGCGCGAATCCAGACCGCTGCCAACGCTGCCCGCGTAGTGCAGTTTCCCGGTTTCATCGTGCACGCCAAGCAGGAGCGCGCCGAGGCCTTGTCGGCTACCCTTCGGGGCTGTGAATCCGCAGATGACGAATTCTTGCCGCTGTTTGCATCTGAGCTTGATCCAGCTGGGCGCTCGGGCGGAGACATAGGGCGCGTCGACGCGCTTGCCAATCAGACCTTCCAGGCCCATCTGGCACGCTGCGGCAAGAAGGTCGTCAGGCGTGCCCTCAAAGGCCTCGCTGTACCTGACTCGTGTCGCTGCTGGCACGGCTATCACCGCCTTGAGCAGCGCCCCGCGCTCGGCCAACGGAACCTGTCGTAGGTCGTGGCCTTGGAAGAAGGGGAGGTCAAAGACGAAGTACTGGATGTCCTCCACCTTCGATCTATCAACGGCATTCTGCAGCGCCTGGAAGTCCGTGGTGCCCTTGTCGCTGAGTATCACGATCTCCCCATCCAACCAGGCGGAGCCGAGGCCAAGAGCGCGTATCTCCGCCGCAAGCGATTTGAGGCGCGATGTCCAGTCATGGCCATTTCTTGTGAAGAGACGGACGTCATCGGCGTCGACCCTTGCCAACAACCGATAGCCGTCGAACTTGATCTCATAGGCCCATTGTTCGGCGTTGCGCGGCACCGTTGAAGCGAGCGTCGCCAGCTGCGGGGCCAACGCAAGCGGAAGGGGGGCAGGGCATGCCGTAGCGGGTAGTACCTGTCGGCCCTGTCCTTGCCGCGAGCGACGCTGCTTTGGCACGGCAATCTTTGCGTTGCCGCCGGCAGCCGATTTGCTGTTGCCCTGGGCCAATACGCTGTCCGGCAGGGCTTCGGTGACGTCGTACTCTGCGGCAGAGCGCGCAAACGCATCCCGCTCCTTGATCAAGAGCCACGGATCCTGACGCTCGTCGCCGCGGCCGTGCATCCTGACCAAGGTCCAATGGCCATGTAGCTTCTCACCTTGCAACTCGAACTTCAGCTTGCCGCTCCGGTAGCCAGCCACCGGATCACCGACCGGCATCCACGTCCCTCGATCCCAAACGATGACAGTGCCGGCCCCGTATGCCTTGGGCGGGATCACGCCTTCGAAGCTCGCATAATCCAGCGGGTGATCCTCGACGTGCACGGCCATTCGCTTCTCTGCGGGATCCAGGCTGGGTCCCTTGGGGACCGCCCAACTCTTGAGGGTACCCTCCAGTTCGAGACGAAAGTCGTAGTGGAGCCGGCGAGCCGCATGCTTCTGCATGACAAAGCTCAGCGCGCCGCTGGCGGCGCCCGCGGCGGACACCTGGCCGCTCGGCTCCGTCGTCGCGGCGAAATCACGCTTCTGACGGTATCGCTCCAGGGTCCGCGCGTTGGAAGAGGCCGACTTAGTCATGGACTGAGTTCACAGACCGGGCGGCGCGGGCATTACCCTCTCACGCCGCGGGAATCGTCCCCGTAGCTGTTGCGCATGCGGATCTGCCCATCTCGCCCATGGACCAGCAACTCCACCTTGTCCTGCTTTGCCTCCGCCGTGCCGGCCGCGATGGCGTCCTCTAGGTCGTCATGCGCAGAAGAGGGCTCGTGGGCGCCCCCGCGCAGGACATGCCATTGATCGCCGTGTGGAACGACGTGCACATTCTTGTTCGCCATGATCGTCTCCGTTTCCTCGTCTTCTGTAATCGCAGTATTTCCCCGTCCCATGGAAGCGGCAATAGGCCGCTGTCCGACACGTGGTATGGCACTGGTCGCCATGCAGGTCCGACAGAAATTACATGCACATGTTTTTCCAGGAAGTGCTCGCCTATCCGCAAAGTGACAGTGGAACACCGCCGATTCGGCGGGCACGATCTAAGCTAGATCGATGTACTCCCGACCTGCAAGGAGATCGCCATGGCTGCCCGTTCCATTGCTTCCCTCTCTCTCAGCTTCGGCCTTGTGTCGATCCCCGTGAAGATCTTCAGTGCCACGGAAAGCAACTCGGGGGTCGGCTTCAATCTGCTGCACAAGGGATGCGGTTCCAGGCTCAAGCAGCAGTATGTGTGCATCCGCGAAGATGTGGTGGTTGAGCGGTCCGAGATGGTCAAAGGCTATGAGTTCGAAGCTGACCACTACGCTGTGTTTGAGCCGGACGAACTGAAGGCGCTAGAAGACGAGGCGAAGCACACGATCGATATCGTGTCGTTCATGCCGGCCGGAGCCGTCGACCCCATCTATTTCGACAAAGCCTACTACCTGGGGCCGGACAAGCGCGGTGGTAAGCCATACAACTTGCTGGCCGAAGCCATGCGAAAGACGGGGACCTGCGCGCTCGCGCGGTGGGTCTGGAAAGGCAAGCAGTACATGGTGCAGGTGCGGGCGGTCGACGAGGGCTTGGTGCTCCAGCAACTGCTCTACGCTGCCGAGGTCCGATCGATGCTGGATCTGCACGTGGAGAAAGCCGAGATTCAGCCAGCCGAGCTGGCTTTGGCTAAACAGCTGATCGAACAGAACTCGGTGGACGGGTACGACCCCACGGCCTACAAGGATGAGGAGAAAGACCGCATCTTGGCAGCGATCGACAAGAAGATCGCGGGCAAAAAGATCACCGTGAGCGAAGAGCGGCGGGAACCACGGGAGGGCGCCGAAGTGATCGACCTGATGGAGGCCCTGCGCGCAAGCATGGCCCGGGGGAAACAGGGCGGAACGAAGGCACCGGCCTCTGCGGCTGCAGCGGAGGGCAAGAGAAAGAAGACTGGGAAGCGTGCCACTGCGGCGCCGGCGCCGGCTCCCGCCAAGCGAGCTGCAGCGGCAAAAAAGTGACGGACCAATGCCGACGTACACCCTGAAGGACGCCGAAACGATGCTGGGCATCCCGCGCTCGGTGGCCACTAGGTTGGTCTCCGAGGGAATCATCACGCCCACACGCGGGCCGCGCCGCCAATTTCTGTTCACGTTTCAGGACATGGTGCTTCTCCGGACAGCCAATTCACTGCATGGCGCCAAGATCCCAACGCGGCTGATTATCCGCGCGCTGGCGAGGGTGAAGGCCTCTCGTGGCACTGGCCAGCCGCTGAGCGGTGTGCGGATTCGTGCGATGGGCAACGAGGTGGCGACAAGAGGCGAGGGTAGGGGATGGCAGGCCGTGTCGGGTCAGATGTTGATGGACTTTGAGCCTGGAGAGTCGGGCGCGGCAGTCGTGGAGTCTCTGCACGATGCGCGGGCGCCGGCAGCCGAGGCACCAGATTGGTTTCTCGTCGGCGCCGAACTGGAAACGGAGAAGCCGATCGAAGCCGAGGCCGCATACCGTCGCGCGCTGGAGGCCGAACCGACATTTCTTGATCCCTACCTCAACCTGGGCTGCATGCTGTGCGACACCGGCCGGTTTGGCGACGCAGTGGAACTGTATCGTTTCGGAGTCTCATATCTGCCGGACGAACCGCTGCTACACTTCAATCTTGGTGTCGCCCTGGAGGAAATGAGCCGAACAGGGGAGGCGCTCTCAAGCTACGAGCGATGCATCACGCTTGCACCGGACTTTGCCGACGCTCACTTCAACGCAGCCAGAATTTACGAAACGCTTGGCAACGGGATGTGGGCGATCCGGCATTTCAATGCCTATCGCCGGCTGCAGACTTAGCGAGTGCGCGGGTCAGTTGCGGCGAGCAGAGGCTGGCATGCGCTGCAGCGAAGTGGACATTGCATCATTCTCCCGTGCCTGCTGCACGAGCGCAGACGCTGCGCAAGCGCCCTCTAACGCATTTAGCCTACATCGCTGGCCCAAGTCGCGTGTAATTTTTGCGAATCCAATCAAGGTGCCGGCGTCATCATGAATCGCCGTAATGACAACATTCGCCAGAATCGGCTCCCGTCCTTGCGCACGTGCCACCCTTCGTCTTCCGCATGTCCCCGCGACGCGGCAGTCTCTACCACTTAGGCACATCGATGCCGTTCGGTCCTGGAGGGGGCCCTTCCAATTGTGGAGGGCAGCATCCCTCACGACGTCACTCGGCGCCCGGGAGGGACGCGCTCATCCCCTCTCAAACTCTGCATCCCGCTTCAGAAACGGTAATCGAGCTTTGCGCTTGCCGCTTGTGCGGATGCATGGCCGGTATTGATTAGCGCGTCGAACGCGAAGGAAACCGTCAGGGCTCTGGACGGATGGAGGCTGACGCTTGCGCCGGTGGTGAGAAACGAGCGCGGCAGACCCGTGCCAGGGGCTACGAACACCGTGCCGTCCAAGGCGGACACCGTGACAGCACGGCCGCCCGCCAGCATCTCATGCGCGTACCCCAGTCGCAGCTTTACGTTGAGCGGCTTTGCCGTGTCTCCAAACGCCTTGTCCAGCGTGATCGCTGCAAAGGGTTGCAGGCTGCGGGCGTTGTCCGTTCCCACGGATAGGTTCTGCCCGTTTGCTCCACCTTCGCTGAACGTGTTGCCGTGGAAATACGCATAGCGCAATCCCACATTCGGCGTCAACACGATGCCGCCCACCGTAAGCGGCAGGCTAGCCTGCGCCGCAGTGGTGAACTCCTGACCGATATGATCGCCTTCCGCGGTGCCGACCGAACCGAACGGCCGCTTCTGAGACAGGAAGTCGAGCCCGTATCCGACGGTCGCAGCCAAGCCGACCGGACCGTACCACCCGTTGCCGTACAGCGCGAGTCTAAGCGTGTCCGTCATGCCCGAGCTGCCGGTGCGATCCTCGCCTAAATTGGTGTGCATGTAGCCAGCGGCGGCACCGAGCGTGGATTCGCCCATCGGATGATCGATGCCCGCAAGAAACCCGTATTGGTGCGACTGGAAGCCCGGCTGACTATTTGTGCCGCCGACTTTCGTGCGCGAGCCCATTGCGGTAATCCAGCTATCAGACGAAGCAGGACCTTTCACGGGGCTGCTGCTCAGCCGTTCCAGTAGTGTCGCATTGACCGCTTGCGCGCGGATCAATGCGGTTGTGCCGAGCGCAGTGTAGATACTGGTGCCGAGCGGCGCGATGACGACCGGCGCATCGGGCGTGGCTGCGGCATCGAGTATCAGCTTGACATCATTGGTGCCATAGCTGACGGATTGCCTCAGCGTGCCAAGGTTGGCTCCGACCGCTGCCGTACTGCCGACGCCGGTAAAGCGGCCGCTCACGCCGTTGGCTGCGGTGAGCAGGGTGTACTGCCGCGCAGTGTAGGTGCCCGGATCGTAGACAACCGCGAGCGTGCCGTTCAGGGCGGCGCTGCCGCCTACCCTGAGCTGCGAGCTCTCGGTCGGGCTCACCTCGATCGTCAGCGTGGCATTGCTGGCCTGCGTGTAATTGCCACCGACCGTCAGCGTGCCGATCGAGCCGCCCGGCATCACAATGCCGCCATTGATGACGTCGCCGGAGATGGTGCCATGGCCGCGCAAGGTGCCTTGTGAGCCGACCGTCACGCTGCCGCCAAGCATGGCGCCGGCGTCGTTCAGGTCGCCGACTTCCAGCAGGCCGCCGAGGACGGTTGTCGTGCCAGAAAAGCTAGTGCTGACACCATTCAGCGTCAGGCTGCCCGCGCCTTGCTTCACGAACGTGCCGGTCCCGACCAAGCTGCCGCCAAACGTCTGGGCGCCGCTGGTGTTCACCGTCAGGGTATTGGCGCCGAGCGCCAACCGGCTGCCTGCGACCCCGGACAGGTTACCGATCAACTGGTTGCCGCCTGCGGAGAGATCAAGCTGTGCGCCGGAGCCCGCCAGAGTCACGTTCGTCCCGGAGGCAAGGCTACCTGCGGCCGACAGAGCGAGCACGCCTGCATTGATCGTTGTGTTGCCCGTGTAGGTATTCGCGCTGCTAAGGCTCTGCGTGCCGCCGTTGAGCGTGAGGCCACCCGCACCGCCGATGCTCCCGCTGAACGCGCCAGCCGCGTTGGTCAGCGTCAGCGTGCGGCCGCCGAGGCTGACGGTACCTGTCCCCGAGAGGCTGGCGATCGATGCGCCGCTGGTGGTGCCTGAAATATCGAACGTTCCATTGTTCATGACGCCACCGGACGCCGCAATACTACCGGTACCGGTGAGCGCAAGGGTGCCCGYGTTGATGGTCGTGCCGCCGCTGTAGGTATTCGTGCCGCTGAGGGTCTGCGTGCCGCCGTTGAGCGTGAGGCCACCCGCACCGCCGATGCTCCCGCTGAACGCGCCAGCCGCGTTGGTCAGCGTCAGCGTGCGGCCGCCGAGGCTGACGGTACCTGTCCCCGAGAGGCTSGYGATCGATGCGCCGCTGGTGGTGCCTGAAATATCGAACGTTCCATTGTTCATGACGCCACCGGACGCCGCAATACTACCGGTACCGGTGAGCGCAAGGGTGCCCGCGTTGATGGTCGTGCCGCCGCTGTAGGTAT
>NZ_JBFTOQ010000046.1:0-55994 GCF_056398045.1 Cupriavidus sp. 05L411 | reverse complement strand
GGCCGGCGCGCGCGCCGGCCTGGCGACAGGCTGCACTGCGGGCTGGGCTGGCGAAGGGGCGGCCTTGGGCGCGGGGCGGCCGGCATCGGTTTTCCGATCCGGCGACAAAGGTTTGGCGGGGCGTTGTGCTGACATTGGCCGGGATTATAATCCGCGGCATGAATGCAAGAACCGACACGCCAGCCGACGCGCCCGCGCCGTCCGAAATGGACGAGCCCCTGCCCGTCACCGACCCTTCCACGCTGCCCGCGCCCGCTACCGGCGCCGACCCCGTCGAGCGTGGCGCCCCCGACCACCAGCAGTTCGTCGACTGGCTGCGAGCGGTTGCGCCCTATATCCACGCCTTCCGCGGCAAGACCTTCGTGATCGCCTTCGGCGGTGAGTTGGTCAAGGCCAACATCCTCAACGCCCTGGTCAATGACGTGGCCCTGCTGCACGCCATGGGCATGCAGATCGTGCTGGTGCACGGCTCGCGCCCGCAGGTGGAAGAGCAACTGGCGCTGCGCCACGTCGAGTCGCAATTCGCCGACGGCGTGCGCGTGACCGACAACGCGGCGCTGGAGTGCGCCAAGGAAGCCGCCGGCGAACTGCGCCTGGATATCGAGGCCGCCTTCAGCCAAGGCTTGCCTAACACGCCCATGGCTGGCGCCCAGTTGTCGGTGATCTCCGGCAACTTCGTCACCGCCCGCCCGCTCGGCATCGTCGACGGCGTGGATTACCAGCACACCGGGCTGGTGCGCAAGATCGACGGCGAGTCGGTTCGCATGTCGCTGTCGCACGGCAAGATCGTGCTGCTCTCGCCGCTAGGCTTCTCGCCCACCGGCCAGGCCTTCAACCTGTCGATGGAAGACGTGGCGAGCGCCACCGCCATCGCCCTGAAGGCCGACAAGCTGGTATTCATCACCGAAGTGCCCGGCGTGCAGGACCCGGTCGGCAAGCTGATGCCGGAAATGTCGCTGCGCACCGCCATCGAGCGGCTGCAGAACAACCACCTGCCGCCTGATGTCTCCTATTACCTGGAACACCTGGTCAAGGCGCTCAAGGGCGGTGTGCCGCGCGCCCACCTGATCCCCTTCCAGCTGGACGGCTCGGTGCTGCTCGAGCTGTTCCTGCACGACGGCGTCGGCACCATGATCTCCGACACCGACCTGGAAAGCCTGCGCGAAGCCACACTGGACGACGTCGGCGGCATCCTGCAGCTGATCGCCCCGCTGGAGCAGGATGGCACGCTGGTGCCACGCGGGCGCCACCTGATCGAGCGCGACATCGCCAACTTCTCGGTGATCGAGCACGATGGCGTGCTGTTTGGCTGCGCCGCGCTCTACCCCTACCCGCGCGAAGGCATGGCCGAGATGGCCTGCCTGACTGTGTCGTCCGAAGCCCAGGGCACCGGCGACGGCGAGCGCCTGCTCAAGCGCATCGAGCGCCGCGCCCGCAGCCTCGGCCTTGACCGCCTATTCGTGCTCACCACCCGCACGGAGCACTGGTTCCTCAAGCGCGGCTTTGTCCACGCCACCGTGGACGACCTGCCGGAAGACAAGCGCAAGCTCTACAACTGGCAGCGCAAGTCGATGGTGCTGATGAAGAAGCTGTGACGGCGGTGGGGGTAGCCTGAAGGCCGGCCCCTGCTTCGTTACAATAGCGGCACCGCAACGGCCGGCCCCTCGCCGCGCCGGCCACATCACACGACAACAAGGAGTTCCCCATGGCCCGCATGGTTCAATGCGTCAAGCTCAACAAAGAAGCCGAAGGGCTCGACCTGCCGCCGCTGCCAGGCGAACTCGGCAAGAAGATCTGGCAAACCGTGTCGAAGGAAGCCTGGGCTGGCTGGCTCAAGCACCAGACCATGCTGATCAACGAAAACCGCCTGAACATGGCCGATGCCCGCGCTCGCCAGTATCTGCTCAAGCAGACCGAGAAGTACTTCTTCGGTGAAGGCGCGGACCAGGCACAGGGCTACGTGCCGCCGCCGGCTGCCTGATCTGGCTGAGCGCGGCTTCGCGCCGCGCGGTGGAAAACAAAAAGGGTGCCTGTTACGGCACCCTTTTTCATGCAACGATCCTCCAGCGGGACCGGCAGACTCAATAATCGCTGCGCTTCACGCCCTCCGGCGTGCCCAGCAACAGTACGTCCGCGCCGCGCAGGGCAAACAGCCCCACCGTGACCACGCCCGGCATGTGATTGATGGCTTCTTCCATCGACTTCGGATTGCTGATCTTCAGGCCTGCCACATCCAGGATCACATTGCCGTTGTCGGTCTTGAAGATACCGCCTTCCTTGGTCATGCGCAGGCGCGGCTGGCCGCCAAATGCAGCCAGTTGACGGGCGACCGCAGCGCGTGCCATCGGGATCACTTCCACCGGCAGGGGAAACGCGCCCATCACATCCACCAGCTTGCTACCGTCGGCGATGCAGACGAAGCGCTTGGCCACCGAGGCCACGATCTTCTCGCGCGTCAGCGCGCCGCCACCGCCCTTGATCATGGCGCCGCTGGCGTCGATCTCGTCCGCGCCGTCGACGTACACGGGGATCTCGTCGACCTCATTCAGGTCCAATACCTGGAAGCCGTGCTGCTGCAGGCGGCGCGTGGACGCCTCCGAGCTGGAGACCGCGCCGGAAAAGCGTTCCTTGAACGCCGCCACCGCATCAATAAAGAGGTTGGCCGTGGAGCCCGTGCCCACGCCCAGCACCGCACCCGTCGGCACTACCTCTTTGACATAGTCGGCCGCGGCTTGCGCCACCAGCGCCTTGAGTTCATCCTGTGTCATGACAACAGCCCATCTGCTTTGGGGGAAACCGCATAGTGTACCGGAATGCCGTGACATCCCCGGCGTGGGCGCGAGCCGACGGTACAATGACCCGAGGCATGCATCAGCGCGGCGCCCGGGGCCTGCCGTTTTGGTCCTGCGCCATCACCAACCCTTAAAAGCAACTCACTGACCATGAACCAGCTCGATCAGCTCAAGCAGTTCACCACCGTGGTGGCGGACACCGGCGATTTCCAGGTGATGAAGCAGTACACGCCGCAAGACGCCACCACCAATCCCTCCCTGATTCTGAAGGCCGTCCAGAAGGCCGAGTACCGCCCCCTGCTGGAAAAGGCCGTGCGCGGCAATGAAGGCACCGACGCCGTGATGGACGCCCTGCTGATCGCCTTTGGCTGCGAGAT
Organism: Cupriavidus sp. 05L411; assembly: GCF_056398045.1. Taxonomy (NCBI): domain Bacteria; kingdom Pseudomonadati; phylum Pseudomonadota; class Betaproteobacteria; order Burkholderiales; family Burkholderiaceae; genus Cupriavidus; species Cupriavidus sp. 05L411. Next base: position 52,825 of record NZ_JBFTOQ010000046.1, on the reverse strand, counting down.
CCTGGCCATCGTGCCGGGCCGTGTGTCAACCGAGGTCGACGCCCGCCTGTCCTTCGACACTGAAGCCACACTGGCCAAGGCCCGCCACCTGATCTCGCTGTATGAGCAGCGCGGCGTGGCCCGCGAGCGCGTGCTGATCAAGATCGCCTCCACTTGGGAAGGCATCCGCGCCGCCGAAGTGCTACAGCGCGAAGGCATCAACTGCAATATGACGCTGCTGTTCTCGCTGGCACAGGCCGTTGCCTGCGCCGAGGCCGGCGCGCAACTGATCTCGCCCTTCGTTGGCCGCATCCTGGACTGGCACAAGAAGCAAGCCGGCGACAAATGGGACGCCGCCGCCAACGCGGGCGACAACGATCCCGGCGTGCGTTCCGTGCGCCAGATCTACGACTACTACAAGAAGTTCGGCCACCCCACCGAAGTGATGGGTGCCAGCTTCCGCAGCACCGAGCAGATCCTGGCGCTGGCCGGCTGCGATCTGCTCACCATCAGCCCGGACCTGCTGGAGCAGCTCGCCGCCAGCGAAGGCACCGTGGAGCGCAAGCTGTCGGTCGACCAGGCGCAGGCCGGCAATATCGCCCGCATCGAGTGTGGCGAGGCGGCTTTCCGCTGGCAGCTGAATGAAGACGCGATGGCGACGGAAAAGCTGGCAGAGGGGATCCGCGCATTTGCGGCGGATGCGGTCAAGCTGGAGGCGTTGATTACGGCTTGAGAGGGGGAATTGAGAGGGAGAAAACAGGAACCGCCCGGGAATCCAGGCGGAGGGCCGCGGTTCAGGCTGGTGTCGCGCTCACACTGTCCCACAGCAAGGGCAAGACCACGCCGGCCGGGCCGCGCAGCACGATGTCGGCGGTCTGATCCAGCGCCGAGGGTTCAGGATTAACCACGATGACGTGCGCGCCGTGATCCTTGGCGGCGCCGGGCAAGCCGGCTGCCGGATAGACCAGGCCGGAGGTGCCCACCACGATGCACAGATCGCACTGCTCGGCCGCGTGCTCGGCGCGATAGCGGGCCACGCGCGGCAGTTCCTCGCCGAACCACACCACGCCGGGGCGCATCATGGCATTGCAAAGGGAGCAGCGCGGCGGCATGCCCGGCACGGCGGTCGCCGGGTCGCAACGGCCGCAGCCGTCAAGCCACTTGTTGGCGAACAGGTTGCCGTGCAGCTCGATCACATCGCGGCTGCCGGCGCGCTGATGCAGGCCATCCACGTTTTGCGTGACCAGGGTCACGGCCTTCTGCGCGGCGAGCGCCACCAGGGCGATATGCGCCGGGTTGGGATCGGTGGCCGCCACCAGCTCGCGCCGGTGCAGGTACCACTCCCAGACCAGCGCGGGCTGGCGCCGGTAGGCGTCTTCCTGGGCCAGCTCCTCGGGATTGAAGCGCGACCACAAGCCGGTCATGGCATCGCGGAACGTGGGCACGCCGGACTCGGCGGATACGCCCGCGCCGGTGAGCACCATGATATTGGTCGCTTCGCCGATCAGGCGGCGCGATGCCGCGAGCGCCTGCGCGTCGATGTACGCCGTCATGGATGCCGCCCCAGCGCTTAGCGCTTCAGGCGGCGCTGGCGCACCGCCTCATACAGGCACACGCCGCTGGCCACGGAAACGTTCAGGCTTTCCACGCCGCCGGCCATCGGGATGCTCACGAGCTCGTCACAGGTTTCGCGGGTGAGGCGGCGCATGCCCTCGCCTTCGGCGCCCATCACCAGGGCAACCGGTCCCTTGAAATCGACGTCATAGAGCGTCTTTTCCGTGCCGTCGTCCGTGCCGATCACCCAGATGCCGCGTTCCTGCAACTCGCGCAGCGTGCGCGCCAGGTTGGTGACAGTGATGTAGGGGACGGTCTCCGCCGCGCCGCTGGCCACCTTGGCCACCGTGGTGTTCAAACCCACGCTGCGGTCCTTCGGAGCGATCACGGCGTGCGCGCCAGCGCCATCGGCCACGCGCAGGCAAGCGCCCAGGTTGTGCGGATCGGTSACGCCGTCGAGCACCAGCAGCAAAGGCGTGCCCTCGATGCCGTCGAGCAGTTCGTCAAGATTGAGGGCCAGCGCCACATCTTCGGCGCGGGCGACGACGCCCTGGTGACGGTCGGTGCCGGCCATGCCGCGCAGGCGCTCGGCATCCACCGGATGCAGGCGGACTTTGAGGCTTTCGGCAAGGCGGATGAAGTCCTGCATGCGGCGGTCACGCCGCGCGGATTCTACGTAGACATCGGTGACGCCAGCGGCGTCCTGGCGCAGGCGCGCGGTGACGGCGTGAAAGCCGATCAGGAGTTTTTGTTTAGCCATGGCGAGATTGTACATTCCCGCCGGAGCTTGCCCCGTGTCCGCAGCCATGGCGCCGGAACCGGGCAAGCCGGTGCCGGCGCCATGGCCGTCAGGTGCGCTTGCGCGAGGCGCGGCTGCTCTTGCCGGCCGGCTTGGCGCCGCCCTTGTGCGTCGAGCCCAGATGCTGCGGCTTGGGCTTGGCGGCCCGCTTGGCCGGCTTGCCGCCGGCCTTGGCGCCCTGCCCCACGTGCGGTTTGACCGGCGTCATGACAGCTTCGAACACCGGCTGCTCTTCGATCACGCGGTCCAGCGTTTCGTCGAACGACTCTTCCGGCTTGGAGCTGCCACCCAGCAGCGCGGCCAGCTGACGGCCCTTCTTGCGCGCGGGCACGGCGTGCGCGGCGGGCACGCGCGGCGCGGCATCGACGGTCGGGGCGCGGCCACGCAGATTCTTGGCTGAGGGTTCCTGCACCAGGCGGAAGTCGATCTTGCGCGCATCGAGGTCCACGCGCGAAACCTGCACGCGAACGCGGTCGGTGAGGCGATAGCGGATGCCGGTACGCTCGCCGCGCAGCTCATTGCGCGCTTCGTCGTACTGGAAGTAATCGCTGCCCAGCTCAGTGACATGGACCAGGCCCTCGACATAGAGCTCGTCGAGCTGCACGAAGATGCCGAACGAGGTAACCGAGCTGATGGTGCCCGAATACTCGCTGCCAAGCTTGTCGCGCATGAAGTAGCACTTGAGCCAGGCTTCCACATCGCGCGAGGCTTCATCGGCGCGGCGCTCGTTGGCCGAGCAGTGCAGGCCGAGCTCGTCCCAGATGGCTTCGTTGCGCTGGGCGCGCGCGGCGCTGCGCTCTGCCTTCTCGGCGGCGTCCTTGGCCTGCATGCGGCGTGCCTTGGGCGCGATCGCGGTGTTCAGCGCGGTGCCCGGCGCAAATGCCGGCCGGTACTTGGTATGGGCCAGCACGGCCTTGATGGCGCGGTGCGTGAGCAAGTCCGGGTAACGGCGGATCGGGCTGGTGAAGTGGGCGTAAGCCTCGTACGACAAGCCGAAGTGGCCGATGTTGTCCGGGCTGTAGACCGCCTGCTGCATCGAGCGCAGCAGCATGGTCTGCAACATCGGCGCATCGGGACGGCTCTTGATCTTGTCCATCACGTCGGCGTAGTCGCCCGCTTGCGGCTTGTCGCCACCGGCCAGCGAAAGCCCGACGGTGCGCAGGAACTCGCGCAGGTTCTTCAGCTTTTCCTCGCTCGGGCCGGCGTGGATCCGGTACAGCGTGGGATGCTTGAAGCGTTCGAGAAAATCGGCGGCGCACACGTTGGCGGCCAGCATGCATTCCTCGATCAGGCGGTGGGCGTCGTTGCGGGTGCGCGGCAGGATCTGCTCGATCTTGCCCTGCGCATTGCAGACGATATAGGTTTCGGTGGTATCGAAGTCGATCGCGCCACGCTCACGCCGCGCCTTGAGCAGGACCTGGAACAACTCGTACAGGTTCTGCAGGTGCGGCACCAGGTCGGCACGCTTGTGCGCCTCCGGGCCCTTGGTGTTGGACAGCACCGACCAGACCTCGTTATAGGTCAGACGCGCCGCCGAATGCATCACGGCGGGATAGAACTGATAGCCCTTGAGCTCGCCCTTGGCGGTGATCACCGCATCGCACACCATGCACAGGCGGTCGACTTGCGGGTTCAGCGAGCACAGGCCGTTGGAGAGCTTTTCCGGCAGCATCGGGATGACGCGGCGCGGGAAGTACACCGAGGTGGCACGATCCAGCGCATCGGCGTCGAGCGCCGTGCCTGGGCGCACGTAGTGCGACACATCGGCAATCGCCACCACCAGGCGCCAGCCCTTCGAGCGGCCGATCTTGACGGGTTCGCAGTAGACAGCGTCGTCGAAGTCGCGCGCGTCCTCGCCGTCGATCGTCACCAGCGGCACGTCGCGCAGGTCGATGCGGTGCTCCAGGTCGGACTCGCGCACCTCGTCGGGCAGGCCGGCGGCTTCCTTGGCGCAGGCATCCGAGAATTCATGCGGCACTCCGTACTTGCGCACGGCGATTTCGATTTCCATGCCGGGATCGTCGAAGTCGCCCAGCACTTCCACCACACGGCCCACGGGCTGTACGTAGCGATCGGGGTAGTCGATGATCTCGACGCTGACCACCTGGCCGACTTGCGCCTTGCCTTGCGACTTCGGCGGGATCAGGATGTCCTGGCTGATGCGCTTGTCTTCGGGCGCCACCACCAGCACGCCGCCTTCGCTCAGCAGGCGGCCGATCACGTAGCGGTTGGCGCGCTCGAGGATCTCGACGATCTGGCCTTCGGGCCGGCCGCGCCGGTCGTAGCCGATCACGCGCACCTGGGCGCGGTCGTTGTGCATGGCCTTCTGCAGCTCGCGCTCCGGCAGGAAGATGTCGTCATCGCCATCGTCGCGGATCAGGAAGCCGAAGCCATCGCGGTGGCCCTGCACACGGCCGACCACAAAGTTAGGCTGGTTGGCCAGCTCGTAGCGGCCCTTGCGGTTGAGTTCGATCTGGCCGTCGCGCTCCATGGCGGCGAGGCGTTTCTGGAAGCCGTCGTGTTCTTTGCGCGTGACAGCGAGCGCCTTGGCGATATCGCCGCCCGACAAGGGCGACCCCGACGTCCGCAGGACGCCAAGGATTTCTTCCCGACTAGGGATCGGATAGTTATTCTGATTCAATTTTTTCTAGAATTATTTGACAAACGATTTGCGGTCGCTATAATGAGCGCTTCGGTTGTTTCGACGCCCGCCCAGGTGGCGAAATTGGTAGACGCACTAGGTTCAGGTCCTAGCGGTGGCAACACTGTGGAGGTTCGAGTCCTCTCCTGGGCACCAGATCAAACGGAAAACCCGCAGCGCTTTCGAGCCCTGCGGGTTTTTTGTTTTCCGGCGTCTGATCTTGCAACTTGGCACTCCCGATTCGATATTGGCGCGACAGCGCGACTTAACAATTGACTAAATACCAGTCGCAGCAACGACCGCTCCGGGGCGTGGAATCCGCTCTTGCCTGTAGAGGCAGAGGCATCCACACGGCCTGGCGCTCACACGAACTGCCAGGGCGCGGCCGGAGCAGCAGCCGACTGCTGCGCTGCGGGTGAGTGTATCAGTTTCAGTGGCGCTCCCGGCATTCTTCCACCATTCACACGCTGGAATGTCGCGTTTTCCGACGTTTTCAGGCGCAAACCACCCTATTGCTGCAGGCGCATGCCACACCGGCATGCCTGCGTGGCCCGCCAGTCGCTTGACAGCGATGCCATCTGTAACTAAGATAGTTTCATATTGCCTCGCCCACCATGACCACCAGCAGCCGATTCGCCGTTGCCGTCCATATCCTCACCTTGCTGGCCAGCGCCGCAGAGCCCTTGCCGTCGTCGCTGATCGCGGGCAGCGTGGGCACGAACCCGGTCCTGATCCGCCGCCTGGTCAGCCAGTTGGCCGAGGCGGGGCTGGTGAGCACGGTGATGGGGAGCAACGGCGGCGCCTCGCTGGCGCGTGCGGCGGCATCGATCACGTTGCTCGATGTGTTCCGTGCGGTGGAGTCGGCCACGCTGATCGCCCCGCACCACAGCGTGCCCAATCCGGCGTGCATGGTGGGACGGGAAATTACCGGCGCGCTGAAGCACGCCGCGGACCGCGCCCAGGCCGCGATGGATGGTGCGCTGGCCGAGATCACGATTGCCGGCATGCTCGCCGATGTGGAGCGCGCAGCCCGGCAACGCAAGTCGTAAAAATTTTTATCCCGATATGTAACTAAAATAGTTTCATATCGATATTCAACAGCGCAACAAAGGAGTCAACATGAAGATCGCAATCATCGGCGCCACCGGCCGTGTCGGCACCCGCCTCATCGACGAAGCCCTGAGCCGCGGCCACACGGTCACCGCCATCGCACGCCAGGCCGACAAGCTGGCCGCGCGGCCGGGCCTCGCCACGATCAATGCGGATGTCGCGGACACCAAGGCCCTGGCGGCCGCGCTCGCCGGCCAGGACGTGGCAATCAGCACAGTGCGTTTCCTGCAGACCACGACGAAACAGATCACCTCCGCGGTCAAGGCCGCCGGCGTGCCCCGCCTGCTGGTGGTGGGCGGCGCGGGCAGCCTCTTTGTAGCACCAGGCGCGCAACTGGTCGATACGCCGCAGTTCCCGGAAGCCTATAAGGCGGAGGCCCTGGCCGGACGCGACTTCCTCAACGCCCTGCGCAACGAGACAGCGATCGACTGGACCTTCCTGTCCCCCGCGGCCCTGTTCGAGCCGGGCACGCGCACGGGCAAGTTCCGCGTGGGCGAGGAGACGCTGCTCTCCGACGCCAGCGGCAAGAGCTGGATCTCGATGGAGGACTATGCCATCGCCATGATCGACGAAGTGGAAAAACCGGCGCACTCGCGCCAGCGCTATACGGTCGCTTACTAAGCCGGACACGGGCAGCAACTGCGGGGGCCGCGGCAAGCCGCCCTCGCCGTCTTCTGCAGGCCCGGGTCAGCACCCCGGCCGCGCCAGATAGCCGCGACGCCAGGGCTTTAGCACCGCAATGGCAAGCAGCGCGGTCACGATATCCAGCGTGATTGCCACGCCGAACACCGGCATCCAGCTGCCCAGCCTCTCGTGCATCAGCGCCGCCAGCGGGCCGCCGAAGATCGAGCCGATGCCCTGCGAGATGTACAGCCAGCCGTAGTTGGTGGTGGCGTAGCGCGTGCCAAAGGTATCGGTCAACGTGGAAGGAAATAGCGAGAAGATTTCGCCCCATCCCAGGAACACCACGCCCGACAGCAACACGAACAGCACCGCGTTGTCCCGGGTGAGCAGCCACAGCGCCATGGCCACGGCCTCCAGCGCGAAGGCGAAGCACATCGTGTTCTCGCGCCCCCAGCGGTCCGACACCCAGCCGAACAACGGCCGCGTGAGGCCGTTCGTAAAGCGGTCGATGGTCAGCGCCAGCGGCAAGGCAGCCATCCCGAACACCACGGCGCCGGACACACCGAAGTCCTTGGCGAACGAGGCCATCTGCGAGGTGACCATCAGCCCCGACGTGGACATCATCGTCATCATCACAAATAGCAGCCAGAACAGCGGTGTGCGCAGCATCTGGCGCGTCGGCACATCGGCCACGCTGGGCGCCGCCACCGCACGCGGGCACGTGGGCGCGAGCTGCTCGCCGGCAGCCGGCGCGCGCAGCCCCTGCGAGGCGATGAAGCCGATCACCGCGAACAGCAGGCCGAACTGCCACAGCGTGGTTTCCAGCCCCTTGCCAGCCAGGGCCGACGCGATCGGGAAGGTGGTGAGGATCGCGCCCATGCCATAGCCGGCCGCCACCAGGCCCACCGCAAAGCCGCGCCGGTCCGGGAACCAGCGCACCATCTGGCCCACTACCCCCACATAGACAATGCCCGTGCCCAGGCCACCCACCACGCCGTAGCTGAGATACAGCATGCCCAGGCTGTGCACCTGGGCTGCCAGCACCCAGCTCAGGCCAGACAGGACCGTGCCGAGCGCAATCAGCCGGCGCGGACCAAAGCGCTCGATCAGCACGCCCTGGAACGGTGAGAAGAACGTCTGCAACACGATCAGCAGGGAGAAGGTGACCTGTAGCTCGGAGAGCGGCACGCCGAGCTTGGCCGCGAGCGGCTTGGTGAACAAGGTCCACACATACTGCGGGCTGGAGATCGCCATCATGCACGCGACACCCAGCGCCAGCTGGATCCAGCGCGTACGCGCCAACGGCAAGGCAGGCGACATGCCGAGTGCCGGGTTATCTGCAACTGAACGCATCGAACCACTCCTTGGAACGGATTTCGAGGAAACCGCAGGCTCTTTGCCAGAGCCTCGGGGAACCAGGCCCGGCGGCAAACCGGGGACGGCCCGCCCAGACCTGGAGAAAACCGAGCGTCGCCGCACCGGCACGCGCACGGTGGCGTGCCTACCAGCTGGCCACCGCGCCGTCGCTGCGCGGATCGAACCCGCCTTCATAGAGCCCGTCCGCATGCAGCACGATCGCGCCGGCATGCCCCATGGCCTCGTCGTAGGGCTTGAGCATTTCCACCTCGTGGCCAAGCGCGCGCAGCGCGTCGCACGTGGCCGCGGGAAAGCGCGCCTCGAGCTTGAGGGTGTCGCTGGTCTGGCCCCAGGTCCGCCCCAGCAGCCAGCGCGGCGCGTCGATGGCGGCCTGCGGATTCATGCCGAAATGCACGATGCGCGAGAACACGGCGCTCTGCGATTGCGGCTGGCCGTCGCCGCCCATATTCCCGTAGACCAGCGTGCGTCCATCGGCCAGGCGCGCCAGCGCCGGGTTGAGCGTATGGAACGGCTTGCGCCCCGGCATCAACGGATTGCGCGCGGCCGGATCCAGCGAAAAGCTGCAACCACGGTTTTGCCAGTTCACGCCCGATGCCGGCAGCACGATGCCGCTACCGAACTCGTGATAGATGCTCTGGATAAAACTGACCGCCACGCCATCGCCGTCAACCACGCCCATCCACACGGTATCGGCCGGCCCGAGGCCGTTGCCCCACAGCAGCACGGCGTCCGGGCGGATCCGGGAAGCGGCGCCGTCCAGCCAGGGCGGCGCCAGCAGGTCTTGCGGCTCGATTTCCATGTAGGCCGGATCGGTGATATAGCGGTCGCGCACGTTGAATGCCTGCTTGGTGGCCTCCACGCAGGCGTGCACAAATGGCGCGCCGCTGGGGTCCATACCCCTATCCAGCAAGCGGTCCAGCTGACCAAGGATCAGCAGCGAAACCAGGCCCTGGGTCGGCGGCGGCATGTTGTAGATCGTGCCGAACGAATGGGCCAGCGACAGCGGCGTCTTCCACACCGCGCGGTGCGCGCGCAGGTCATCGAGCGTCAGCGGGCTGCCCACGTCCGCAAGATCGCGCGCCATGCTTTGCGCGAGTTCGCCCTGGTAGAAATCATCCAGCCCAGCCCACGCCAACTGCTCCAGCGTGGCCGCCAGACGGGGTTGCCGGAACCGGCTGCCGGGGGCCGGCACGCCGTTGGCGAGGAAGGTTTCGGCAAAGCCAGTGATATCGGCAAGTTCGTCCCTCTTGTCGGCGATGCATGCGGACTGGCTGTGCGTCACGGGCACGCCGTCGCGCGCGTAGGCGATGGCATCGGCCAGCAGCCGCGACAGCGGCAGACGCCCGCCGAGCGCTTCGTGCGACCAGGCCCGCGCCGCTCTCCATCCGGAGATCGTGCCGGCCACAGTGTTGGCCGCCATGCCGCCCCGGAAAGGAATCGTGCTCAGGCCGGCGTCACGATAGCGCGCAATGCTGGCCGCTCCCGCGGCGGCGCCGCAGGCTTCCAGCCCTCGCGGTGCCTCGCCCGGCCGGGCGATCAACCAGAAGCTGTCGCCGCCGATGCTGTTCATATGGGGATAGGCCACCGCGATGGTGGCTGCCGCGGCGATCATTGCCTCGACGGCATTGCCGCCCTCGCGCAAAACGGCCAGCGCGCTCTGCGATGCCAGCGCATGAGGCGCCACGGCCATGCCTCGGCTGCCGCGGATGGGATTCAGGTAATGGCTCACGGGACGTCCTGTGATTTATGTATACATAATCGTACTCACAGGAGTCGTTGCAACATGCGTGCCACGGCGCATGGCCATCACGCGGTGCATTAAGAAAGCCACAAAGAACAATGGCCGCCCTGCGGGCGGCCATTAGCGGCGGGTCATGCAAGCCGGCGTCAGCCGAAACGCCTGCGCCGCTGCGGTGCGTTGCGCACCGCCTGCTCGGTGGGCAGCACAAGACTGGTGCGGGCCTTTTCGAGCCGCTCGGTGGTGAGCCGGCTCACCTCGGCACGGCCATCCTCGATATGCGCGGCCAGCAAGGAAACCGCCCGCGGCGCATCGTGCGCGGCCAGGGCATCCAGGATGGCGGCGTGTTCGTCATAGGCGAGCGCGACACGATCGCCGTAGGCGAAATCCATCCGGCGGATGATGCGGATGCGGTCGGTGACCTGCTGGTGAACCGCGGCAGCCTCCGGGTTGCCAGCGGCATGCATGAGCGCCATATGGAAGGCTTCGTCCAGTGCGGCCACCGTGTTGCCATCGGCAAGGCGCTCGGCGCGCGGCACGCGCCAGATAGCATCCAGATTGCCCAGGCCAGCAAGGTCGACTTGCCGCGCGGCAGGTTGCTGGCACAGCCGCGTCACCGCGTGGGTCTCCAGCACGGTGCGCAGTTCATAGAGCGCCTCGAAGCGGCCCAAGTCGAGCGGCACGACTTCCCAGCCATTGCGGAAGTAGCCGCGCACCAGACCGTCGCCCTGCAGGCGCTGCAGGGCCTCGCGCACCGGCGTGCGCGAGATGCCGAGCCGCTCGGCAACGTCGTTCTCGGTGAATCGGTCGCCGGGCAGCAGGCGAAAGGCAAAGATATCGTCGCGCAGGCTGTGATAGGCCACCTGCGAACGCGATGCTCGCGCGGCAGCACCCTGCCCGCTCGTTTGCTTGCTCATTTGCCCGGATCGCCCGGAATCAGGCCTGCGAGCTGCCGGCGGCGTGCTTGCCGCGCTTGAGCCAGGCCGCCAGGTTGTGCGGACGCAGCGTGTCGTACTCTTCGAACGGCTGGTGAATCCAGGGATTTGTCGGCAGGAAGGTCACGTGGTAGTCCGGCTTGACCTTGGAGCAGGCCTTGTACCACAGCACGGACGAACGCACTTCCGTCACGGCGGGATAGCGCTCCTGCAGATGGCGGCCCACGCGCTCCAGCGTGACACCAGAATCCACCAGGTCATCGACCAGCAGGATCTTGCCGGAGAGGTCGCCCTTGGTCATGGTGATGTACTGCGCGATATCGAGGTCGCCCTGCTGTGTGCCCGCTGCCTCGCGGTAGCTGCTGGTGGCCAGGATGGCGAGAGGCACGTCGAAGATACGGGACATCTGGTCGCCGACGCGCAGGCCACCGCGGGCCAGGCACAGGATCTTGTCGAACTTCCAGCCCGACTCGTGGACGTTCAGCGCCAGGCGCGCGATCAGGCTGTGGTAATCGTCCCACGAGATCCACAGGTTCTCTTCGTCGTTCGATGGCAGGGTCATGATTGTTTCAGCTCTTCGGCTTTAGGCATAAGGTCTGTCGACCGATAAAGTTTCGGCCCGCTTGCGCGGGCCGATTTGCTCTTGTGCAGCTGCCGTCCTTTATCGGGCGCGGCTTCGTTCAGCCGCGCGGCGCCCTTACTGGCAAGACAGCATCAGGCTACGTACGGGTGACGCAGCAGGATGGTTTCGTCGCGGTCCGGGCCGGTCGAGATCATGTCGATCGGGATGCCGACCACTTCCTCGACGCGCTTCAGGTAGGTGCGAGCCTGTTCCGGCAGCGCATCCCAGGCCTTCACGCCGAAGGTGGATTCGTTCCAGCCCGGGAATTCCTCGTACACCGGCACGCAGCGCGCCACGGCATCCGAGCCGCGCGGGAGGATATCGACGGTCTTGCCGTCCAGCTCGTAGCCCACGCACAGCTTGAGGGTTTCCAGGCCATCCAGCACGTCGAGCTTGGTCATGCAAAGACCCGACACACCGTTGATCTGCACCGAACGCTTGAGCGCGGCGGCATCGAGCCAGCCGGTACGGCGCGGTCGCCCGGTCACCGAGCCGAATTCCTTGCCGACGTTGGCCAGGCGCACACCCACCGGGTCCTGGCGCTTGGGGTTGTCGTTGTCGTACAGCTCGCTGGGGAACGGGCCTGCGCCCACGCGGGTGCAGTAAGCCTTGGTGATGCCCAGGATGTAGTTCAGGCGGCCCGGGCCAACACCAGCGCCGGCGGCGGCCGCACCGGCCACGCAGTTGCTGGAGGTGACGAACGGATAGGTGCCGTGGTCGACGTCGAGCAGCGTGCCTTGCGCGCCTTCGAACATCAGGTTGCCGCCGGCAGCGTTGACCGCGTAMAGCTCGGCCGACACATCGGCCACCATCGGGGCCAGGCGCGGCGCGTAGGCCAGCATTTCGTCCAAAGTCTGCTGGAAGTCGACCGCTTCCGCGCCCAGGTACTGGGTCAGCATGAAGTTATGCAGGTCGAGGTTCTCGCGCAGCTTCTCGGCGAAGCACTTGGGATCGAACAAGTCCTGCACGCGCAGCGCGCGGCGGGCCACCTTGTCTTCGTAGGCCGGGCCGATGCCGCGGCCGGTGGTGCCGATCTTGTCGGCGCCACGGCGCACTTCACGGGCCTTGTCGATGGCCACGTGGTACGGCAGGATCAGCGTGGTCGCTTCGGAAATGCGCAGGCGGTTCTGCACCTGCAGGCCGGCGGTTTCCAGTTCCTCGATCTCACGGAACAGCGCCTCCGGCGACAGCACGACGCCGTTGCCGATGTAGCAGATCGTGCCTTCACGCATGATGCCCGAGGGGATCAGGCGCAGGATGGTCTTCTTGCCGCCGATGATGAGCGTATGGCCGGCATTGTGGCCGCCCTGGAACCGCACCACGCCCTTTGCATGATCGGTAAGCCAATCGACGATTTTTCCCTTGCCTTCGTCACCCCATTGGGTGCCGATCACGACGACATTGCGTCCCTGGCTTACTGCAGAAGCGGACATGTTGATTTTGGTCAGTGGGTTAAAAACGTATTTTACTCTCGTTGCAGGTCAACTCCCCGATTTTGGGGAGATCGGCCTGCAACGCGGGGGAATTCCGCGGCCTGGCGCTTGCGCTCAGGCTCCGGCGCTGCGTGGAATCACCGTCCAGCCGCCATCCTGGCGGACCAGTTGGCGGTCGCAGTTGAACTCATCGAGCTGGTGCGTGTGCCCCGGCAGCGACTGGATGACGATCTCGCCGGCGGCGCGCAGCGCGGTAATCGCGGCACGCAAGGCAGGATCCGCATCCCACGGCGCGAAAATGGCAAAAGCACGCACTTCCAGCGGAGAAAGCGAGGCAACTTCGCGCAAATCCAGCGAAAAACCAGTTGCCGGCCGCGCGCGGCCAAAGGCCTCGCCGACCTTGTCATAGCGGCCACCGCGTGCCACGTAGTTGGGCAAGCCAGCCACATAGGCAGTGAACATCACGCCACTGTGATAGTGGTAACCGCGCAGGTCGGACAAGTCGATATTGACGCTCGCCCCGCTCACTTCCGCGGCCAGTGCCGCCAGTTCGTCCAGCGCACGGCCAATCGCCGGGCTCGCCGGCAGCGTCGCGCGGGCGCGCTCGATCACCTCCACGCCGCCGTACAGCGTCGGCAGCGCCAGCAGCGCATCGCGCTCGGCCTGCGGCATGCCTTCGGTCAGCTCGCGCAGCGCCGACACATCCTTGGTTTCCAGGGCCGCAAACAACACGTCCTCGATCTTGCGGCTGGACGGCAAGCCGTCCAGCAAGGCCTCCAGGATGCCCGCGTGGCAAAGGTCGAGGCGAATCTCGGTCAGGCCGGCAACCTGCAGCGCGGCCAACATCAGGGCCTGGATTTCCACATCCGCTTCCAGGCCGGCATGGCCGTAGATCTCCGCGCCAACCTGGATCGGCTCGCGGGTCGCGCGAAAGCCGGCCGGGCGAGCGTGCAGCACATTGCCGGCGTAGCACAGGCGGGTCACGCCGGAGCGGTTCAGCAAGTGGGCGTCGATGCGGGCGACTTGCGGGGTAATGTCGGCGCGCAGGCCCATGGTGCGGCCGGAGAGCTGGTCGACCAGCTTGAGCGTGCGCAGGTCGAGGTCGTGCCCGGTCCCGGTGAGCAGCGATTCCAGGTATTCCAGCATCGGCGGCATGACCAGCTCGTAGCCGTAGGTGCGGAACAAGTCCAGCATGCGGCGGCGCAGTTCTTCGATCTTGCGGGCCTCCGACGGCAGCACGTCGGCGATGTTTTCAGGCAGGAGCCAGTGATTGGACATGGTAAATCTCTTCACTTCACACAGTTGCCGGGGGCCTTGAGCCACCCGTTGAAATTCGATCCCGCCGCGCGCTGTGCCGGGAGTGCCAGCCGCAAGCGGGGAGCCGGTCACCTGGCATGGCGGATGAGACGGCAGCGACGCCCCTCAGGAGCCTCTCTTGCCGCCCCTCCAGCCGGACAAAACCCCGGCAAGCCGGGGTTTTGTCGAAGCGCCTGGCGGATGGAACCGCCTAGCTTAGCGACGGCTCGCCGGAGGCGCTGCCGCCGGCGCCGCTGCGCCGCCCGACGACCGCATATAGCGGAAGAAGTCGGAATTGGGCTCCAGCACCAGCACGTCGCGCTTGTCGCGGAACGTATTGCGGTAAGCCTCCATGCTGCGCCAGAACTGCGCGAACTGGGGATCTCGGCCAAACGATTCGGCGTAGATCTGCGACGCGCGGGCATCGCCCTCGCCCTTGATCTTCTGCGCATCGCGGTAGGCTTCCGCCAGCACGACTTCACGCTGACGATCGGCATCGGCGCGGATCTTCTCGCCCTCGGCCGCGCCGGTGGAGCGCAGCTCGTTGGCCACACGCTTGCGCTCGGCTTCCATGCGGCGATACACCGATTCGCTGATTGCGGGCAGCAGGTCGACACGCTTGAGGCGCACGTCGATGATCTCGACGCCAACGGACTGCGCGTAGTCAGCCATCGCGGAGCGGATATTCTGCATCACCTTCTCGCGCTCGCCGGCCACCAGCTCCGCCACCGTGCGTTTGCCGAATTCCTCGCGGGCAACGGAGTCGATACGCTGAGTCATGCGGTCCTGCGCGCCGCGGATGTTGCCATTGAAGGCCACGTAGAACTTGCGCGGATCGGTGATGCGCCATTTGACGAACCAGTCCACCACCATGCTCTTCTTCTCGGCCGTGAGAAAGCGCTCCGAAGCGGCCACGTCGATCGTCAGCAGGCGGCGATCCATGAAAATCACGTTCTGCAGCGGCGGCGGCAACTTGAAGTGCAGGCCCGGCTCGTTCACCACCTGCTTGATCTGGCCAAAGGCGAACACCACGGCGTACTGACGCTGGTCCACCACGAACACCATCGAGGAGCCGATCGCCAGCGCGATGAAGAGGCCGATTACTACGGAAATCAGTCGGTTCATGTCGGGTCTCCTCAGCGCGAATCGCGGTCACGGTTGCGCAACAGCTCGCGCGACCGGTTATCGCCGCTGGCATCGGGCGCGGGAGACGTGCCGCTGCCCGCGGCAGGGGCCTGCGCGGTGCCGGAAGCCGGCGCGCGCGCATCCACCGCCGATTGCGACATCAGCTTGTCCAGCGGCAGGTAGAGGAGATTGTTGCCCTGGCGTGAATCCACCAGCACCTTGGTCGAATTGGTATAGATCTGCTGCATGGTCTCGATATAGATGCGATCACGCGTCACCTGCGGGGCCTTGGCATACTCGGCCTGGACCTGGCGGAAACGCGAGGCATCGCCTTCGGCCTGGGCGGTCACTCGCGCCTTGTAGGCTTCGGCTTCTTCGTTCAGGCGCGCGGCGGTACCCTTGGCGCGCGGAATCACGTCATTGGCGTAGGCCTGGCCTTCGCTGATGGCGCGTTCGCGGTCCTGGCTGGCCTTGTTGACATCGTCAAAGGCTGCCTGGACCTGCTCGGGCGGCTGCACGCTCTGCACGTTGACGGAAATCACGCGGATGCCGGTCTTGTACGCGGTCAGGATCGACTGGATCGACTTGGCCAGGTTCTGGGCAATCTGTTCACGGTTCTCGTAGAGCACCGCGTCCATCTTGTTGCGCCCGACGATCTCGCGCACCGAGGTCTCGGCAGCCTGGGTCACCAGTTCTTCGTCGCCACCACGGTCGGTCTTGTTGTAGAACAGGAATTCGCTCGCGTCCTGGATGTCGTACTGCACCGTGAAGCGGACGTCGATGATGTTCTCGTCCTGCGTCAGCATCGACGCGTCCTTCAGGTTGCTGTCCTTGATCGAGGTGGAACGACCCACTTCAACCGAGCGCACACCCGACAGGTTGACGATTTCAGCGGACTGGATCGGGTATGGCAGGCGCCAGTTGATACCCGGGCCCGTCGTGTACTTGAACTTGCCGAACTGGAGGATAACGGCGGTCTGGCCTTCCTGCACCATGAAGAAACCGCTGGCCAGCCAGATGCCGACCGCTGCGATCACCACCACGCCCGCGCCGATCCCCGAGCCTTTGCCCGGCGTGCGCGCACCGCCGCCAAAGCCCTGGTTGCCGCCACCGCCGTTGTCCTTGCGGCCAAGCAGGCCATTCAGGCGACGGTTGAAATCGCGCCAGAGCTCGTCGAGGTCGGGCGGACCATCCTGAGGCGGACGCTGGTTTTGCTGGCGATTGTTGTCGCGGCTATCCTTGTCCTTGTCTTTGTCCTCGTCATCCGGGCCGCCCCTACCCCATCGGGGATCGTTCAAAGACAGGATCGCGCGCAAACGCTGCCAGGCCGTTCGCGACGGTGCATGGCCGCCGTTGCGGCCACCTGCGCGGCTGCCAAAGGCATGGCTCGATTCAGAATTCCGGGGAAACAGGGGCATGAAGTGCACGGGTCCGGGATAGTTGGAACAAGGGGATTCTAACAGTCATCGACGCCACTTTTACCCATTTGGGGCAATCTGGCTGCGATTTCCGTCGAACTGGCTCACTGCGTGTCGGGTTCTTCCGGATCCACCCGGGTGTCATCGCCGTCAAAATCGCTGTCGAGATCGTCGTCCGGGTAAGGCTGTGCGCCTGCAAGGCGCGGATCCAGCGGGGGGCGCTCTGGCGGGCGCTCGGCCAGCCAGCGCGCCACTTCCACCAGCGCCTCGCGCAAGGCATCCAGGCCAATGCCGTCGCGCGCGCTGACGAACACGCGGGTCGGCACACCCTCCTCGTTGCGCTCCACGCGGGGGCCCTGCTCGAGCAGTTCCGGCGACGCGTCGATCTTGTTCATCACCACGATCTGCGGGATGTCGTCGGCATTGATTTCGGCCAACACACGGTTGACCTGCTCGACCTGCTCATGACGCACCGGGCTGGAAGCATCGACCACATGCAGCAGCAGGTCCGCGTGCACGGTCTCCTCCAGCGTGGCGCGGAACGCGGCCACCAGCTGGGTCGGCAGGTCGCGGATGAAGCCCACGGTATCCGACAGCACCACGTTGCCCACGCCTTCCAGGTACAGCCGGCGCGAAGTGGTATCCAGCGTGGCAAACAGCTGATCGGCAGCGTAGGCCCGAGCCTTGGTGAGGGCGTTGAACAGCGTCGACTTGCCMGCATTGGTATAGCCGACCAGCGAGATGCTCAAGGTGTCGTTGCGCGCGCGCGCGCGCCGCTGGGTGCTGTGCTGACGCTGCAGTCGCGTCAGGTCAGCTTTCAGCCGCTTGGCGCGCTCGTCCAGCAGCCGGCGGTCGAGCTCGAGCTGGCGCTCGCCCGGGCCGCCACGCATGCCAATGCCCCCCTTCTGCCGCTCCAGGTGGCTCCAGGCGCGGACCAGCCGCGAGGCCTGGTACTGGACCTGGGCGAGCTCGACCTGCACCTTGCCGACGTGGCTCTGCGCCCGCTGGCCGAAGATGTCCAGGATCAGCCCGGTACGGTCGATGACATGGCGCTGCAGGAAGCGCTCGAGATTGCGTTGCTGCGCAGGGCTGAGCGAGTGGTTGAACACCACCACGTCGGCATCGAGTGCATCGGCGGCCTCCTTCAGTTCCTCCGCCTTGCCGGAACCGATGAACAGCGCCGGGTCGGGACGGGACCTGCGTCCGGTCAGCGTGTGCACCGGCGTGGAACCCGCGGTCGACGTCAGCAACGCCAGCTCGCTCAGGCTTTCCTGGAAATCATGCTTGCCGAAATCGACACCAACGAGGATGGCGCGGGAAGACTCGGAATTGGAAGTGGCTCTAGATTGCAAACGGGAGGATCGCGAAACGCGAGAAAGGAAAACGGGTTGGAGGCTACTGGGAGGCAGCGGCTGGCGCCGTTAGGCAGGAGCCCTGGCCTGGGGAGACGCTTGAAGCGGGGGTGCTGTCCGTGGCGGAATGCACCAGGGTGAAGCATGTCCGTGCCCGTGGCCGCTTTGCAGCCAGGATGGGCTGGCGTCTTTTGGTGCCGCGCCGGAGCATCTGGCCCCTGCGCGACACCGGCACTGGCGGCCGTGTCGTGGTACGACTGGCCCGCCGGAAAACTGCGGTGCTATCCGCGATTGATCAGCCTTCAGCCGTTTCGTCCACGCGGAAATTCACGGCGCGGGCCGGTACGACGGTGGAAATCGCATGCTTGTAGACCATCTGCGTCACGGTGTTGCGCAACAGGACGACGTACTGGTCGAACGACTCGATATTGCCTTGCAGCTTGATGCCATTCACGAGGTAGATGGAAACCGGTACGTGCTCTTTGCGCAGCGCGTTCAGGAACGGGTCTTGTAGCAATTGCCCTTTGTTGCTCATGGCACACTCCAAATTTATAGATTTAGTGATAGATGATGGGGACGGTAATCCCCGATTCAAGTCAAACGGCGCAAACCGCGCCAAAAAAAGATCAAAACGGTACCAAGCTAGCATCGCCTCGCAGGGAACCCCCTGCTACCGTGAATTTAGCCTCAGTTCCAAACGAACGCAAACGAAACTTGCCCGCCCGGGCTCCCGTCGACTGACTCAATCCTTCGAGTCGGCATATGGGTTTTTGTTCGTTCTAAATTCGATGCGAAGCGGTGTGCCCTTCAGTTTGAAAGCCGAGCGGAAACGGTTTTCGAGATAGCGCCGATAGGTGTCGGCGATGCCGGAAAGCGAATTGCCGTGCACGATGATGATGGGCGGATTGGATCCGCCCTGGTGCGCGTAGCGCAGCTTGGGCCGGGTCGCGCCGACGCGCCGCGGCTGCTGAAACTCGACCGCCTCCTGCAGGATCCGCGTGAGCTGCGGCGTGGGCAGCTTGACCATCGCCGCGGCATACGCATCATCCACCGAGCGCAGCAGCGCGCTGATGCCCGTGCGCTGCTGCGCGGACACAAAGTGGAAGTTGGCGAAGTCCAGGAACTGCAGCTTGCGCTCCAGATCGTGCTTGATACGGTCGCGGCTATGGCCGTCAAGGCCGTCCCACTTGTTGACGCCAACCACCAGCGCCCGCCCGGATTCCACGATGAAGCCAGCGATGTGCGCATCCTGCTCTGACACGTCCTGCTGCGCGTCGAGCAGCAGCACCACGACGTTCGCATCAGCAATCGATTGCAGCGTCTTGACCACCGAGAACTTCTCGATGGCCTCGAACACCTTGCCGCGCTTGCGCAGGCCGGCTGTGTCGATCAGCGTATAGGGCTTGCCGCCGCGCTCGAACTCCACATAGATGGCATCCCGCGTGGTGCCGGGCATGTCGAACGCGATCACGCGTTCTTCGCCGATCAGGGTGTTGACCAGCGTGGACTTGCCCACGTTCGGCCGGCCCACGATAGCGATCTTGACGCCGCGCTGGGCGCCCTCGTCTTCCTCGGCAAGTTCCGGACGCTCTTTCACCGCCAGTTCCAGCGCCTCGTCGACCAGCTCGCGCACGCCGTCGCCGTGGGTCGACGAAATGGCATAGGGGTCGCCCATGCCAAGCTCGTAGAACTCCGACACCACGGTCGCGTACTTCATGCCCTCGGCCTTGTTCACGGCCAGCATGACGCGGCGCCCGGTCTTGCGCAGGTAATCGGCGATCACGCGGTCCTGGGGCGCCAGCCCGAGGCGGCCGTCGACGAGGAAGATCACCACGTCGGCCTCGACCACCGCCTGGCGGGTCTGCTTGGCCATTTCGGCAACGATGCCTTCCTTGGCCACCGGCTCGAAGCCGCCGGTGTCGATGGCGATGAACGGACGTTCACCGATGCGGCCTTCGCCATAGTGGCGATCGCGCGTGAGCCCAGGCAGATCGGCGACGAGCGCGTCGCGCGAACGGGTCATGCGGTTGAATAGCGTCGACTTGCCCACATTGGGACGGCCGACCAGAGCGATAACTGGTTTCATGCAATAAACGGAAATGGGGGCCGGCAGATGCCGCCCCCCAGGAACTCCGGAGTGATATGGGTCCGACGGCCAGGCGTCGCGCGCCTGGCCACTTTTCCTGTCGGGTGGTCAGGTTTGCATTGCAACCCGACCTCGTTCACCTGCACGGCCAGAAGGGCCGCGCTACCGGATTGGCGCCGCCCGTGCCGACAGGTGCACGGACAGTCGCCATGAGTGTCGGCCGCCTCAGTCCGGCACGAAGCCGTAGAGGTTGCCGTCGCGTGTCTGCACCACCAGCGACGGGCCCGCCACCACCGGCGCAGCGGTAATCTCGCTGCCATCGGTCTTCAGGCGTGCCACAAACTGGCCGTCCTCGCGCGACAAGAAGTGTACATAGCCTTCGTAATCGCCCGCCACCACCGAACGCCCCACCGCCAGCGGCGTGCCGAGACGGCGGTACAGCAGTTGATCGTTCTTCCAGCGTTCCGTGCCGTTCTGGCGGTCAAATGCATGGACCACGGAGCGCTCGTCCCCGGCGTACAGCGAAGTGTCATCCTGCGCGGGGCCGGTCGGCGAAGAGAAATCCTTGCCCCACTGCGGCTGGCCATTGGCCAGCTCAAGACAGGCGATCCGGCCCTGGAACGTGGTCGCGCAGACCTGGCGGCCATTGACCATGGGCTGGCCCGTCACGTCGTTGAGCCGTTCAATCTCGGACACGCCCTTCGGATAGGAAACCGTACTCTCCCAGCGCAGCACGCCGTTGCCCGGAGCCAGCACACCCAGCTTGCCGCCGGGGAAACCCATCACGATGCCGTCGCCGGCAAACGCCATCCCCATCGAGGCGCGCAGGTTGAGCGGGGTCTGCGAGCGCTGGTAGATCCAGCGGCGCTCGCCGGTCTGCGCATCCAGGCCAAGCACCCGGGTATCGGTCGTGCGCACGACCACCAGGCCGTTGCCGACCAGCGGCGCGGAGAGAACCTCACCATTGACCTGCTTCTTCCAGATCTGCTTGCCGCTGGCGTCAAAGGCAAAGACCGCGCCCTTCTCGCCCGCCACCGCCGTGACGGTGCCGTCGCTGCCGGGGCCGGAGGTCAGGTCGATGTCGGTCTTGGCCTCCCACAAGGTGCGTCCCGTGACGCCATCGAGCGCCAGCACCTTGCCGCCATTGGAAGATGCATAGACGGTGCTGCCGGAGACAGAGGGTTGCAGCGAGTACGGGCCGCTCTTGCCGACGCTGGCCTTCCAGGCCTGGCGCACCGACAACGTCTGGGTGATCGGCTTGAGTTCGACCGGCGTGCGCTTGTCAGCCTTGCTGAACAGCGAGCAGCCGCCCAGGCTGGCGACGCTGGCCGCACAAGCGGCGGCCACCACCAGGCCGCGGACAAATTTGCCGTGTTGCTGGTTCTGGGCCGTGCCGGAAAACAATGACTTCATGAGGTTCCGATCCTGATTTAAGTTGAGGCGCAAGGGTGCGGGCAAGCGGGGCATGCGTGGCATGCGAATCCCGCGGGCCTGTCGGCGAGCCGGGCCAACCGCCTTCAGGCGGTGCCCAGCGCGTCAAGCTTGAACTGAATGATCTGGCGCATGGCAGCGTCGTTGGCGCTCAGCTTGTCGAGCGCCTTCTGGTAGGCCGTGCGGGCTTCCGGGCGCTTGTCCTGGGCAGCCAGCAGATCGCCCCGGCGGTCCGCATATAGCGCCACGAACGGTGCCGGCGGCTCGTCCTTGAGCAGTGCCAGGCCCTGGTCGTAGGCCTTCTCGTCAAGCAGCACGCCAGCCAGGCGCACGCGCGCCAGGTGAGCATACTCGCCATCGCCATGGTCGATCGCCCATTGCAACTGGGCCTTCGTACCAGCCAGGTCGCCTGCATCGTACAGCACCTTGGCCGATACCAGCGCGGTCATGGGGCCATAGGCGGTCTTGCCGAACTTTTCCTCTAGGTCGCCGGCGGCGCGCTTGATCCGTTCGACATCGCGGCTCTCGGCAGCCTTGACCACCTGCTCGTACAGCAGCGCCGCTTCTCCGGCCTGCTTGCGTTGCCAGTAGTTCCAGCCACTCCACGCAGCGAAGGCCAGCAAGCCGGCGATCAAGGCCCAGGTCACGGTATTGCCGTACTGGCGCCACCAGGCCTTGAGGCTCTCAAGCTGTTCCTGTTCTTCTAGATCGTAAGCCATGTCGAGGGATCCACCCGCGTTTGTTTGTATGAAGGACCGCGCTCTTGCGGCCCCTGGTTCCGATGCTGCGTGCTGACCTGCAGGCTTACTCGCTGGCGCCAACCATGGCGTCGATGATGTGGTCGACCAGCTTTTCAGCCTCTACCGTCACCTGCGCGCCGCCGCCTTCGGCCTGCGCGCCCTGGCGCAGGTCCTTGACCTGTGCCGTGCCCGCCACCACTTCATCCTCGCCAATGATAACGGCATAGGCCGCACCGCTGCCGTCGGCGCGCTTCATCTGCGACTTGAAGCTGCCGCTCTTGCCGTCGGGCGTGGCATGCAGCAGCACGTCAAGGCCGGCATCACGCAGGCGCTCGGCGATGATCATGGCCTGCTGGCCAGCTGCTTCGCCCTGGTGGACGAAGTACACATCGGCGCCTTCCGCCTGCGGCACGAGCTTTTCCTCGCGCAGCAGTTCGATGATGCGCTCGATGCCCATCGCCCAGCCACAAGCCGGTGCCGCCTTGCCGCCCATCTGCGCGATCAGCGGATCGTAGCGCCCGCCACCGGCGATGGTACCCTGCGCGCCGAGCTTGTCGGTGATCCACTCGAACACCGTCAGGTTGTAGTAGTCCAGCCCGCGCACCAGGCGCGGATTGATCTTGAACGGGATGTTGTTGGCCTTGAGCAGGCGCTGCACGCCGTCGAAGTGGGCAAGCGACTCCGCGCCCAGGAAATCGATCAGCTTGGGCGCGTTGCTCGCCATTTCCTGCAGCGCGGGATTCTTGGTATCCAGCACGCGCAGCGGGTTGGTGTACAGGCGGCGCTTGCTGTCTTCGTCAAGAATGTCCTGGAAACCTTCCAGGTATTTGATCAGTTCTTCGCGGTGCGCGGCGCGCTCTTCGGCCTGGCCCAGCGAGTTGAGCTCGAGGCGCACGCCGACCAGGCCCAGGTCATCCCACAGGCGCTGACACATCATGATGATCTCGGCATCCACGTCCGGGCCGGCAAAGCCGAGGGCCTCGGCGCCGAGCTGGTGGAACTGGCGATAGCGCCCGCGCTGGGGACGCTCGTGACGGAACATCGGGCCGGTGTACCACAGGCGCTTTGGGCCGTCGTACAGCAGGTTGTGCTCGATGGTAGCCCGCACCGCGGCAGCCGTGCCCTCGGGGCGCAGCGTCAATTGCTCGCCGTTGAGCGCATCGGTGAAGGAATACATTTCCTTCTCGACGATGTCGGTCACCTCGCCGATGCCGCGCACGAACAGCTGCGTGTGTTCAACGATGGGGGTGCGGACCTGCTGGTAGCCATAGGCACGCAGCATCGCGCGCGAGGCGTTCTCGAAATGCTCCCACAGCGGCGCGTCGGCGGGCAGCATGTCGTTCATGCCCTTGACGCCCTGCAGTGCTTTCACTGCCTTGCTCTTGCTCTCTGCCTTGCTGTCGGCAGCCTTGGCGCCATCACTGGCGGCCGCCGGATTCACGGGTTGGTTCATTGTGTCTTGTCTTTCCCTGTAGCGCCTGGCCGCAACGGCTCAGGCTGCCACCTCATTGCCGGCGCTCCCGGCCTTGTTGCCGTAGTGGGTGCGCACATAATCGTCCACGATCGCCTGGAATTCCTCGGCGATGCGATCGCCGCGCAGCGTTTTGACCTTCACGCCGTCGACAAACACCGGCGCCGCCGGCGATTCGCCCGAGCCCGGCAGCGAGATGCCGATATTGGCATGCTTGCTTTCACCCGGCCCGTTCACGATGCAGCCCATCACGGCCACATCCATTTCTTCTACGCCGGGGTAGGCGGTCTTCCAGGTCGGCATCTGCTCGCGCAGGTAACTCTGGATGCTGGACGCCAGTTCCTGGAAAGTGGTGCTGGTGGTACGGCCACAGCCCGGGCAGGCAATCACCATCGGGGTGAAGTTGCGCAGGCCCATGGTCTGCAGGATCTCCTGCCCCACGTAGACTTCCTTCTCGCGCGCAGCGCCGGGTTCCGGTGTCAGCGAAATCCGGATGGTGTCGCCGATGCCTTCCTGCAGCAGCACCGAAAGCGCGGCGGTGGAGGCCACGATACCCTTGCTGCCCATGCCCGCCTCGGTCAGCCCGAGGTGCAATGCATAGTCGCAGCGCTTGGTCAGCTCGCGATACACAGCGATCAGTTCCTGCACCTGCGAGACCTTGCACGACAGGATGATCTGATCACCCGAAAGCCCGATTTCCTCGGCCTTCTTCGCCGACTCGATCGCGGAGGTGATCAACGCCTCGACCATCACGTTCTGCGCCGGCCACGGCTCGGCGCGCAGGGCGTTCTCGTCCATGATGCGCGCCAGCAGCGACTGGTCCAGGCTGCCCCAGTTCACGCCGATGCGCACCGGCTTGTCGTAGCGGCAGGCCATTTCGATCATTTGCGCGAATTGCGTGTCGCGCTTGGCGCCCTGCCCCACGTTGCCGGGGTTGATGCGGTACTTCGACAACGCCTGGGCGCAGTCGGGATAATCGCGCAACAGCGTGTGGCCGTTGTAGTGGAAGTCACCCACCAGCGGCACGTTCACGCCCATGCGGTCCAGTTGCTCGCGCAGGGCGGGCACCGCAGCCGCAGCTTCCGGCGTGTTGACCGTGATGCGCACGATTTCGGAACCGGCACGCGCCAGCTCCTTGACCTGGATCGCGGTACCGATGGCGTCCACCGTGTCGGTGTTCGTCATCGACTGCACGCGCACGGGAGCGTCGCCACCGATCGTGACCACGTTGTCGCCCCACACCACGCGCGCCTGGCGCGTTTTGCGGCGGGGCAGCGGGCCGGGCAGCACCGGCATACAAGCCTGTTGATTCATAGCATTACCACCTTGCAATGCGGCATGGCGCATGGCTGGAGAAACGATGTTCAGGGCAGCGTCAGGCGCGCCACGTTATTGCGGTTGGCCGCCTGCAGGTCGACCGGCGTGCCGTTGCGCGTCAGCGACTCGACGCCCTTGACGTTGCCGATCACGATTTTGTACGGCGGCGTACCGCCGCCGCTGAGATCCTGGCCCGCGCGCGCAGTACCGCCGAGCACGACCTTGCCACTACGGTCGCGGATCTCGTACCAGGTATCCGATGCGAAACGGATGCGCAGCTCTGCCGCACCATCCGCCGCTGCGGGGGCAGGCACTGCCGCTGAAGCAGCTACCGCGGGGACGGCGGCCACGACGGCCGGAACCGGCGCTGCCGAAGGTGCGGGTGCTGCCGAAAGCGCTGGCGCCACCGCTACCGGGCCGCTGGCGGGCAGCGACTCGGATGGCGCGGGGGCATCGGACGCGGCCATCACCGGCGGCAGTGCGGCCGTGACGGTACCGGGCTCGCTGCCTTGCACCGTGGCTTCCGCCGCCGGGGGCGCCGTGAGGGTTTCCTTGCGCGCCTCGATCCATTGCTTGAAGTGGTCCAGCCCGAACAGCACCCCGCCACCGATCACGGCGACCACCAGGGCCAGCCAGATCCACCGGCCACCGGAGCCGCCGGAGCCAAAGCGGTTACGGTCGTCGAAGCTCTCGTTCAGGCCACCTTCGCGGTGCATGCCGATTTCCACCACCGGCACAGCCTGCGCGTGGAAACGCGCCAGCAAGGCGTCGATGTCGATCTGGAGCATGCGCGCGTAGGCGCGCATCACGCCCTTGGCAAAGGTCACGTCGGGCAGCGCCGCGACGTCACCCTGCTCGATGGCGGCCAGCTTGTGCGAGGCGACCTTCAGCCGCGCACTGACATCTTCCAGCGAGAAACGCTGATCCTTGCGCGCTTGCGCCAGGCGCTCGCCAATCTCGCGCGCCACCGCCTCGCGCCCGGCATCCGCAGGGGTACCCCCCGCATGATGCGTCGCTGCAGTCTGGCCTTCGGCGCGCTCGTGCTCACTCATCCCATGCTCCTTGTTCGTATGCGGTCAACTCACGCGAATCGGGGAAACGGCTGCGCAACTGTGCCACCAGGGCATTCTGCGCCGCTACATCTCCCTGACGGCGGGCAATGCGCGCACCCAGCCAGAGGGATTGCGCGCTGACGAAATTGCTGCTGTTGATGCGGCCGACATACTGCTGGGCACGCTGGTAGTCCCCGCGCTGGTAATACAGCAGCGCCAGATTGTTGTTGGCTACCGGGTTGTTGCGATCGTAGCGCAAGGCGCCAAACAAGCTCTTCTCGGCTGCCTCGCTGTTGCCATTGCGCAGCTGGCAGGCGCCAAGGCTGGTCAGTGCCTTGCCGGGCCCGCTTGCCGAGGGCGCGTTGACCGCGCGCTCCAGATAAGGCACGGCCTCGGCATAGCGCCCGTTCACGCACAGGAACCAGCCGTAGTTGTTCAGCACGTCGCCATCGTCGGCGCGCATGGCCAGCGCGCTACGGAAGCTCTCTTCCGCCAGCACGCGCTCGTTCATGTTCATGTAGACCAACGCGCGGATATGGTACGCGTCGACCAGCGTCGGGTCGATGGCAATGGCCTGCTTGGCCTCGTCCAGCGCGACGGTGTACTGTCCGGCTTCAAGGTAGCTGGTTGCCAACTGGAGACGGATGGTGGCACGCCGGCTCATCTCGGTCTGGTCGGATGCGGTTTGCAACTCGGGCTTGACCGGCGGCGGCAACTGGCACGCGGACAACAGCACCAGCCCCATCAGGACCGCAACTATCAGACGGGTCATGCAGGCCGGGCCTCTTGCGGCTGGCCGGCCGCGGGCGCCGCCACGATCGGCGTGATCTTGCCGAACTTGCCGCGCTGAGCCAGGCGGGTACGGTCCTTGACTTCGCCCGCGAGCTGGCCGCAGGCAGCATCGATATCGTCGCCGCGCGTCTTGCGSAYGGTGGTGACGATGCCGGCGTCCATCAGGACCTGGGCGAAGCGGCGGATCTGCTCGTTGTTCGAGCGCTTGAGGCCCGACTCCGGGAACGGGTTGAACGGGATCAGGTTGAACTTGCAGGGCACGTCGGCCACAAGCTTCAGCAGTTCCCGGGCATGCTCGACACCGTCATTGACGCCATCCAGCATGCAGTATTCGAAGGTGATGAAATCGCGCGGGGCGAATTCCAGGTAGCGGCGGCAAGCCGCCATCAGCTCGGCGAGCGGGTACTTCTTGTTGAGCGGCACCAGCATGTCGCGCAACGGATCGTTGGACGCGTGCAGCGATACCGCCAGCGCCACGGGCAAATCCTTGGCCAGCCGGTCCATCATCGGTACCACGCCAGAGGTGGACAGCGTCACGCGCCGGCGCGACAGCCCGTAGGCATGGTCGTCCAGCATCAGGCGCATGGCCGGCACAACCTGGTCGTAGTTGAGCAGCGGCTCGCCCATGCCCATCATCACCACGTTGGAGATGACGCGGTCGTCCTTTGCGCCACGGCCCAGTTGAGCACGCATGGCAAACTCGGCCATCCACAGCTGGCCAATGATCTCGCCAGTGGACAGGTTGCGCGAAAAGCCTTGCTTGCCAGTCGAGCAGAACCGGCAATTGACGGCGCACCCCGCCTGCGAAGACACGCACAGCGTGCCGCGCGTCTCCTCAGGGATGTACACCGTCTCCACCGCATCGCCGGCGCCAACGTCCAGCAACCACTTGCGCGTGCCGTCGGCCGACAAGTTGTCGGTGATGACGGCAGGCGAGCGGATCTCGGCGCGCGTGGCGAGCTTTTCGCGCAGCGACTTGGCGAGATCCGACATGGCATCGAAACGGCTGGCGCCGAACTGGTGAATCCAGCGCTGCAACTGCCGCGCACGAAACGGCTTCTCGCCGAGCTCGCCGCAATAGGCGGTAAGCGCGTCCGCATCCAGATCGAGCAGGTTGACGAGAGTGTTCATGACGGCAGTATCAACTTCTATGGCAGTCTAGTCTTGTGGAATAGACCAGACAATCAGCGGCTGTAAACGTTCATGCCGGGGAAGAAGAAAGCGATTTCGACGGCAGCGGTTTCTGCTGCGTCCGAGCCGTGAACGGCGTTGGCGTCGATGCTGTCAGCGAAATCAGCGCGGATCGTGCCGGCTTCAGCCTTCTTCGGGTCGGTTGCGCCCATCAGGTCGCGATGCTTGGCGATGGCGTTTTCGCCTTCCAGGGCCTGGATGATGACCGGGCCGGAAACCATGAAGTCCACCAGGTCCTTGAAGAACGGGCGCGCAGCGTGGACTGCGTAGAATTGCTCGGCTTCACCGCGCGACAGGTGAACCATCTTGGCTGCCACGATCTTCAGGCCTGCGGCCTCGAAACGAGCATAAATCTGACCGATGACATTCTTTGCCACGGCATCCGGCTTGATAATCGACAGGGTGCGTTCGATCGCCATAAAAACTCCAAAAAATGAAGGGGTTACAATTCAAGTAAACGTGCAATTCTAGCACGAGACGGTTATGGTTTCGAGAAGGCCCATGGCCGCAGGTTCCCGGGAGTCGGCCAAGGCGCGGCACACACCAAAAAGATGCCCAAAGATCACTTAAAGTGACACGCCATGTGCAGGGAACGCAGGAGGCCGGTTGCGATCCAATCACCACTGGCAGCGCGAACATTTGCAAAAAATGTGGCTGATGCGTTTCCCCAACCCTTGCAATTCCGTTACTGCGATGCCACATTGGCGTTGTGCCCGCCTGGGTTACCCCGGCGCCTCACCGTTTTGAGACAGGAGTCACCATGGATAACAAGCTGAACACATACAGTTTCGGCAGCGGCACCGCGACGAGCGACGTCGTGGTGCGTAATCGGGTCATGCGCAACACCTACTGGTTGCTTGCCATTTCGATGATTCCCACCGTCATCGGTGCGTGGATCGGCGTCACCACGGGCTTCAGCCTGATGAAAGGCAGCCCCGGCCTGTCGATGATCCTGTTCCTGGGCATCGCGTTCGGCTTCTTCTATGCCATCGAGAAGACCAAGAACAGCAGCATGGGCGTGGTCCTGCTGCTGGCATTCACCTTCTTCATGGGGCTGATGCTGTCGCGCCTGATCGGGTCGGTGCTGCAGTTCTCCAATGGCCCCGCACTGATCATGTATGCCTTTGGCGGCACAGCGGCGGTGTTCGGCGCTATGGCCACCATCGCTACCGTCAGCAAGCGCGATTTCTCCGGGCTGAGCAAATTCCTGTTCGTCGGCGTCATCCTGCTGATCCTGGCCAGCGTCGCCAACATCTGGCTGCAACTGCCGTCGCTGATGATCACGGTTTCGGTGATCGCCATCGGCATCTTCTCCGCCTACATCCTCTTTGACGTGCAGCGCGTGCTGAACGGCGGCGAGACCAACTACATCACGGCAACGCTGGCGATCTACCTGGACGTGTACAACGTCTTCGCCAACCTGCTGGCGCTGCTGGGCATTTTCGGCGGCAACCGCGACTAAGGCGGGCGGCGCGGCCGCCCTGCCCCGGACTAGAAAGGCCAGCGCATCCGCGCTGGCCTTTTTCTTTGCCGCGGCCGCAAGGCCGCGCCCGGCTTCCTCAGCCGCTCAGCCGCGGTCGAACACCGCGATCGATTCCACGTGCGAGGTGTGCGGGAACATGTTGACCACGCCAGCACCGGAAAGCCGGTAGCCGGCCTCGTGCACCAGCAAGCCGGCGTCGCGCGCCAGCGTGGCCGGGTTGCACGAGACGTAGACGATGCGCTTGGGCAGCACGTCGCTGCCAGCCTGGGCCAGTTCACCGAGCGCCTTGCTGACCGCCAGCGCACCTTCGCGCGGCGGGTCGATCAGCCAGCGGTCGAAACGGCCCAGCGCGGCGATGTCTTCCGCCCCCACCTCGAAGAGGTTCCTGCAGGCAAATTCGGTTTTGTGGTCCAACCCGTTGATGACCGCATTGGCCAGCGCCCGGGTGGTCAGGACCTCGCTGCCTTCGATGCCCATCACCGAGCGGCCGCGCGTGGCCAGCGGCAACGTGAAATTGCCAATGCCGCAGAACAGGTCGAGCAGCCGGTCATCCGGCTGGGCATCCAGCAAGCGCAGCGCCCGGCCAATCAGCGTGCGGTTAATCTGGTGGTTGACCTGGGTAAAGTCGGTTGGCTTGAACGGCATGCGGATATTGAATTCCGGCAGCGTGTAGGCCAGTTCGCGGTCCAGCGGGTAGAACGGCACCACGGTGTCCGGGCCCTTGGGCTGAAGCCAGAA
This sequence comes from Cupriavidus sp. 05L411, assembly GCF_056398045.1. Taxonomy (NCBI): domain Bacteria; kingdom Pseudomonadati; phylum Pseudomonadota; class Betaproteobacteria; order Burkholderiales; family Burkholderiaceae; genus Cupriavidus; species Cupriavidus sp. 05L411. Next base: position 22,521 of record NZ_JBFTOQ010000046.1, on the reverse strand, counting down.
CTGCACGCCGTGCTGGTCGGCGAAGGCGCGCAGCAGCGCCTCGTCGGCCTCGGTGAGCGGCATCAGGATGCGCAGCACCAGCACCGTCACATCCTGCCCCACCGCCAGCTCGACCTGCGGCAGGCGGTCGCGGATCGACAAACCCGTGATCAGCTCCCGCAGCGGCACCAGCAGGTCCGATACGTGCGGCGGCAGAACTTTGCAGCTCGCCATATCGGCCACATAGCTGCTCTTGCGCTCATGGAAGCCGACCAGCGCCACGCCTTTCTTTGCCACGTAGCGCACCGTCAGGCGCGCCCGGTACCGGTAGCCCCAGTCCGGGCCGGCGATCGGGCGGAACACCACATCCGGGTGCAGCTTCGACAAGTGCCAGAGATCGTCTTCCAGCACGCGCTGCTTGATGGCCACCTGCGCGCGTGCGTCCAGGTGTTGCATCGAACAACCGCCGCAAACGCCAAAATACTCGCAGCCCGGCTTCACGCGCATCGGCGAGGCCTTCTTGATCATGCCCAGGTTGGCCTGCTCGAAGCTGGCCTTGCGCTTGAAGCTGCTGTAGCTGACGGTCTCGCCGGGCAGTGCGCCCTCGACAAAAATCACCTTGCCCGGGCTGCCGTCCTCATTGACCAGCCGGCCAACGCCGCGCGCCTCCATGTCGAGGCTGTGGATCTGCACGACGGGCAGCTGCACAGGCGCAGGCTTGACCGGTGCGGGTACGGCCGGGGAGGCGAAAACGCCACCTTCCGGCGCAGAATGGGCTTGCGAAAGAGTCACGGCTTGAGACACCTGGGGAACCTGACGTATTGTTTTGTGAAAGCGCGATTGTAGTCCAGACGCACTGCGGGCGACCCTGCGGCAAGCCCGGCGGCATGAAGACCGGGACAAGCGCGCGAGATAGGCGCAACATGGGTGCAGCACGCGCGTGGCACTCCCGGCACAGAACACCGGCACCGCGCGCCGCGGCAACCGAGCAGGGGGCGACATGGAACTGATTTCCTGGAACATCCAGTGGGGTCGTGGCGCCGACGGGCGCGTCGACCTGGCCCGCACCGTCAGGACGCTGCATGCGATCGCCGACGCCGATGTCATCTGCCTGCAGGAGGTAACGCGCGGCTACTCCGACCTCGCAGGCGAGCCTGGGCCCGACCAGGTTGCCGAGCTGACGGCGCTGTTGCCCGGCTACCGGATCCTCTACGCGCCAGCGGTGGACCGTTTCACCACAGACGGCGCGCCACGCCAGTTCGGCAATCTCATTGCCACCCGCCTGCCCTTGCTCGAAGTGTTTCGCCACGCCCTGCCCTGGCCCACCGATCCGACCGTCCCGTCGATGCCGCGCGTGGCGCTGGAAGCGACGGTAATGGCGGGAGAGTGTCGCCTGCGCGTGATCTGCACCCACCTGGAGTATTACTCGACGCATCAGCGCGCTGCCCAGACCGACGCGCTGCGTGCCTGGCACCGCGAGGCCTGCGAGCACGCCAGCCAACCCGGCCTGCGCGAGACCGGCCCCGGCCCGTTCACGCCCGAAGCGCGGCCCGCTTCCGCCGTGCTGTGCGGCGATTTCAACGGCGCGCCGGACGATATTGCTTACCTGCGCATGTTGGCGCCATACGACGGATGCCACGAAACCGGCATCATCGGCTGGCACGACGCCTGGACGCATACCCACCCCGGCAAGCCCCACGCGCCAACTTGCGCCTTGTATGACAGGGAGCAATGGCCGCAGGCGCCGTTTGCCTGTGACTTCGCATTCCTGACGGAGGACCTGCTGCCGCGCGTGCTGTGCTGCGAGGTGGATGGCGAAACGCGGGCATCTGACCACCAGCCAATCTACCTGTCGCTGGCGGACGAATAAGGGCCTGTCACGGAGGGGCGCTTAGATTTCCGGTTCTTCGTCGTCATCGCCGCCGGCATACACCGGCCTGATGCGGAAAGACTGGAGGTACTGGATCCACTGGGAGCCCGGCAACTCGGCGAGCGACTCCTGCACGAATTCGATTTCGGTATCGAACTGCTTCGGCGTCAGGCCGCCACGCATCAACTGGAAGCGGCAGTACACCAGGTAGGTATTGACCACGTCGGTCTCGCAGTAATCGCGGATCGCGGGCAACTGGCCGTCCTGGTAGGCCTGCCAGACCTTGCTGCCGTCCATGCCCATCTTGCCGGGAAAGCCGCACAACTTGGCCAGATCGTCCAGCGGTGCACTGGCACGCGGCTGGTACATCGCCAGCAGGTCCATCAGGTCCAGGTGCCGCATGTGGTAACGACTGATGTAGTTGTTCCACTTGAATTCGCGGCTGTCGGACTCGCTGCCTTCGCCCATTTCCCAGTAGCGCGGCGCCACGATGCCATGCACCAKCCCGCGGTAATGCAGCACGGGCAGGTCGAAGCCGCCACCGTTCCACGACACCATCTGGGGCGAGTAGCGCGCCACCAGGTCATAGAACTTCTGGATCAGCACCGCCTCGCCGTCTTCCAGCGTGCCAAGCGAGCCCACATGGAAAACCGGAGTGCCGTCGCGCTGGTTACGGCGCRGCACGCAGGAAATAGCCGCGATGCGCTGCAGGTAGTGCGGCAGGAAATCGGTGCCGTTTTTCTCGCGGCGGGCCGCGAAAGCATGTTCGGCGACCTCGGCGTCGGTCATGGAATCGGGATGGTCGTGCAGACGACGCAAACCATCGACATCGGGAATCGTCTCGATGTCGAATACCAGCACAGGTGTCATAGAACAGCGTCCTTGCGCACGCCTTGCGAAGCAAAATGGCGTTTGAGCTTGACCAGCGCCTCTTGCTGGATCTGGCGCACACGCTCGCGCGTCAGCCCCATTTCCTCAGCAAGTTCTTCCAGCGTGGCCGGCTCGATGTGATTAAGCCCGAAGCGGCGCTCGACAACATAGCGGTGCTTTTCGGACAAACGCGCCAACCATTGTTTCATCAGGTTTTCCAGCTCGCGGTGGGCGACTTCCTGGTCGGGCGCGGCGTTGTGTTCGTCCGAGAGGAAATCAAGCAGGCTGGATCCGGGATCGAGATCGAATGGCGTGTCGAGCGAGGTGGTGTGCTCGTTGAGCGCGAGCACGTCTTGTATTTCGTCAGGGGTCTTGCCCAGCAGGTGGGCAATGTCTTCCAGGCTGGCATCGCGGCCGTCGGTGCCGCCCTTCTCCAGATGACGCTTGGCGCGCAGCACCTGGTTGAGTTCGCGGATGACGTGGACCGGCAGGCGCACGGTGCGCGCCTGGTTCATGATGGCGCGCTCGATGCTCTGGCGGATCCACCATGTGGCGTAGGTCGAGAAACGGAACCCGCGGGAGGGGTCGAATTTCTCGATGGCGTGCATCAGGCCGAGATTACCTTCCTCGATCAGGTCCAGCAGCGGCACGCCGCGATTGAGATAGCCCTTGGCGATGCTGACCACCAGCCGCAGGTTGCGCTCGATCATGACCTGCCGCGCCGAGAAATCGCCGCCCTTGGCCAGGGTAGAAAAATGCAGCTCCTCCGGCGCAGACAGCAGCGGCTTGATGCTGATGCGATTGAGGTAATGCTGGACGGTGTCGGCTGCCAGTTCGGTGTGCAGCACGGTGCGGAAGTCGTCATGATCGGGCGCAGCCGGCTCGGCTGCGGCCTCGCCTTCTTCTTCGTCCTCGGACTCTTCTTCGTCCTCGTCGCGGGCCTGGCGCTCGACTTCCTCGACCATCAGGTCGGCCTCGCGCAGGCCTACGGCCGTACCCGTGGTGATGGGCTCATCGGTGAGCGGCACCAGGTCGGCGGCCGGGTCCTGGCCGTAGGCCTCGGAATCTGCATCGGCATCGGCTTGCGCCACGCCAGTGGACTGCTGCAACTCCGGCTGCTTGGGACGCCGAGCGCGGCTGGTGCTTCCGGTGGAGACAGTTTTCTGGCGTGGCATGAACCCTCACTGTGGCGGCAGATACCGCATCGGATCGACTGGTTTCCCGTTCTTGCGTACCTCGAAATGCAGCTTCACACGATCGGTGTCACTGTTACCCATCTCTGCAATCTTTTGTCCCTTGCGGACCGTTGCCTGCTCCGTCACCAGCACCTTGTCGTTGTGGCCGTACGCAGTGAGATATGTATCGTTGTGTTTGATGATGACAAGATTCCCGTAGCCGCGCAAGGGGCCAACGTGAATCACGCGGCCATCGTCGGCTGCTTGCACCGGATCGCCCTTTTTGCCGGCAATATCGATGCCCTTGTTGCCTTTTTCGTCGAAACGCCCGATCAACTGACCGGTGACCGGCCAAGCCAGCCTGACCGAGCCATCGGCGGCGGGCGCGGAGGCCGCCGCCACGGGCGTGGAAGCCCCGCCAGCAGTGGCTGTCGGCGGAACCGGCGTGGGCACAGGGCGCGCCTGGTCGATTGGCTGGCCCTGCACGCCGCCCGGCGTCACCGGCATGGTGGCTACGCCGGTGCCCGCGTTGACGTCGGCGCCTGGAGGCGCCACGCGCAACAATTGACCCACTTCGATCTGGTTGGCGTTGGCCAGGGAATTCCAGGCCGCGACATCGCGATAGGACTGGCCGTTCTCGAGCGCGATTCGATAAAGCGTATCGCCTCGCTTGACGCGATAGTACCCAGGCGGCGCGGGTTCCAGCGGGACCACACCGGCGACGCCGGCTCCGGAGGTGCGGTCCACCACGGGGGCCGGCATGGGCGAGGAGGCGCAGGCGGCCAGCAAGGCCAGCAGCAGGGAGGCGGTAGCGAGCTGCCCGGCGCGGGCGAAACGTTCCGTGTTCACGATATTGTGCATAGTTCGACTCAGATAGTGCCCGATTTTAATGGCACAAAGAAAACGGCTTCAAGCGCGGTCCGGTGAAACCGATGCCGGTTACGCCGCTCGATCAACAATAATTGCTGTGTGACGGTCTGCCCGGGGCCGCCGGCGGAGGGAGGCACTGCCACGGGCGCGATCAGCCGCCCGCCAATGGCAAGCTGCTCCAGCAACGCCTGAGGCACCTCCATGCCGGCCGCCGCCAGGATAATCGACGAAAATGGCGCCGCCTGGGGTAAACCCAGCATGCCATCGCCATAGTGCAGGCGCAGGTTTGGCACCCGCAGCGGCCGCAAGTTCGCCTTGGCTTGTTCGTGCAGCGGACGAATCCGCTCGATGGAGAACACTTCCCGCGCCACCAGGCTCAGCACGGCCGCCTGATAGCCGCAGCCGGTGCCGATTTCCAGCACACGCTCCAGCGGCTCATCCGCGCCGAGGCCTTCGCGCAACAGCTCGATCATGCGAGCCACCACCGACGGCTTGGAGATGGTCTGCTGGTGGCCGATCGGCAACGCCGCATCTTCATACGCCTGCGACGACAGGCCGGGCTCGACAAACAGGTGGCGCGGGATGGTGGCAATCGCGTCGAGCACACGGTCGTCGCGGATGCCGGCCGCGCGCAGCCGCGCCGCCAGCGCGCCACGCGCGCGTTCCGAGGCCATGCCACCGCCGCCCGCCGTGGCGGCACTGGCGCGCGCCTGCACGGCGCTCGCTGCCGGGGTGGGCGCAGCGGGCGCCTTGGCCGCACGCGATTTGGCGGCCATCGCCGCGCCGCGCGCGCCGCCCACGGCAGGCATGCCGGCGGTACGCGCCGGCGCGGGCTTGCGCTCGACCACCGCGTCCAGCGACAGGGGAAATTTTGGGCGACGCGGGACGGAACTCATGACGGCCGGCTACTACGCGGGCAAGAGCTTATGCCAGCCACTGGTTGATCTGCTCGAGCTGCCCGCGATGAGTCAGGTCGAGCTGCAAAGGGGTCAGCGACACGAAGCCTTCGCCCGTGGCATGGAAATCCGTGCCCTCGCTCGCATCGCGCGCATCGCCGGCGGGGCCGATCCAATAGTTGGTATCGCCGCGCGGGTTGACCTGCGTGATCACCGGCTGGGACGGATGGCGCTTGCCGAGCCGGGTGGCACGGTAGCCTTTGATGTGTTCAAACGGCAGGCTGGGAATATTGACGTTGAGCAGGAACGGCTCGGCCGAGGGCCTGGCGATATAGCGCTCAACGATGTCGCGTGCCACGCGCGCGGCGGCGTCAAGATGAGTCCAGCCCTTGTCCACCTGCGAAAAGGCGATCGAGGGAATGCCGAGCAAGAAGCCCTCGATGGCGGCGGCGACGGTGCCGGAATACAGTACGTCCTCGCCCATGTTCTGACCCTGGTTGATACCGGACACCACCAGGTCGGGTTTCTCGTCTAGCAGGCCGGTCAGCGCGATATGCACGCAATCGGTCGGCGTGCCGTTGACGAAGCGGAACCCTTTCTGCACGCCCTCCCGGGCTTCATAGATGGACAGTGGCCGCTGCAAGGTCAGCGAGTTGGATGCACCGCTGTGGTTTTGCTCAGGTGCAATCACCGTGATGCGCGCCAGCGGCGCCAGCGCGGCATGTAGCGCGGCTAGCCCCGGCGCCAGGTAACCGTCATCGTTTGCGAGGAGGATATGCATGGCCGGGATTGTACCTGACAAGGCTGCCGCAAGCGGCCTGTCCGCAGCGCAAATCCTGCCGCAAAACCAGTACCCGGCGGCGGCTCGCCAGCTTGTAACAGAACGACCGTGCTATTTTTGCGCTACACTTGCCCGGGCCTGCCTGGCGCAACTGGCATGGACCACGCGTGCACCGCGCATGCACCCTTTTGCGCCATCTTCTGCCGGGCATCGAACATATCACCGGAGACATGATGAAAGCCGTACTTTGCAAAGCCTGGGGCCCGCCTGATTCGCTGGTGCTCGAAACCCTGCCTGACCTGGTGCCCGGCGCGGGCGAAGTCGTCATCGATGTGAAGGCGGCTGGCGTGAATTTTCCCGACGTCCTCATCATCCAGAACAAATACCAGGCCAAGCCGCAACTACCCTTCTCGCCTGGCTCGGAACTGGCCGGCGTGGTCAACGCGGTGGGCGAAGGCGTGACGCACGTCAAACCCGGCGACAATGTTATCGCCTACCTGGGCAACGGCGCCTTCGCCTCGCAGGCCAAGGCCCCCGCCGCCGCGGTGGTGCCGATGCCGCCGGGCATCGACTTCGAGACCGCCGCGGCGTTCACCCTTACCTACGGCACCTCGCATCACGCGGTGATCGACCGCGGTGAGCTGAAAGCGGGCCAGACCATGCTGGTGCTCGGCGCTGCCGGCGGCGTGGGCCTGGCCGCCATCGAAATCGGCAAGGCCATCGGCGCGCGCGTGATCGCAGCCGCCTCCACCGACGAAAAGCTCGCGGTCTGCAAGGACCATGGCGCCGATGCGCTGATCAACTACAGCACCGAAGACCTGCGCGAGCGCGTGAAGACACTGACCGATGGCCGCGGCCCCGACGTCATCTATGACCCGGTGGGCGGCATCTACGCCGAGCCGGCGTTCCGCTCGATCGGCTGGCGCGGCCGCTACCTGGTGGTGGGCTTTGCCAATGGCGAAATCCCCAAGCTCCCGCTGAACCTGGCGCTGCTCAAGGGCGCCTCGCTGGTGGGCGTGTTCTGGGGTGACTTTGCGCGGCGCGAGCCCAAGGCCAATCAAGCCAACATGGCGCAGATGCTGGGCTGGATGAAGGAAGGCAAGATCCGCCCGCACATTTCCGCGCGCTATCCGCTGGACCAGGCGCCGCAAGCCCTGAAAGACATGGAAGCCCGCAAGGTCACCGGCAAGATCGTCATCGTGCCCTGACTTGGTGCGCCTCTGGCGCCGTGCAAGAGTAAATAAAGCGCCTGGTGCCGTAGCACCAGGCGCTTTTTTCTTGCGCTGCGGCGCTTCACGCAGCCATCACTGCGCGCATCAGAAGCGATGCTGCAAACCGGCGGTCACCCCCACCTGGTTGTTTGCATAGCCGATGAAGTCCCGGGACAAGCTCACGTTCTGCCCGTTGCGCGCCTTCGCATAGCCACCCGACAGGTAAGCCGTGGTGCGCTTGGACAGCGCGTACTGCGCGCGCATTGAGAACAGGATCGGATCGGCATCGCTGCCGCCCTTGATATTCTGCTTGTAGACCGCGCCATACAACGTGAACGCCGGCGTGAAGTCATACGACGCACCGCCCCAGTACATATCGCTGCGGTGAGACGCGGCTGCCGTGGTGAAGGTCCGCTTGTAGTTGCGGTAGCCCGCGTAAAGCTTCAGGTCGCCGAAGTCATAGCTGGCGCCAGCGTGGATGCCCTGAATGTAGTCCGTGACATCGGCCGGCGTCGTGCTGGTGCCTGCGCCGTTCTGGCGGTCCCAGGTGGCGGCCGCGGCAAAGCCGCCCGCACTGTAGCCCACGCCGAGATCGTACTTGGACGAGCTCTTGAAGCTGCCGGCCACTTCGCCCAGTGCCATCGTGGCGCCCAGCTTCACACCACCAAAAGTGCCGTCGTAGCGGATCGCGTTGGACGCGCGCGAGAACAAGCCATCCTTGCGGTCGCCAGTAGCGGTCGCCGAGGTCGCCCACGAATAATTCGGCGCGTAGCCCATCGGGTCGAACGGCAGCATGAAATCGTAGGTGGTGGTGAAGGTGCGGCCCAGCACCACTTGGCCGTACTTGCTGGACAAGCCAACAATGGCGCGCCGATCGAACAGCGTGCCATCGGAATCCAGCCGGCCTGTATCGATGGCGATGCCGCTCTCCAGCTGGAACAGTGCCTTGAGCCCACCGCCAAGATCCTCGCTGCCGCGCATGCCCCAGCGCGACGTGTTCTTTCCGCCCGAGGTCATCTTGACCACCGAACCATTCGGGCCGGCATGGCTGGCATACTCGATGCCGGCATCCATGATGCCGTACAGGGTCACGCTGGATTGCGCCGCTGCGCCACCGGCCAGGCTCATGCCGACTGCTGCCAGCGCGATCGATTTCAGCTTCATGCTGTCTCCTCTTGTGATTTGTGACTTGCGATTGTTGTGGTGATGTCCGGGCAGGCCCCCGGGATGGCACGCATGGTATGGCAGGCGCACTTTCAGTTCGCTTTCGAAATTCGACGGATTTCATCACCGCGCCGGCGTTCGAGGTTGGGAGTTTCCCTAGCTTCAAAGTCGGGCCGGATACCTGTATTTCTCAGCGCGGCCCGCCTTCGCGGCCCTCCCCCGCTTTTACCGATTTCACCCGGGCGCCCTGCCCGCCAAGAGAATGCGAATCCTGCTCGTTGAAGACAATGTGATACTGGCGAATGCCCTGGTCGAGGCGCTCAGCCAGGCGGGCTTCGCCGTGGACTGCATGCACGATGGCCGCGCGGCCGATCACCTGCTCTCGACCCAGGACTACGCGCTGGTCATCCTCGACCTGGGCTTGCCCAAGCTCGATGGCCTGGAGGTGCTGCGGCGCCTGCGGCAACGGCGCAATGCCATGCCCGTGCTGATCCTGACCGCGCACGGCTCGGTCGAGGACCGTGTGAAGGGGCTCAATCTTGGTGCGGACGACTACCTGTCCAAGCCGTTCGACTTGTCTGAGCTGGAGGCCCGCGCGCGCGCGCTGATACGCCGCAGCTTTGGTCACGAGAGCACGCAACTGCAATGCGGCCCGCTGCGCTATGACGGCATCAGCCGCGCCTTCGTGCTGGGTGGCGAGCCCCTGGCGCTGACCCGGCGGGAGCGCGCCGTGCTCGAGGTGCTGATGCTGCGCGACGGGCGCGCTGTCAACAAGGAAGCCATGTCGGAGAAGATTTTCGGCATCGACGAATCGGTCAACCCGGACGCCATCGAAATCTATGTGCACCGCCTGCGCAAGAAGCTCGAAGGCAGCGGCGTGGCCATCGTGACCCTGCGCGGGCTGGGCTACCTGCTCGATGCCTGCGCACAAGCGGACATGGCCACGCCGGCTGCCCGATGAGAGTCCCGAGCCTGCGCCTGCAGCTGTCACTCTGGCTGCTGCTGCCGTTGCTCGCCCTGCTGGCAATGGACGCATGGATGACCTATCACCGTGCGATGGACGCCGCCCACGTGGCGTTCGACCGCACGCTGGAAGCCTCGCTCAAATCGATGCGCGAAGGCATCCGCCTGCATGAGGGCCGCTTCGCCATCGACGTGCCTTACCTGGCGCTGGAGATCTTCGAGTCCGAGGCCGGCAGCCGGATCTACTACGTGATTCGCGACGAGCACGGCGCCACGCTGACCGGCTACGACGACCTGCCGATGCCGGCCACGCCAAAGCAGCCGCTCTACAAGACCGTCTTCTACGACGCCGTTTTCCGCGGCGAGCCGGTGCGCATGGCAGCGCAGCCGCTGCCGGTGCGCGACATGCCGTCGGGGCAGGCGCGGCTGGTCTGGGTGCTGGTCGGCGAGACCATCGAGCCGCGCCAGTCGCTGGCGCACGAGATCCTGGCCGGCTCGCTGCAACAGGAAATGGTACTGGTCACGCTGGCGCTGGGCATCGTGTGGTTCGGCGTGCGGCGCGGCCTGCGGCCGCTGCACCGGCTCAGCGCCACGGTGGCCGAACGTGGCGCCGACGACCTGGCGCCGCTGGAGCAAAAAGACCTGCCCGCAGAAATGAAGCCCCTGGTCGAGGCGATCAACCAGTACGTCGCGCGCCTGCACCGCATGTTGCTGGCGCGCAAGCGCTTCTTTGCCGATGCCGCCCACCAGCTGAAGACCCCGCTGGCCATCATGCAGGCGCAGTCAGAACTGGCGCTGCGCGAGCGCGATGGCGAACGCATCCTTCGCCACCTGCGGCCGCTGCACGATACCGTGCGCCACGCCGCCAAGGGCGTGCAGCAACTGCTTTCGCTATCGCGCCTGGAACCGGACAGTGGCTACGCGCCGGCGTTGCTGCCCTTGCGCCTCGATACGCTGGCCAGGGACGTGGCCCTCGAATGGGCACCGGTGGCGCGGGCCGCCCAGGTCGACCTGGGCTTCGAAGCCGATGCGCCGGTGCAAGTCTTGGGGCAAGCGGAACTGCTGCAGGAGTTGGCCGGCAACCTCGTGGACAACGCGATCCGCTATGCCGGCCCCGGCGCGCAGGTGACGGTCCGCGTGGCGGGTCCGGAGAACCAGCCGTTGTTGCAAGTGGTGGATAGCGGCCCGGGCGTTGCCGACGACGAACGCGACAAGGTATTCCAGCGCTTCTATCGCGGCGAATCCACCCCGGGGCAGAATGGCAGCGGCCTGGGCCTGCCGATCGTGCGCCAGATCGCGCGCGCCCATGGCGCCACGGTGGCGCTTGAGGAAACCCCCGGCGGCGGCCTGACCGTCAGTGTGCGCTTCGCGGTGACCGCGGTGGCAGGCGCCGGGGCCGGGCTCGCGTCGCGCCAAAGCTGGCGGGACCACTAAGAGGCGGTTTCAAAATGAAGCGAATCGGTTCTGGCCAGGCGCGCGGCCGCAGACAGTACAAGTGGTACGGCCAAGGCCGTGCAACGACGCCAGCATCTTTTTGAAATGGCCGAAATGGCCACTAAGGCGGGCAATTGGCCGGCAGCGCCAGCTCCTGCCGAAACGGATCGACCTTCAGGCTTGGATCCTTCATGCGCAAGCAGTAAGTCCCTGCAGCGCCGCGCACGCGCGCGGTACGATTCGTGCTCACATGCGACTCGACAAGGGCTTCGCCCTGCGCGGCAGCTGCCATGCCCGCGGCAAGCCGCTGCGCAGGCGAGGCCACCGCGTCAGAGGCGGCGCGCTCGAAGACGGCCTCGCCCCGCTGACGACTGCGGGCGATATTGTCCCGCGCAACGCCAGTGGCAGATGCCGTATCTGCGGAGCGCGTCGGTGCCAGCGGCAGCATGGGCACGCTGGCCGCGCTCGAACTGTTGAAAGGTGCGCCCGCCCCGGGCGGCAAAGCCATCGCCGCGACTGGCTCCCGGCCGGGCTGTCCTGCCGGCGCGGCGCGATTCGCAACGGCGGACGCACGCTCGGGCCGAGGCGCAGACAAGGCCTGCGGCTTGCGGGAGGATACAGCGGGCTTGGCGGTGGCAGCGGGCGTGGGCAACCTGGCATTCGGCAGCACAGCCACCCACTGCATGGCCCGCTGGTCCCGCTCGCCCGGCCGAGGCAACGAGAACGAGGCCTGCCGTGCCGGCCAGGGCACCGGACCCAACACGAGCCCATGCGCCACCAGCACCAGCGCCACCACGATCGACCACTGCCGGCGGCGCGTGGCGTGCGCGCCGCGGTCAGCATTGGGCATCACGCTGGCTTAGACGAACTGGCGGTGTTCCTGCTCCAGGTCGCTGGCTTGGCGCAGGATATGCGCGATCGCGGTAATGCAGGCAGCCAGGAACAACGCCAGCACGGCCCGCCCGACATTGCCGAAGTGATCGGCCGCGGCCGCCGAGAAATACTCGCCGCGCGCATAGCGCTGAAACAGCGCGCGCAAGTTAAGCAACGCAAGGGCCAACGCCAGCAGCGGAACACTCGACAGCAACGCGGCGCCTAGCCGCTGCCATTCGCCAAGCGCCACCAGGTCCAGCGCAAGCCGCGACACGATCCGTGCGCTCAGGCCAAAGCGAAGGCCACCCAGGCGCGCCACCACCGGCATCAGCCAACTGGCGGCGTTGAGCAACAGCATGACCACCACCACCAGCAGGCTCAGCGCAGCCAGGCGCTGGCTGACACGGACGATGCGTGAGGAAACAGGGGGATGCATGGCAACTCCGGCGACGGTGAGCAAGCCGTGATTCTATGTGGAAATGATTGTTTCACAAACAATTATTATTGCAAAACAATAATTTTAAACCAGTCTCCACCATGCTCCAGCTCGCTCTCGCCCGGGCGCCAGGCCGACAGCTGGCTTACAGCCGCTCGGTCTCTCCGCTCTTGGGCTGCCACTTCATCAGCCGCTTCTCCACGCTGCCGACCAGCGTATCCAGCATCAGCGCCGCCGCGGTCAGCACCACGATGCCCGCAAACACGGTGTTGATGTCGAAGGTGCCCTCGGCCTGCAGGATCAGGTAGCCGACGCCGCGCGCCGAGCCCAGGTACTCGCCCACCACCGCGCCCACGAAGGCCAGGCCGACTGACGTATGCAACGAGGAAAACACCCAGCTGGTCGCGCTCGGCAGGTAGACATGGCGCAGCAGCTGCTTGCGGTTCGCGCCCAGCATGCGCACATTGGCCAGCACCACGGGACTGACTTCCTTGACGCCCTGGTAGACGTTGAAGAACACGATGAAGAACACCAGCGTCACCGCCAGCGCTACCTTTGACCATATGCCCAGGCCAAACCAGACGGCGAAGATCGGCGCCAGGATCACGCGCGGCATCGAGTTCATCGCCTTGATATAGGGATCGAGGATGGCCGAGGTGAGCGGGCTGAGCGCCAGCCACAGGCCAACGCCGAGGCCCGCTGCCGTGCCGATGCCGAAGGCCAGCAGCGTCTCGATCAGGGTCACGCCGAGGTGGACGTAGATGTCGCGCTCGACGACGAACCAGTTCCAGATGCGCTGGGCCACCATCAGCGGCTCACCGAAGAAGAAGGCAACCTGCTGCGAGCGCGTGGCGGCATGCCAGGCGCCGAGGATCACAACGAGGACGAGCAGCTGCCAGAATCGCAGCATGCCCTTGGAGTCGGGACGGAAAGCCATGGGAATCGAAACTCGAATTGAAATCAGACCGGATTGAATGGGAACGAAGCGCGCCTGGCCGTCTCAGGCCACCTTGCGCTGCTGCGCATAGCCCTTGAGGACTTCCTCGCGCAGCACGTCCCAGATGGCCGCGTGCAGCTCGATGAAGCGAGGATGGTTGCGGATCTCGGCCACGTCGCGCGGACGCGGCAGGTCGATGGCAAACTCGCCGATCGGGTGCGTGCCGGGACCTGCCGACAGCACCACCACGCGATCGCTCATGGCGATGGCCTCGTCAAGATCGTGGGTGATGAACAGTACTGCCTTGCGCTTGGCCGCCCACAACTCCAGCACCTCGTTTTCCATCAGCTGGCGGGTCTGGATGTCGAGCGCGGAGAATGGCTCGTCCATCAGGATGATGTCCGGATCCAGTATCAGCGTCTGGGCCAGGCTCACGCGCTTGCGCATGCCGCCGGAGAGCTGGTGCGGGTAGCGGTCGCCAAACCCGCCCAGGCCGACGCGGCGCAGCCAGGCCTCGCCCTCCTGCTGCGCTTCGGCACGCGCCATGCCGCGGAACTCAAGCCCGGCAATGACGTTGTCGAGCGCGCTGCGCCACGGCATCAGGGCTTCGGCCTGGAACATGTAGCCGGCGCGGGTGTTGATGCCGCGCAGCGGCTCGCCGAACACCCGTACCTCGCCGATTGAGGGCTGCAGCAAGCCGGCCCCCACATTCAGCAAGGTGGACTTGCCGCAGCCGGTCGGCCCCACCACGGAGACGAACTCGCCGGGCTGGATGTCCAGGGTGGTCTCCTTGACGGCGGTATAGCGCTGGCTGCGATCGTCGCGGGAGACGAAGGTGCAGGTGACGTTGTCGAGAGAAAGTGCGGGAGTGCTCATGGCAGGCTCTTGGCGGATACGGTGCTGAATGACGCGACGGGTGCGATCGATGCAGGCACGGTGGCTCCGCGCGATAGTAATGACGTGGAAAACAGGCTCAGGACGGCGCACCGGATGCCATGGATGGCATCGGCAAGCGCCAATGCAAAGGCCCGCTGCACGCAGCGGGCCGCCGGCACCCAGGGCGCAGGCGATGCCTTACTTGTACTTGGCGTTCGCCTTCTGCACGAAGGTGTTGGTGAAGGTGTTTTCCAGCTTGATGGTCTTGCCCTTCAGGTCCGGGTCGAACTGTTGCAGCGTGTTGAGCGCGGTCTTGGGACCGTCGGCCGGCATGGTGCCGTCCGGCGAGATGGCTTCCTTGACCTTTTCCCAGGCGGACAGGTACAGCGCGCGATCGCCCAGCAGGTAGCTTTCCGGCACGGTCTTGACGATGTCCGACGGGCCAGCCTTCTGCAGCCACTTGAGCGCGCGCACCATGGCGTTGGTCATGGCCTGCGTGGTGTTCGGATTCTGCTGGATAAAGGTGGTGGACGCGTACAGGCAACCCGACGGCATATTGCCGCCGAAGACAGCCTGGGTGTCCTTCAGCGTGCGGGTGTCAGAGGCGATGTGCACTTCGTTCTTCTGGGTCAGCATCGACACCACCGGATCGAGGTTGGCCATCGCGTCGATCTGGCCGGAGCGCATGGCCGCCACCGCGCCAGCGCTGGCGCCGACACCGATGAAGGAGACGTCCGATGCCTTCAGGCCCGCTTTTGCCAGCACGAAGTTGGCCATCATGTTGGTGGAGGATCCCGGCGCGGTCACGCCAATCTTCTTGCCCTTGAGGTCGGCCACCGACTTGAAGTTGGGCATGGTCTTGTTGGAGACCACCAGCACGATCTGCGGGGCGCGGCCCTGCAGCACGAATTCCTGATACTGCTGGCCCTTGGCCTGCAGGTTGATAGTGTGCTCGTAGGCGCCTGAAACCACATCGGCGCTGCCGCCCACCACGGCCTGCAGCGCCTTGGCACCGCCGGCGAAGTCGACGATCTCGACGTCGAGCCCTTCATCCTTGAAGTAGCCGAGGCGCTCGGCAATGGTCAGCGGCAGGTAGTAGAACAGGTTCTTGCCGCCCACGGCGATGGTGACCTTGGTCTTCTCGGGCTTGCCCTGTGCCTGGGCGTAGCCGCCAAAGGTGAACCAGCCCGCAAGGAACAGCGCCAGCGCGAGCAGCGCCTGCTTCCAGAATTTCTTGTTATACATTTCTCTCTCCTACCTGATTACCCGTCAACTGCAGCTCTCGCGCTGATGCATGCCGCATGTGCTACGGCTTGCGTCGTGCCGCGTAGCGGCAAGTTGCGATGCTAGCCGATGCCGCAAAGGGCCGCATCGGGATCAACACCTATGCCACGCCGGCATCCGCGCCGGCGTGTGGGCATCGAAGATACAGGGTGCGCCTTTCGGCCGGCTTACTACCGGCCCCTGGGCACAGGCATCATTCCGCGTGGATATCGGCCGCCTTGATGACCTTGGCCCAGCGGACCAGCTCGTTGCGCTGATAGGTCGCGAGTTGCTGCGGGCCCATGAACTTCGCCTCCGCGCCGAGCTCTTCCGCCTTCTTGCGGAAGGCCTCGGTCTGCATGATGCGCTCGATCTCGCCGGCGAGCTTGTCGATGATCGGCTTGGGCGTGCCGGCAGGCGCGTACATGGCGAACCAGGACGACACGTCCAGATCGGGGTAGCCGGCTTCCGGCGCGGAGGGCACGTCCTTCAGGCTGGGCAGGCGCTGCTTGCTGGTGACCACCAGCGCTCGCAGCTTGCCGCCCGCGATATGCCCCATCAGGGGCGGCGGCGTGGTGATGGTGAGATCCACCGAGCCGCCCAGCAGGTCGGTCATGGCCGGGCCGGTGCCTTTGTACGGGACATGGGTGATCTGGATGCCGGCCATCTGGTTCAGCAGCTCGGTGGAGACATGCTGCAGGGAGCCGTTGCCCGACGAGGCGTAGTTAAGCTTGTTGGGGTTGGCCTTGGCATAGGCCACCAGTTCCTTGAGCGTCTTCACCGGCAGGCTCGGCCGCACCACCAGCACCTGCGGGGCCGAGAGGATGTTGGCGACCGGCGCGAAGTCCTTCACGGGGTCCCACGCGTTCTTCATCAGCAGCGGCGAGATGACCTGGTAGCCCGAGTACTGCACCATCAGGGTGTAACCGTCCGGCTTGGCGCGCGCCACCGTCTGCGCAGCAATGCCGCCCGAGCCGCCGGGGCGGTTGTCCACTACCACCGGCTGGCCAAGGGCCTTGGACAGGGGCTCGGAGATCATGCGTGCGGCCAGGTCGGTCGTGCCGCCGGCAGCGGCGGACACCACCAGCGTGACCGGGCGCGTCGGGTAGGCGCCGTCCTGCGCCCATGCGGCCGTGCCGGCCAGGCCGGCGGCTGCCAGCGCCACGGCAGCGGCGAGCGTCTTGCGGCGCGCGCCGGATGCGCACAGGGAAGATTGGGGACGTGCGATGGCAGATGCCGGATTGCGAGGCATGAAGTGTCTCCTGCTTGGTGCTTGTTGATCTTGGTTTTCTGTTCTGCGCCCGCCGGCCCTCGCCGTGCGGTGCGCACCCGTCCTTCGGGATTCCTGCGGCGGGCCCGCTGTCAGCCCTGATGTCGGCCCTGCCCGGCGAAATGCTCGGCCAGCCAGCCCGGCGGCTGGTGCGTGCGCAGGCGCGTGCCCGCGCGCAGCAACTGGCTGGCGGTGTCACGCTGGACCAGCGCGGGCAAGCCAGCCACCACGTCGAGCAAGCGCGCCAGGTCCACGCCGGTGTCCACGCCCATGGCATCGAACATATGCACCAGCTCTTCGGTGCTGACGTTGCCGCTGGCGCCGGGCGCAAAGGGGCAACCACCGAGACCGCCAGCGGCGGCGTCGAAGCGGGTCACGCCCGTCTGCCAGGCGGCCAGCGCGTTGGCCAGGCCCATGCCGCGGGTGTTATGCAGGTGAATGGTGAGGCCCGCCTGCGGCAGGCTTCGCTGGAAACGCTCGCACAGCGCGGCCACCTGCGTGGGATACGCCATGCCGGTGGTGTCGCACAGCGTGATACCGGCCGCGCCGGCATGGGCGAAGGACTCGGCCAGCGCCATCACGGCATCGGCATCGACCTCGCCCTCGAAGGGGCAGCCGAACACGGTGGACAGCGAAACATTGACCGGCACACCTGCCGCGTTAGCCGCCTCGATCATTGCCAGCAACTGCGCTTGCGACTGGGCGCGCGTCATGCGCAGGTTGGCGCGGTTATGCGTCTCGCTGGCCGACATCACCAGGTTGAGCTCATCGGGCCGGCACGACAACGCGCGCTCCAGGCCGCGCAGGTTCGGCACCAGCGCGGTGTAGCGCACGCCCGCGCCGCGCTGCATGCGGTGCATGACCGCCTCGGCATCGGCCAATGCGGGGATGGCCTTGGCCGAGGTAAATGACGTGGCTTCGATGCGGGCAAAGCCACAGGCGGACAAGGCGTCGAGGAAGGCGACCTTGGCATCGGTGGGCACCACGGCCGGCTCAATCTGCAGGCCATCGCGCGGTGCGACTTCGTTGATCTCGATGCGGGCCGGGCCGCGCAGCATGGATGACGCGCTCATGCCACCACCCCGCGTGCGCGCATGCCAGCGATGGTGGCAGCGTCGAAGCCGGCCGCCTCCAGCACGCTGTCCGTGTGTTCGCCCAGCGTGGGCGCACGGTCGTGGATGGCGCCTGGGCTGGCCGAAAGTTTGGGCATGATGCCCGGCACTTCGACGGTCAGGCCGCTGGCCGCGGTCACGCTCTCGATCACGCCGCGCGCACGGTAGTGCGGGTCTTCCGAGATGTCCTTGACGGTGTAGATGCGCCCGGATGGCACTTCGGCCTGCTTGAGCACCACCAGCGCGTCTTCCACGCTTTGCGTGCGGGTCCACGCGGTGATGGCGGCATCGATCTCGTCGACGCGTTTCACGCGGCCATCGTTGCGCGCGAGCGCCGGGTCGTCGCCCAGGTCGGCGCGGCCGATCGCGTGCATCAGGCGCTTGAAAATGGCGTCTCCGTTGGCGGCCACCAGCACGTACTCGCCACTGGCGCAGGGATAGGCGTTGGACGGCGCAATGCCGGGCAAGGCGCCGCCAGCCGGCTGGCGCACGGCACCAAACGCCGAATACTCCGGCAGCAGGCTTTCGCTCAGGTTGAACAGCGACTCGTACAGCGCCACGTCGATCACCTGCCCTTCACCGCCGCGCGCATCGCGTTCGTACAGCGCCAGCAGCACGCCGAGCGCGCCATGCAGCCCGGCAATGGTGTCGCCTAGCGACAGGCCGGCGCGCACCGGGGCACGGCCCGGCTCGCCCGTGAGGTAGCGCAGGCCGCCCATGGCCTCGGCCACCGCGGCAAAGCCCGGCTCATCCTTCTTCGGGCCGGTCTGGCCGTAGCCGGACACGCGCACCATGATCAGGCCGGGGTTTTCCGCGCGCAGCGCTTCATAGCCCAGGCCCCATTTTTCCATGGTGCCCGGGCGGAAGTTCTCGATCAGCACGTCGGCCTCGGCGGCCAGCTTGCGCACCACCGCCTGCCCGTCCGGATTGCGCAGGTCGATGCAGATGGATTGCTTGTTGCGCGATTGCGCTTCCCACCAAACGGAGGTGTCCTCGTAAAGCATGCGCCATTTGCGCAGCGGGTCGCCCTGTCCGGGCGGCTCCACCTTGACGACGTGAGCGCCGAAATCGGCGAGGGTCTTGGCGGCGAAGGGGCCGGCAATCAGTTGCCCGAGTTCGAGGACCCGAATGCCTTCAAGGATCTGTCGCGCCATGGTGGGGGTGTCTCCGTGCGGTGTGAGTTACAGCGGGCGTGTGCCGATGGGAAGCCCCGCGGCCGGTGCGGCCGGTGCGGCTGGCAGCACGCCTTGTTTCGACGCAGTGTGCCCCAGCCGGGCGGCTGGCGGAATCGGCATTCGGAGAAGCGGGCCTTCTCGGAACGCGAAAGCCCCGAACGAGCCACGACAAAGCCTGCCAGGGCGTCAGAACGGCGCGCGGTCGCCGCAGAGATGGGTAATGAGCAGCCGCGCCGACACCGTCAGCCCCGCGGGGTCACGCATGCCGATCAGCAGCGTGCGGCGGGCCCACGCATCTTGCAGCCCCACCAGCGACAAACCCATCGACTGCACGTGCGGCTCGGCCGCGATGCGCGGCAGCACGCCCACGCCCAGCCCCGCCATCACCATGCGGCACATGGCGTCGAAGCTGCGCACCTGGATGCGCAGGCGGAAAGGCCGGTCCAGCCGGCTGCTTTCCTCCAGCAAGCGGGCGGCCAGCGATGTGACCTGCGGCAAACTGACGAAGTCGTACTCCAGCGTGTCCGCATAGCGCACGGGCCCGCGCTCGGACAGTGGATGGCCCGGCGGCGTGACCAGCACCAGTTCGTCCTGCCGGTACTCCACCGTGACCAGGCCCGCGCTGGGCGTGCGGTCGGCAAAGATGCCCACGTCCGCGCGGTTTTCGACCAGCGCGGCCACGATCTCGCTGCTGTTCTGCTCTTCGAGCTCGATGCGGATGGTGGGATGCAGCGCCATGAAGGTCGCCAGGTCGTCGGGCAGGAACTGCGTGATGGCCGAGGTATTGGCGCACACGCGCACCTGGCCGCGCACGCCGCTGGCGTAGTCCGACATCACGCCGGCCATGCGCTCCACGTCCTGCAGGATAGTCAGCGCATGGTGGAAGCAGGCCTGCCCGGCCTCGGTCAGCTGCACCCCGGCCGCGTGGCGAAAGAACAGCGGCGCGCCAACGGCGGCTTCCAGGTCGGAAATGCGCTTGCTGGCCGCCGCCACCGCTAAGTGCGACTGGCGCGCGCCGGCGGAAATGCTGCCCTGGCGGGCCACGGCCACGAACAGGCCAAGCGTGACAAGGTCAAAACGGGCGAGATTCATGYGGTTGTGGCCCCGCGCACGGACCCAGGCGTGGCAATGCGATCGGGCACGGCTACACCGCGCGCCGGTCCATCACCGCGCGGGCAATGGTGCCGGCATCGACGTATTCGAGTTCGCCGCCCACCGGCACGCCGCGCGCCAGGCGCGACACCTTGAGGCCGCGCGCTTTCAGCATCTCGCCAACATAGTGCGCCGTGGCCTCGCCTTCGCTCGTGAAATTGGTGGCGACGATCACCTCCGTCACCGGGCCGCCCATGGCGGGGTCGGTGGCGCGCGCCAGCAACCGGTCCAGGTGGATCTCGCGCGGGCCGATGCCGTCGAGCGGAGAGAGCCGGCCCATCAGCACAAAATACTGGCCGCGATAGGTCAGCGTCTGCTCGATCATGATCTGGTCGGACGGCGTCTCCACCACGCATAGCAGCGAGGCGTCGCGCCGCTCGTCCAGGCAGGTCGAGCAGATTTCCTGCTCGGTGAAGGTATTGCAGCGCGAGCAATGCTTGATGCCGTCGGCCGCGCCGCGCAAGGCGTCGCCCAGCTTGCGGGCACCTTCGCGGTCGTGCTGCAGCAGGTGATAAGCCATGCGCTGGGCCGACTTCGGCCCCACGCCCGGCAAGACCCGCAGCGCCTCGATCAGCGCCTGCAGCGAGGTCGGGGGGGCACCCTTCATGCCGCCCCCCCGGATGCAGCCATGCTCACCACCGGCAAGTGATGCAGCACGGTGGGAAACGGCTCATAGAAATGATGCAGCAAGGCTTTCCACCGCTGGTACTCGGGCGAGCCGCGGAAACCCTCGGTGTGGTCTTCCAGCGTGCGCCAGCGCACTGTCAGCAGGTACTCCGACGGCTGCTCGATGCCGCGATGCAACTCAAGCCCAAGAAAGCCCGGCATGCCCGCGATGATATGACGCGCCTGCCCGAAGGCCGCTTCAAAGGCGGCTTCCTGGCCGGGGCGCACCGGCAGCACTGCGGATTCGAGAATCATGCGGGCTCCGTGTCAGGCTCAGAACGGCAGCTTGAAGCCCGGGGGCAACGGCAGGCCGGAGGTCATCGAGCCCATCTTTTCCTGCGAGGTGGCCTCGGCCTTGCGCACGGCGTCGTTGAACGCAGCGGCGACCAGGTCTTCCAGCAGTTCCTTGTCTTCGCCTTCGGCGAGCAGGCTGGGGTCGATGGAGACGCGCTTGACGTCGTTCTTGCAGGTCATCACCACCTTGACCAGGCCGGCGCCGGACTGGCCCTCGACCTCGATCAGGGCAAGCTGCTCCTGCATTTTCTTCATGTTTTCCTGCATCTGCTGGGCTTGCTTCATCAGCCCGGCCAGTTGGCCCTTCATCATGGAGTGCTCCTGATTAGCGTTTGGATAGAAGTTACGGGCCGCCGCGCGTCATGGGCGCCGGCGGCCTGGCAAAAATAAGAGGTCAGGCGGCGCGCGGCTGGATCGATCCCTCCAGGATCGTGCCACCGAACTCGCGCAGCAGACCCTGCACGAAGGGATCCCCTTCGATGGTGGCCTCGGCTTCGCGCTGGCGCTCGGCGCGAGCCTGCGCATCCGCGGCGGCGGCGGTATCGGCTACCGCACCAATCTCGCACTGCACCCGCACGTCGGTGCCGAAGTGCTCGGCCAGCGTCTGCTGCAGGCGCTCGACGACGCCGGCCTCGGTAATGGGCGCCACCGGCGCGCGCAGGTGGAAGGTACGGCCCACGACCTGGACAAGCTCGCTCTGGTAGGCCAGTTGCTGCGCAAGGCCCTTGAGCGGCAGGCTGGCAGCCAGTGCCGGCCACGCGCCGGTGAACACCGGCGGCGTGCCATCTTCGCCGGCCACCGGCGGCTTAGGCGGCGTGAGCCGCACCGGAGCCACCGGTTCGGCCGGTGCAGCTTGCACGGCAGCGGGAGCAGGCGGTGCGGCGCGCGGGGCAGGTTCGCGCCGGGGCGCGGCCTGGCGCGAGGGCATCGGCTCGGGATCGCTGTCGTACGGCCCGATCACGGGCAGGTCGGGCGGGAGGTCTTCCCAGGGCGGCACGTCGCTGCTGCCTGCGTGTTCCCACGGCGGGACGTCGTCGCTCGGGCCGCTGTCGCGGGCATGGCGCGCATCCGTGGCCGCTTGCCGCGCGGGCGCAGGCTCCCGGCGCGCTGGGGCTGCGGCCTGGGCGGCAGGCATCGGGGCCGCCGGCCTCGACACCGCAGCGGGTGGGCCGGGCGGACGCAAGGGCTGGGCCGAGGGCGGGCGCGCAGCCGGCGCAGCAGGAGCTACGGCTGCAGGCGGCGGCATGCGCGGGC